>CAUTOM010000023.1:0-24686 GCA_963540435.1 uncultured Actinomyces sp.
GCCATGACCATAGGAATCTGGGTCGGCATCTCGCTCAGACTTTGGAAAACCGAGTTGTTCGGATTGAGTTCTCGCCACGCACTTGATGCAATCTTCATGGGCGTGTTTCCCATCGTATCTGAGATGTCGAGGAAATTGGACATCTTGGAAACCTTCGCGCCCTTCTTGGCGATGACAGCGACCTGAGCGCCTTTTCCGTTGAGCATGGCATCGAGCTGTTCATCGGTAAAGCCACCATCTGAATTAAGACCCTTGTAGTCTTCTTCGGTGACGAAACCTATGAGCGCAGTATTAAGATACGTATCGAGCTTGCGTGCCCCTTCCTCGCGCTGATCAGAGTTCCACGAAGTGGCTGAAGTTTCCGCCATCAACTTGGGATTGAGGCGAGTCACTCCCTTGTCATCTGTGCTATTGAGATGAACCAGGTAGTAGCTCTCTGCACCTTCGACCGGGTCCCACGAGACGGTAAAAGTGCCGTTATCTTCCTCATTGACCGCTACATTTTGGGGACGCGAGAGAAAACCCTCGTCACTGACGCGGATACGACGAACAATCGGACGTTCTAGAAGTTTGCCTGTGTCAAGGTCGTTGTATTGGACCAGGTAGTACATGGGGAGAAGTCCCCAGCCGGAGTTTCCGGTGATATCCGCCAAAGGGCTAGCCTGGGAGCGGGTCATGAGGGTGATTGGGTTAGGAGCAATTGCAAGGCCCTGAGAACCGTAGCTCGCTACGCTGAAACCGAGATCAACGGTGAGCGTCGCATCGGAATAAACGGAGAAAGGCGGAGTGTATTGCGCCCCTTGTCCTGAGGGGGCAATATCCTTACGGGTCTCAAAGTTCTTGAGCGACATCTGGGTCGGAACGATCAATCTATCGCCCTGCTTGACCTCTTGAACGCCCTCGGCCCACTCGAAAGCCGAAGGATCGTTTTTCTTCAGTTGGTTCACTGAATCGTCAGCATGAGCTGCGGCAGGAATGGCAAAAGAAACCACTGTAAAAATGCCAAGCGCAGCAATGGCGCGACTGAATGTATGTGCGAGTCTCATTGAAGCGATCCTTCCAGCGGTTGCACGACGCGGCAGTAAATATCTGCAGTCAGGCCTTTCCCGTTTGTGCATGCCACGAAGTTCAAACTCACTGAACCGAGGTCACTCGGGGCAAGGAAGAGGGAAGAATAAACGGTTTCTTGTTGTTCTCTCGAGAGGTCGAGGTAGTCCCCGACCGGTTCGCCTGCAGCCTTCACCTGAGCGTCATCGGAGGTGAATTGGCTGGTGTCGGGTGCCTTCAATAGCTGTGATTCGACGTCAGTGAGCTTAAAAATCGTCAACTGATTAGGATCGTCGATGGTGTGAGCAGCGTATTGCTTGGCAATGTCAGTGCCCGGAAGTGGAGAAGAAGCCATGTAGAACACCCAACGCAGGGCATTGTCGGGAGTCTCTTTCTTCCGTGAATGGTTCTGCATGGTGTAATCAACCTTGATGATCTTGTGACCATCTTGAGTTGTCTGCGGCAATACCGTTACGCCTTTAAAAGTGAACGAGAAGGAACCGCGATCGGTCGTTGCCAACAGCGTGTGTTTGTCTTTGATGTAGCCCACCTGGTAGCGGTTGAGGAAGAGCTTTGAATCTTCGGGGCTGAAGGTTTCTTTGCCTTCCGGCTGCGGAGAGACAGAACTCAAATCGCTGAGATCTTGGTTCGGTTCTGTTGAGAAGAAGACCGTTTTTTTATAAGCGGGTTCTGAGCCGTCCCCCTGGATATATCCGTTGGACGAGGATCCACATGCCGCCATGGACACTCCCAAGGCGATGCACGTTACAAGTGCGTAGATCCCGCGTTGGCGTGACTTCATTATTCACGGTCCCTTCTTTGCAGCGGTGACAATCTGCCCCCCATCCTAGTGTTCGTCCCTGAATAAATGCCAATTTGACTTATCAATCTCTCATTCAGCTGCTGTTACAGGTGTGACAATTGTGATTTATGTGGCCTATGTGTATGTTCCGTATCACTATCGCTCGCCTGGACTTCAATTTCCCCGTAGCGTGTGAAGTGTCCGTTCGCCGCAGGCTCGCATGCGAGCCGCATTTCTTCGGGAAACTGCCAGGCGAAACCTCCGAAGTTTGGAGCTATATGAACATTCAACACCCCTCGCGCAAGGCTGTTATCGCTAGCGCTGCAGTTGCTGCCATGACCGTCACCGGAATCGCCGGTACCGCCGTCGCCTCGTCCTTCCGTGATGTCACTCTGGAAGTTGATGGCGTATCTATCCCCGTTTCAGGGTTTATGGGCAAGGTCTCAGACGTATTAGCAACCGCGGGTGTTGAAGTTTCTTCGCACGACCTTGTCGCGCCTTCACTCCATGAACGAGTGAGTAACGGACAGACCATCCTTGTTCGCCGCGCTCAGCAGTACATGGTCGATATCGATGGCGTCTCCACTCCCACGTGGTCGACCGCAACCGACATTGATGACCTGCTCGGACAAGTCGGGACGAAGGGCGCCATTATCGCCACTGATCGTTCGACCTCGCGCGCAGAGCTTCCCGCCCTAACAGCGAGCGGTTCTATCCGCGTCGTTGCGGACGGGCAGACCCACACGGTTGACGCACGCCAAGGTGCAAGTGCCTCCGATCTTCTTTCCCAAGCCGGTGTTGACGTTTCCTTCCTCGATCGCGTCGTCTTCACTAGCGATGAGCAGGGAAGCTTCCTTCGAGTGATCCGCGTTCAGCGCGGCGTTGAAGAACGTGAAGAAACTTTGACGAAGGAAGTCGAAGAACAAGAAGACTCCACCTTGGCAAAGGGAACCCGTAAGGTTGCTCAAGAGGGCTCCGATGGGTCCATCAAGAGGAGCGTCTACGTTGAGCGTCGCGATGGTCAAGAAATCGTCAGCCAGGTAGTGTCCGAGAACCGCACCGAACCGGTCAAGCAGATCGTCAAGATCGGAACGAAGGAAGCGGCGGCGGCCTCGTCATCTTCTGCCGCATCGTCCTCATCGACCTCGTCGGCAACCGTGACTGGTGACGACGTCTGGGCCGCTCTCGCACGCTGCGAATCCGGCGGTAACCCCACAACAAACACAGGTAACGGCTACTACGGTCTCTACCAGTTCTCTGCTTCCACGTGGCGCGCAATGGGTGGTACCGGACTGCCTTCCGAGGCCTCGGCAGCGGAGCAGACCCAGCGCGCCCAAGCTCTCCAGGCCCGCTCCGGATGGGGACAGTGGCCCGCCTGCGCTCGAGCACTAGGACTTTTGTGACCACATCCGCACGCCACTCCCGTCCCCGCGCCCACTCTTGGGAACCATCGAAGCAAGCTGTCCTCGTCACTGCGAGCACGGCTGGCTTCCTGCTGTGCGGGATCGCGGGAATCGGCGTCGCTCACGAGCACTCAACGGTCAATATTGAAGTTGACGGAGTGATCCGCCCCGTCTCGACGTGGGCGCACTCGGTTTCCGGCGTCTTGAACGAGGCCGGAGTTGAGGTGGCTGAACACGACCTCGTCCAACCGTCAATTCACCAACAGGTCAGCGACGGACAAACCATCGTCGTGCGTACTGCGAAGCCCTATACGCTCAGTATCGATGGCTCCCGCAAAACGCTATGGTCCACAGCTCCTTCCGCCGAAGGTGTGCTGGCAGATATGGGAGTGGATTCCGGGAAAGCAATTCTTGCAGTTGACCGTTCCCAGTCGCGTTCGAGCCTGACACCACTGGTTTCGCAGACCCGACAAGTGCAGGTCATCGTTGACGGAAATAGTCGCACGATCACCGCACGCGAAGGAATGGATACCCGTTCGATCCTGGAAAAAGAGGGAATCACCCTCAGTCCCCTCGATCGAGTCGAGGTGAAGACCACTTCCGAGGGACTCTCGATTGATATTCACAAGGTCACGCGCTCACTTGCTCCTCGCAAGGTCGCCATTCCCTTTGAAGAACATCGCCAAGACTCCGACCAGCTTTTCGTCGGCGAAGAACAGGTGACGACCAAGGGCGTTGAAGGCGAAGCCGAAGAGATGACGTGGAGCGAGAACGTCGACGGCGGTGAACGCTTCGAGGCGCCGCTCAACTCGAAGGTGATTCGCGAACCCAGCGCACAGATCCGATCGATCGGAACCAAAGAGGTCACCCCGAAGGCTCTGATTGAGGCCGGACTTGACCCCAAGGCGACTCTTGAAGAAAAGACCGAAGAGGATGGGACCCGCTCCATTCGCTACCGCGCAAAACTTGGAACGCTCTCAAGCGCAGCTGAAATTACCGCTGCCGGCGGAAACTCCACTGAAGTTGCACAGGCGATGGTCGCAGCGAATATCCCGCTGACCTATTCGGGTGAGGACCCGCGGAGCCTCGCGAAGCCTTTGGTTGCCGCCCGAGGCTGGGGAGATTCCGAGTTCCAGTGCCTCGTTGCTTTATGGAATCGCGAATCTAGTTGGAACCCTTACGCGAAGAACGCATCCTCCGGTGCCTACGGTATTCCGCAGGCTCTCCCGGGAAGCAAGATGGCCTCGGCCGGTGCAGATTGGCAGACCAACCCCGTCACTCAGATCAACTGGGGTCTGGGCTACATTGCCGGTCGCTACGGCACTCCTTGTTCGGCGCTCGCGCATTCAAACTCCGTCGGTTGGTACTGATCAATTAGGATGGGGGGCGTGAGTTCAACCCGTCGTTATTCCACCCCGCGTCTGCCCAGTGACGCAGAACCCAGCGAGAGCGGGCTTCTTGGCCCCATCGAAGTGCATGCGATCTGCGAAGCACTGGGAGTTCGCCCCACGAAAACCCTGGGACAGAACTTCGTTCATGATGCCGGAACCGTCCGCCGTATCGTTCGAGATGCGGGGATCGGTGAGGGAACTCAGGTCGTTGAGGTTGGACCGGGTCTGGGTTCCTTGACCCTCGGCCTTCTCGAGGCCGGCGCGTGGGTTCGAGCGATTGAAATTGACCCCGTTTTAGCTCGTGCCCTGCCCGTGACCGTTGCTCAGCGCATGCCCGATGCAGCCCAGCGCCTCCACGTTGTTAATCGTGACGCCGTGCAAATCGAAGGCTTGGCGGACTTTGGGGTGGAGTGGGATGCTCCAACGCACCTGGTCGCAAATCTTCCCTATAACGTTGCGGTGCCTTTGCTGCTGTCGATGATGGAGTCTTTCCCTTCGCTTGACTATGCCCTGGTCATGGTTCAAGCCGAGGTCGCAGATCGTTTGGCTGCAGAGCCGGGTTCGCGAACCTATGGCGTTCCCTCGGTCAAGGCTGCCTGGTACGGAAATGCGAACCGTGCTGGAACCATTGGACGTTCCGTGTTTTGGCCCATTCCCAACGTCGATTCGGCGCTGGTATCCCTGCGTCGCTTGGAGACCCCGCGCGGAGATACCGCCTTGCGCCTTGCGACTTTCGAGGCCTGCGACACGGCCTTCTCTCAACGACGTAAGACCCTGCGCGCCGCCTTGAAGAATTGGGCGGGAGGCGCAGACACCGCCCAAGAGCTGTGCGATCGTGCTCAGGTGGATTCTTCTATTCGAGGCGAAAAGCTCGGGATTGAGGACTATGTGCGACTTGGTCGTGCTCTCCTCGAAATGAGAGCCGAAGGAACAATTCCACTACCTGCTCAAGATCGTTACGCGAAGGAACGCCAGGCGGAGTCGCCCAGTGCGTGAGGTACGTGCATCTGCGCCGGGGAAAGTGAATCTTATCCTGCGCGTTGGTCAGCCGGATATGCAGGGCTACCACGGCCTCGTCACTGTATTCGAATGCTTGAATATCCGCGAGTACGTCAGTGTGCGCACGGCCAAGTCACCGGGGATTCACATCGAAACCCATGCATATGCCGCAGACGGAGGCATTGACCAGGGGGCGACCCAGCTCATGAGCGAGCTAGATCCTACATCGCATCTGGCTTACCGCGCGGCAAAAGTCCTCCAAAAACTCGCGGCCACGGGCCCCTGGGCACAAACCAGCGCGGGAGTTTCGATCCGCGTGGACAAATACATTCCCATCGCTGGGGGAATGGCCGGGGGATCGGCAGATGCAGCAGCTGCATTGCTTGCATGCAACCGCTTATGGGAACTAGGGCTGAGCTCTGAACAACTGTGCCAGATCGGGCGCGGGCTCGGAGCAGACGTTCCCGCCTGCATCATGGGTGGTATGAGCGTAGGGGAGGGACGCGGAGATGTTCTGACCTCCTTGAATGGAACAGATGCTTCCACCTGGCCGCACCATCACTGGGTCATGGTCCGCGCACACCGGGGACTGCCGACTCCCGAGGTCTTTAAAACACTGGATGCTTTGAGAGAAGCAGGAAATAGCGCCGCAGGAATAGAACCTGCTCCTTTGAGTCAAGAAGATCAGAGTGCGTTGCTGGGGGATGCAACAAGCATGGCACCGGTGTTGAGTAATGACTTAACCGCGCCCGCGCTCCATCTGTATCCCGAGCTTGCCGAAACGATTCGCGATGCGCGGGCAGCTGGTGCCTGCGCGGCGATACTATCCGGCTCTGGACCAACGATTGCAGTGCTCGCCCGCGACAAGAACCACTCCGACGAGCTTGCGGAGGCCTTGGCACACAGTCCCGAAGTGAGTGCAACCCTGCCCACCTCGGGTCCTGCGCGCGGCGCGATTGTCGAAGAAGAGGAATGCTAGGTGGCACATCTACTAGGCACACAATCTCTGGGAGCACTCGCGGGTTCGCGTCAGCTCTTGGCCGATGTCGATATTAGCGTTGAAGATACGTCGCGAATCGGAATCTTGGGGCCCAACGGCGCCGGAAAATCGACGCTTTTGCGCCTTGTTGCAGGGGTGCAGCAGCCCGATGATGGGCAAGTGATCACTCGTGATGGTTTGCGCGTGGTCATGCTCGAGCAGGCGGATCACCTTGATGACAATGCCCGAGTGATGGATGCTGTTCACCCGGGACTCGAAGAATACGAGTGGGCTTCGCAGAGTTCAATCCGCGATATTCACGCAGGTCTCTTGGCTGATATTGACCTGCATGCTCTGGTTGGAACGCTCTCTGGTGGGCAGCGTCGCCGCGTTGACCTTGCACGGGTGCTCGCGCTTCCCTCCGATGTCGTTTGCTTGGACGAACCAACGAACCACCTTGATGTGGAAGGCGTTGCATGGCTTGCGCGCCACTTGAATGCGCGTTTTGCGCGCCCAGGTGCAAGCGGCGCACTGATTGCTGTCACCCACGATCGTTGGTTCTTGGACGCAGTGTGCGAGACCATTTGGGAAGTCGTTCCCGGGATCGACCCGGGCGGTTCTCGTCCTCAGATTCCAGGCCGCGTAGAAATCTATGATGGCTCCTATGCTGCTTACACTTTGGCGCGAGCCGAGCGTGTCCGCCAGGCCGATGTCGCCGCTAAGAAGCGCGCGAATCTCTTGACGAAAGAGCTCGCGTGGCTTCGTCGTGGAGCTCCTGCGCGCACATCGAAGCCAAAGTTCCACATCGCTGCGGCCGAGGCTCTGATCGCTGATGTGCCGCCGCCTAGGGATAGCGTCGAGCTGGTCAAGATGGCGACCGCTCGTCTGGGGAAAGACGTTGTTGATCTTGAAGACGTGAGCGTTTCTTTCGATACTCCTAACGGTGATCGGCGCACGATCCTTGACCACGTGACGTGGCGCTTGGCCCCGGGGGAGCGAGTGGGGATCGTCGGCGTGAACGGAGCAGGTAAGACGACGATCCTTAATCTTCTTCGTGGTGATCTGGAGCCAACAAGCGGCCGGGTGAAACGCGGAAAGACCGTCCAGATTGCCACCCTTTCGCAGGATACTCACGAGCTTGACGAGCTCAGTGATCTACGCGTTGTCGAGGCCGTGGATGCGGTCGCCCACAGCGTGATCGTTGACGGCAAGGAAGTTTCCGCTTCGCAGATGACGGAGAGAATGGGGTTTACTCGCGAGCGCGCTTGGACGCGAGTGAATGAGATCTCTGGTGGTGAGCGGCGTCGTTTGCAGTTGATGCGCCTGCTCATGGCCGAGCCTAATGTTCTTCTTCTCGATGAGCCAACGAACGATCTTGACACGGATACCCTGGCTGCAATGGAAGACCTCCTTGATGCCTTCCCGGGAACCTTGGTTGTTGTCAGTCACGATCGCTATCTTCTTGAGCGCGCGACCGATCACCAGGTTGCGCTCTTGGGGGATGGAAGCCTTCGCGCCCTTCCCGGGGGAGTCGAAGAGTACTTGAGTATTCGCGAGGCCAGTGGTGCCCAATCTCCTGATGCTCGCGAAAGCGTGGCTGGGCCTCGTCAATCTGGAAATGCGGCGGGGGAGGAATCTTCGCCAGGCGCCACAGGCACGGGGATGACTGATTCTGCTGCGCGTCGAGCAGCGAAGAAAGAAAGCGCAAGGCTTGAGCGAAAGATCGATACTTTGCGCACGCGCCTTGAGAAGGTCGAAGAAAAACTCGCTGAATGTGCTGCGCGTATTGCTGAGGATCAAAGTGCCTTGGAAGAGATGACGGATTTGTCTGCGCAGTCAACTCAGATTCGCCAGGAAATTGACGAGTTGGAAGAAGCTTGGCTACTGAATGCAGAGCTTCTTGACGAGTAGAACTTGCAGTGCCATACCTTGTGTAGCGCAGCCTAACCTGAGGTAAATAGCCGGGTGGACTTTATCGAAAATACGTGAAGAATCTTCGTCAGTGACACTCGGTTTTCATTGGTATTCCGCGGAAAAGAAGCTGCTATACGTTTTTCGAAATAAAACATGCATTCTTGAGGGGTCTTAACAATTTGTGTCGACTCTTCAAGGAGAACATCATGACGACCATCGACCTTCCCCTGGTCCAGGACTGCTCCGTTTCGGAGTGCTCGTACAACAACAATGGCTGCGCTGCTGGCGCCGTGACTATCGGCTACGGACGTACCTGCGCAACCTTCGTTCCGCTCTCGGTTCGCGGCGGCCTCGAGCGCAAGAGCCCGGTTGTTGGCGCCTGCCAGAAGGCAGACTGCTCCTTCAATACCGGTCTGGAGTGCACCGCCTCTGCGATTCGCGTGGGATCTGCCGGCGCTGACTGCCTGACCTATCAGGCGCGCTGAACATATCGCGTCTATGGGTGTGGCCCGCAGGAATTCCTGCGGGCCACACCCATATGTCAATCGGTGGAAAACGAGGCTTCTAGTTTCCCGCCCATGACTTCATTGTTGTCAACATCTCGACCTTGTAGCGGTCCCACAAGCGTCCGCCCCACACCACTGAAATTGCGATGATGGCTGCGCTCCAGGCCAAAGACACGACCACAGCGATAATGAAGGGGATTCCTGTGCCGGTGGTGAAGATCAAGGCAAGCCAGCCGGGCAAAGCGACCAACAAAGCGCCCAGCATTGCAGCAGAAGTCGCCCACATCGCCACCATTCCAGCCCCTGCGCCTCGCGTCGACAGAGGCGATGCGCCAGGTTGCTGAACGGGGTAGACCCAGCGGCTTCCGACAATGGTTGCGATTCCTGATGAGGCAGCCAGGAAGAGAATGCACAAGCACAGTGTGTAGACGATATCAAGCACGCTCTTTCCCATAATGACGCATGCTGCGCCGGAGGCGACGAGGATAACCGGGGTAACAATAGCGAGGGACCCCAAGAGGCGGCCTAAGCGATCCTCGCGCCCGGTCATTCCGGCAGCAATCGGCACCCATGCAGCTGTTGAGTCGTATTGCATATTTGCACCGATATTTGCGCCGATGACGATCGGAGCAAGGTAGAGGAAAAAGCCGAAAGTGAAAGGCATGAATTCACGCACGTCACTGTCAATCATTCGGTCCATGAGAACGGCCATCGCCGGGAAGAGGATCGTCGAGCCTAAGGACACCGACAGACGAGAATCGTGGAGCCAGTAGTAAGCCGTCTTCGTTGCCATCGCAGCCGAGCGGCCTGAAAGCCCGAGCGCCTGCCAGCGTTGAACACGCTTGAGTCCTGCTGAGCGCGAATCCGAGCGCTGCTTTGTCAATTGAGCCTCGGCGCGTGCCTCATCAACGTGATAGCGGCCAGCATCAATGGCCTCACGCGCTTTGGCAGAAACACGGTTTGCATTACCGTACATCGACGGCTTTAATACGCGGATCCAGAGGACCCAACCTAGGGCGAGAGTCGCAAGACCGATTGCACAGCGAATTCCCGCAAGGAGGTAGTCTCCTTGCCTCAAGGATTCAAGTACCCCGAAAAAGGCGCCAAAAGGTGTCGTGTAGACCTTGGAAGCGAAGGCAAGAACTGCATCGTAGGAAAAATTACGAATAAGAAACTGCGTCCAGATTCCCATCGGTGCGAAAACTGCAACAAAAATCATCGAACCGACAAAAGACGCAAAATTCTTGCGCTCCGAGTTTTTCAAAACTTGGTTTCCCGCCCACGTCGTCACGGACTTTGCCCAAATGACCGCAGTGAGGAGGGTAAGAACAGCAGCGCAGGTTGCGCCTAGTGAGAGCAGTAATTCACCGCGAGTGAAGAAAAACCACGCGGGTACAAGGAAGAGGAGTAATGAAAAAATCCCGCCAATTCCAAGCGCTGACGCCGCCACAAGAGCAAAGGCAAGTTTGGGTGAGGGCGCAATGAATGGGGAGAGGCGGCGTGGTTCCAGGGTGTTATCCATCGTCGAGAACAGTAACGGTAGGATCAGCCACCCGAGGAAAACCAAGGGGCCGATGAGCATGATGAATTCTGGCGGGATAGATTCGCGTAAAGCCAGGACGCCAACGTACAGAGCGCCAACCATTCCCAGACCGTAAAGCATCGCCATGAGTGACAGGAGCAGGACGACGACTTGTTTGCACATCACGTTCCACATGATGCGCAGCTTCAAACGAATCAGTTGGCCAACCATGACAGCCCTTCGCTCGTGTGCAAGCCGCCCACCAACTGAGCAAAACGCTCGTCCAAGGACATGTCACCCGCCACTTCTGCAGTCGTTCCAGAAGCCAAAACCTGTCCGTGATTAATCACAGCAACATGGGTGCACAGCTGCTGGACGGTGGCCATGACGTGGCTGGACAAAATGACCGTTCCGCCCCGGTGAGTGAAATCGACGAGGATCTGGCGGATATTTGCTGCCGAAACCGGGTCGACCGCCTCGAAAGGCTCATCGAGGACCAAGACTGAGGGAGCATGGATGAGGGCCGCAGCAAGGGAGATCTTCTTCGTCATACCAGCCGAGTAGTCGGAGATCAGCTTCTTACCTGCATCCACCAGGTCCAAAGTCGCTAGCAGCTGCTGCGCGCGCTCGCGAGCAGTTTCGCGAGGCAAACCGCGCAGCATTCCGACGTGAACCAAGAAATCAGGGCCGGAAAGGCGGTCGAGCAGGCGCATCCCATCGGGCATGACGCCAAGCTGTGCGCGGGCAGCAAGATTATCCGCCCACACATCGATTCCGTTGACGAAAGCAGTTCCAGAATCCGGGGTCAACAAACCGGTCGCCATGTTGAGGGTCGTTGACTTGCCTGCACCATTGGGGCCGACGAAGCCGTAGAAGGATCCCTTGGGGATGTCTAGGTTGAGGTTTGCCACCGCAACCAAGTTTCCGAAGATCTTCACGAGGCCGCGCATCGCGAGCGCGCATTCGCCGGGTTCCCCGAGAGGCTGCGTGGGCATGAAAGCAGGGAACGCGGCTGCGGGAGGCTGCTGGGCCACTGGACCCGCTTGGAACTGCTGCGCGCTTGCGGATCCTGGCTGGAACTGTTGAGGATTTACGGGAGCCTGTTGGAAACCGGGGGCTTGCTGGTATTGCTGCGCAACGAAAGCGGCTTGCCCGTACTGCTGTCCAGGTTCGGGTGGTGGAGGAACGATCGATCGCCTCTTTGGTTGAGACTGCTGTGGCTGTGCAGGAGTCACTGCCGGTTGCCCCGGCTGGAAAAGCGGTCCGGGAGGCGGAACTGGAGGAGTCGGAGGGAGCGGGGGTTGAGACATCGTCGATATTCCTTCCTAAAATGTCCTAATGAGTCCAGATTAGCCGCTGCGGACTTGTTGAGTCGAAGCTTCTCACGTGAGACCGTGTGAGGGGAGAAAAACCACCTATATCGCGCGAAAACCGCAAACTTACCTGTGGGTTTGCTGACGATTTTCGGGAGTGATTCTGGGATATTCGAAAATCGTACTTTGGTATCCGCTGAGCTTGCTACTCTTTTGAGTGACTGGGTCTACAGCTCGGAGATTACTCCAACTGGCCCCGGGTGCCGCGATTGTCGCGGTGCCCGTGCATTTTGATCGTGCACTTTGAGAGGAAGCTGCACATGCTGCGTGCGAAGAAGCGAACAGTGATCGGTGCTCTGGCAGCCTTTTCCCTTTTTGGAATGCCGCTAGCTGCCTACGCGGATCCCAGCGACAACCCGACATCGGGAAGCGAAATTCAGGCCTCGACGCCCACACCCAGCGTCGAGGCCTCGGCACATGTTAGGCAGACGCGCGCGGTGAGTGCGCTGGTATCGATCCCGGATATTCAGACCCCGGGCGATGGTGATGACTCCCAGCTGACTAATCAGACGGTTGAAACCAAAGGTGTTGTGACCGCGGCCTACCCCAGGGGCGAGAACGCGAACCTCAAGGGACTCGAAGGCTTCACCATCCAAACCCCTGGAACAGGCGGAACCTGGGATCCCTCGCGGACCTCTTCCGACGGCCTCTTCGTCTTCATGGGGAAATCTTCTGCGACGATGCCTTCCATTGGAGACTGCGTTGTCGTCAAGGGCAAAGTGGCTGAGTATTCAGACGTGAAAAATGCAACCGCCTCAACCCAGAGTTTGACTCAACTAGTTCCGCAAAATATCACAGCAGTGAGTGGATGCGATCCCGTTAAACCCACGGAACTGAGCGGTGTGCCGACGCAAGATCAGATGGAAGCGCTTGAATCCATGCTGGTTCTGCCCAAGGACACCTGGACAATTACGGATAACTACAAGACGAACCGCTACGGGACGCTCTCGCTGACCCCTGGAACCGAGGTTTTGCGTACAGCGACCGACGTTGTTGCCCCCGGTGCCGCTGCTCAAGCCTACGAGGCAGAAAACGCTGCCAAGACCATCGACCTGGACGATGCCTCGACCACGGACCTGACGAACTTCAAGCAAAATGGGCACAAAGAACGCTACGCCTACCTGGCCAACGGAGCCCCTGCTCGCGTGGGCTACCACGTGACCTTCACGAAACCCGTTGTCTTGGAATCACGCTTTGGAAGCTTCGTTTTCCAGCCCACGCAGATGACCGCTGGTTACCCTGATCGGTCTCCGATCACCATCACGGGAGAGCGTCCAGCTGCTCCGACAGTGAGCGGGGATACCAAGGTTGCAACCTTCAACGTTCTCAACTACTTCTCTGACTTGGGCGAGAACGAGGCCGGATGCAAGGGATACGAGGACCGCGACCACAAGTACGTGACCGCTAAGGACTGTAAGGTCCGCGGTGCCTGGTCCGCGCAAGCTTTCGCGAACCAACAGACCAAGATCGTTCAGGCAATTAACACGATCGATGCCGACGTCGTGGCATTGGAAGAAATCGAAAACCCTGTAGCGTCCGGTGTGAGCACTGACCGTGACGGTGCGCTCAAGAGTCTGGTCAATGCGCTCAATGCCGCTGCGGGATCTGAGGTCTGGGCCTATGTCCCCAGCCCCTCGACCATTCCCGCAAACGAGGATGTCATCCGCATCGCTTTCATCTACAAGAAGGCAACAATTACCCCGGTCGGAGGCTCCGTTATTTACGATGATCCGGCGTTCACGGGCCTCGCGCGTCAGCCCCTGGCCCAAGAATTCAAGCGGATTACTGATGCAGACCACGAGGGCAAGAACTTCGTTGTCATTGCCAACCACTTCAAGTCCAAAGGGTCCGCACCCAAGAACTTGTCCGGTGCAGAAGCAGCAGCGAACACTGACAATGGCGATGGACAGGGTAACTCCAATGGAGTTCGCGTCAAGCAAGCTCAGGCACTTGCCACTTTTGCTCAGCATTTTGATGGGACCCCAACTCTGCTTGTCGGTGACTTCAACGCCTACACCAAGGAAGACCCCCTGAAAGTCCTGACCGATGCCGGATGGACCCACGAGTCGGGCCACGGCGACTCCTCCTACGTCTATGGCGGTCGCTCGGGATCCATGGACCACGTCTTCGCGAACTCTGCAGCACACCCGCTGATCACCGAGGTCAAGTCCTGGGCAGTGAACGCACAAGAAAGCATCGCCTTCGAATACTCGCGCGCCAACTACAACGCTTACCTGGCTTTCGAGGCTGACAACCCCTACCGCGCCTCCGACCACAATCCCGAGATCATCGGACTGAATCTCATCACCCCGATCACCCAGCCGCCGGTCGGCCCCTCCGCCCAGCCTTCGACTCAGGCCTCGTCTAACCCCGGCGCCCCCGCAGGCACCCCCGAACAATCTGCCTCGGCAACAAAAGCCAAGCAGAAGCGCTCCAAGCTGGCCTCGACCGGCGTGAATGAAACCATTCCACTGGCCTTGGGAGCCCTGGTGCTGGGCGTGGTCGCCTGCACCATGCGCCGCCGGACCCTCTGACCTTTACCCAACCATCATGAGAGGAAACAATATGCTCACTCGAACCCGAAGGGCGGTGATTGCGACCAGTGCAGCCCTCGCGCTCTTCGCAACTCCTCTAGCTGCCTTCGCAGACCCCGCTGGCGAGGCGACCCCGACGACGGAGGCGAACCCCGAGGCCACCGCGCCGACCCCCGCCGCCGAAGCCACGGCCTCGGCAAGCGAGACAACTCCCGCCCCAGCCCCTGCAATCGGTGCGGATCGCGGCGCATCCGATATCGTCACCTTGGACCTGTACAACCTGACCGATGTACACGGACACATCGAGATGCAAAAGGACCGCAAGAGCGGCAAGGTTGTTGAGGCGGGTCTTCCCGCGATGAATTGCTATCTCAAGCGAGCAACCGCAACGAACCCGAACTCAAGCTTCACCCTGCTGGGCGACAACATTGGCGCGTCTCCCTACACCTCGGGCGCGTTGAAGGACAATCCGACCATTGAAGCGCTCAACACGATGCATCCCCTGGGCTCGACCATGGGTAATCATGAGTTGGATATGGGCCAGGCCGTCTTCAAGCAGCGCGTCGATGGCTCAAACCCCTCCGAATTTGTTCAAACGAACTTCCCCTACCTTGCAGCAAACGTTGAAGGAATGGGAACGTGGGGAGCGGGCACTCCTTACCTGGGAGAGTACAAGCTGTGGACCTCTCCTTCGGGAGTGACGGTCGCCTTCATCGGTGCGATTGCCGAGGACGTTCCCTACAAGCTCAGCCCCGGAACCACTCAGGGCCTGACTTTCAAGGATCCGATCGCCAAGATCAACACCCTGGCGAAGCAGCTCAAGCAGGACGGAACCGCGCAGATCGTCATCGCCATGCTCGATGATGACGTGAAGAATAACTACCCGAAGATGAGCGCCGATGTTGACGGCCTCATGGGTGGGGACACGCACGTTCCTTACGAGTTCGACCATGTCGATTCGGCGGTCGAACTCACCTCTCAGAACCCCCTTCTTGCGGGTGTTGCCTCGGGTTCCTACACGGATAACTTGGGCTTGATTCAGATCTCCTACGATACGGCGACCGGAAAGGTCGTTA
This sequence comes from uncultured Actinomyces sp., assembly GCA_963540435.1. GTDB lineage: Bacteria > Actinomycetota > Actinomycetes > Actinomycetales > Actinomycetaceae > Pauljensenia. Next base: position 15,547 of record CAUTOM010000023.1, read on the forward strand.
AGGCCGACACCAAGCTGATCCCTGCTGCGACCGTTTACGAGTGTGGTGAAGATCCCCAGACGAAGGCAGTTGTTACCCGCGCACAGCAGGCCTCGGCCGTTGCCGGTGCCCAAGTTGTGGCACGGGGCTACACCGAGAGCTTCCACCGTGGCATTTTCGAGGCGCCCGATGGAAGCATCGAAAAGGGCGGTAACCGCGGTATCGAGTCGACTCTGGGCAACCTGGCAGCTGACGCGATGCGCGAAACAATCCGCACACCCGATGGCAACCCCGTCGATATCGGCATGATCAATGCTGGCGGTCTGCGTGCGGATCTTGAACCCGGTAGCGATGGCACCATCACCTACAAGCAGAGCTACGACGTCATGCCCTTCTCGAACGAGCTGGGATACGTGACCATCAAGGGCTCCGATGTGAAGGATGCTCTGGAAGAACAGTGGAAGACGAACCTGAACTCGCAGAACTCGCGCCCGCTGCTCAAGCTTGGTCTGTCGAAGAATGTTCAGTACACCTACGATGCCTCTAAGCCTTACGGCGAGCGTATTACCTCGCTGCTCGTCAATGGTGCGCCCATTGATATGAACAAGGACTACACGGTTGGATCGGTGACCTTCCTCCTTGCTGGAGGAGACACTTTCCCGGCGCTGACCCGTGGGACAAAGACGGTTTTGGGTAACCTCGACCGCGATAAGTTTAACGAGTACCTGGGTGCGCACAATGGCATCAAGGCCGCTACTCTCAAGCAGGCAATCGGCGTGACGCTCCCGAGTGATCCGGTAAATCCCGATCAAGAATTCACCGTGCCTTTGCGCGGCCTCTCTTTCTCCGAGGGGCCCGGAAAGACCCAGAATGTCAAGGTCTCCTTCGGATCGGTTGTTGCCAGCGCAACTGTCGATAACTCGCTGCGTGAATTGCATGCCTCTGACGAAGCCTCGATCATCACGACTGATGGTGCAGGTCAGGCAACTCTAAAGGCCTCGCTGCCGATGTCAGTGTGCGCCGCCAAGCCCGAAGGGGGAGTGCTCTCCCTGCCCGTCACCGTTGAGACCGACTTTGGAACCGTCGTTCCCGAGGCCGCAGGTTTGACTGTTCAGGTCACTTGCCCGGTTGCGGCACAACAGCCGGACGCTGCGGCGACGAAGGCAAAGGGCGTTAAAGGCAAGAAACTGGCACGCACCGGTTCCGAGGCCGCGCTGGTCGCTTTGGCCGCTCTCGGCATGGGTGGCATCGGCTTGGTGATGCGTCGCAAATTCGCATGATAGGAACTTGGTATTCGCCGCGCTGTGCCGGTGGAAAGCCTGAGTGACCTGCGTTTGTGGGCGGTGGGATTGAGAAATCCTACCGCCCACCGGCGTATGCGCGGACGGAAAATATAACTTTTATCGATTCGTTATCGCGCTGAGGCCGATTCGCCTTGACGCGTCCGAATGCGATGGGAGAAACTCTAAATGGGCGTCAACGCAGCACACGTATGCGTTCTCGCAAGCGGTGGTGCGCGTGTCTTCCAAGCGGTTGATTCGCGCTGTCGCAACCAACCTACTGTGTATCAACACACTCTACTTGGAGGAATAACGGCATGAAGACCCTCACAAGAATCGTTGCAGTCGCTGGCGTTGCTACGCTCGCACTGACCGCGTGCTCGTCCGGTTCGAAGACATCTTCGGATTCCGGCTCGACCTCGAGCGCATCTTCTAATGGCGCAAGCTTCAAGGCTTGCGCCGTTTCTGATGCTGGCGGTTGGGACGACAAGTCCTTCAACGAATCCGCATACAACGGCCTGAAGGCCGCACAGTCGAAGCTCGGCATTCAGATCAACACGGCAGAGTCCTCCTCTTCATCGGACTTCGTACCCAACACTGAATCAATGGTCTCCGACGGCTGCAACCTGATCATCGGCGTTGGCTTCAACCTGGAGAACGCGCTCCACGCCTCTGCAAATGAGAACAAGGATGTCCACTACGCACTGGTTGACTCCTCCTTCACGGATGCGTCCAACAACACCGTCACCGTTGAGAATGCACGTCCTCTGCTCTTCAACACCGCTGAAGCTGCTTACCTGGCTGGTTACGCCGCAGCGGGCATGAGCAAGACCGGCAAGGTCGCCACCTTCGGTGGCATCCAGATTCCTTCGGTTACCGTCTTCATGGACGGCTTCGCCGATGGTGTCGCAGCCTACAACAAGGCAAAGGGCACGAACGTCCAGGTTCTCGGCTGGGACAAGGCAACTCAGAACGGCTCCTTCACCCAGTCCTTCGATGACCAGGCACTGGGCAAGCAGCAGGCACAGCAGTTCATCGACCAGGGCGCTGACATCATCATGCCCGTCGCTGGTCCTGTGGGCCTGGGCGCAGCTGCTGCTGCAAAGGCCGATGGCAAGACCTACATCGTGGGTGTTGACTCCGACTGGTACGAATCTGCCCCCGACTACAAGTCGATCATTCTGACCTCGGTCATGAAGGAAATTGGTGCTTCGGTTGAGCAGGCCATCACGGACTCCGTGAATGGTAAGTTCAGCGCAACTCCTTACGTGGGTACTCTGGAAAACGGTGGTGTCTCCATCGCTCCCTTCCACGAATTCGATTCCAAGGTTCCTCAGGATCTGAAGGATGAGCTCACCAAGCTCACCGATCAGATCAAGAAGGGCGAACTGAAGGTTGAGTCCGCAAACTCCCCGAAGTGATTCGTGAACACTAAGTGAAGGCGCGGTGGTCTCTCCACCGCGCCTTCGCTGTATCAGCTATCCTGAAACCGAAACTCAACCGCGCAGAAGGGCGGAGTTACAGTGAAGTTGGAACTCAAGGGGATCACCAAACGTTTCGGTCCTCTGGTCGCAAATAATGACATCAACCTCACCATCGAAGAAGGGCATATTCACGCGCTTCTTGGTGAAAATGGAGCCGGTAAATCAACACTGATGAATGTGCTTTACGGCCTTCACCAGCCCGATGAAGGAGAAATCCTCATCGATGGGAAGCCGGTCCACTTCAACGGCCCCGGTGATGCGGTTGCCGCGGGGATTGGAATGGTGCACCAGCACTTCATGCTGATCCCGGTCTTTACCGTCGCAGAATCGATCGCCCTGGGTTTTGAACCGACAAAAGCAAGTGGGTTGATTGATCTTGCACAGGCACGACGCACTGTTGAAGAAGTCTCTGCGCGCTTTGGTTTCGATCTTGATCCCGATGCCCTCATCGAAGACCTTTCTGTTGGTGCCCAGCAGCGAGTCGAAATCGTTAAGGCCCTCTCGCGTCAAGCAAAGGTCCTTATTCTTGACGAGCCAACGGCAGTTTTGACTCCCCAGGAAACCGACGAACTCATGGCGATCATGCGTCAACTTGCCGATGCAGGAACATCCATCGTCTTCATTACCCACAAACTGCGCGAGGTTCGCGCCGTCGCAGATGAAATCACCGTCATTCGACGCGGAGCCGTCGTCGGTGAAGCATCTCCGCAGGACTCCGAATCCGAGCTTGCCAATAAAATGGTTGGCCGCTCGGTCATGATGCGCGTTGACAAATCTGATGCACATCCAAGCGGTGGGGGATTGGAGTTCAAAGAGATCTCCATGCTGTCTCCTACAGGCTTACCTCTCCTCGACCATGTATCTTTCACTGTCGAACGTGGTGAAATTGTTGCGGTTGCTGGTGTTCAAGGTAACGGTCAGACCGAACTTGCACAGACCATTTTGGGCCTAGCCACCCCGAATTCCGGTGAGATCCTCCTCGAAGGAATTGACATTACACACGCTGGCCCCCGCAAGTCTTTGGACGCGGGAATCGGCTTCATTCCCGAGGACCGTTCAACCGATGGCATTATTTCCTCTTTCTCGATCGCCGAAAACCTGGTCCTGGACCAGTACAAGGACTCGCGTTTTGCGGCTGGTCCCATGCTCAAGCTTGGAATCATCGCTCAAAATGCGCGGGCTAAAGAGAAAGAATTTGACATTCGCCTGACGTCGATCAGCGATCCGATTTCCTCTCTTTCGGGCGGAAACCAGCAAAAGGTCGTTGTCGCGCGCGAAATGTCGAAGGACCTCAACCTGCTTGTTGCGAACCAGCCAACTCGTGGCGTGGACGTGGGTTCGATCGAGTTCATCCACAAGCGTATCGTCGAGGTTCGCGACCAGAACATTCCCGTTCTGTTGATTTCGTCCGAATTGGATGAAGTGATTTCGCTGGCCGATCGCATTGTCGTGATGTATCGAGGTCGCGTGATGGGTATCGTTCCTGCAGATACCCCGCGTGATGTGCTCGGTTTGATGATGGCCGGTGTTCCCCGTGACGAGGCTGTGGCGGGCGAGCAGGAAAACGCCGAGGTTTCGGATTCGTATGAGGAGGAGAAGTGATGACCCAAGCAAAACGTCCTTCGAAAGCACTGGTTGTGTGTCGTCACATCTTGGGATCGCGGTGGTTCGTTTCCATCCTCGCGGTTCTCATTGCCTTTGCCCTAGGTGCGATTTTGATCGCGATGACCGGAGCATCGGTACTCGATGCCTATTACGCGATGTTCCGCGGGGCAATTTTTGACCCCAGCGCACGCAGCTTCCAACGTCAGATCAAGCCGCTGACAGATTCCCTGTTCTTCTCAATCCCCCTGGTGCTGGGCGGTTTGGGTCTGGCTCTGGGTTTCCGCGCAGGGTTGTTCAACATCGGCGGAAAAGGTCAGATTATTTTCGGTGCTCTTGCCGCTGTGTGGGTTGGCTTCGCAATGGACTTGCCTCCCGTTATTCACACCCTTGTTGCTCTTCTTGCAGCGATGGTCGCCGGTGCTCTTTACGCCGGAATCGCCGGCGTGCTCAAAGCAAAGACCGGTGCTAACGAAGTCATCGTTACCATCATGTTGAACTCGATCGCCGCCCTGGCGCTGGGCTATATCCTTTCGAAGCCATCGTGGCAGGTCCCGGGTTCTAATCAACCTCAAACTCCGAAGGTTGCGGACTCAGCCGCTTTCGCTCGCATTCTCGATGCGCCCTTCAAGATTCACATGGGTGTTTTCGTCGCGCTCCTTGCGGTCATCATTTTCTGGTGGATCATTGAGCGTTCGACCTTGGGCTTTGAAATCCGAGCTGTTGGTGCCAATCCCGAGGCCGCCCGTACCGCCGGAATTTCGGTTGGGAAGATTACCGCAATCACCATGGCCCTCTCAGGTGCCTTCCTTGGTCTTGCGGGCGCTAACGAGGCCTTGGGTACGGTTGGTTATGTCTCGCGCGATATCACTGGCACCATCGGCTTTGACGCTATCACGGTTGCCCTTTTGGGTCGGAACAAGCCCCTGGGCACTCTGGGCGCAGGCATTCTCTTCGGCGCGTTTAAAGCAGGTGGCTACACCATGCAGGCGAAGGGCGTCCCGATCGATATGATCCTGATCCTCCAGTCAGTGATCGTCCTGCTCATTGCAGCCCCCATGTTTGTTCGCTGGCTCTTCCACCTGCCCAAGGAAACCAAGAAGAGCTTGCGCGCTGAGCTCGCTGAACTGAGCGATGACCACACTGAAGAGGACGGGAAGAGCCCGGCCGCGGCCTCGGCAGTGAAGGAAAATGCAGCGTCTGAAGGCGGCGATGCCGTCGTCGATGGCGCCTCCACCGATTCGGAAGGAGAGGCACGATGAGCCAGACGCAAACAATGAATGACGTTCAACTCAAGCGTTCATGGAAGATGCCAGTCGTCTACGTTCTGGCAGCGCTCCTGCAAATTCTCTTCACGATCAAGGTCAGCGGCGACGTCACCATCCGCCTCAATGACAAATCCCAGAGCATCAATATTGACGATATCGTCACCCCCGGGCGTCCCATCCTTCTGGTGCTGACAGCGTTGACTCTTGTGGTGGCCGTGTGGTCGATCTACTCGGTATGGGCACGTCGGCAGAATCCGCGTTGGCTTGATGTCACCATGATGATTGTCGCCGGGATTGCAACGGTCTTCGGATTCCTGATCTATGCAGGTTCGGGTTCGAGCGGTGTCGTGACACTGACCTCGACACTGTATTCGACCGTTGCAATTTCAACGCCTCTGATCTTCGGTTCACTTTCGGGCGTTGTTTCGGAACGTGTTGGCGTTGTCAATATCGCCATTGAAGGTGACCTGCTCTTGGGAGCTTTCGCAGGTGTCATGGCTGCCTCGTACTTCCAGACTTCATGGGCGGGCCTGATCGCAGCGCCGATCGCGGGTGCCTTCCTTGGCTGCCTCTTGGCGCTCTTCTCGGTCAAGTATGGCGTGGATCAGATCATCGTCGGTGTGGTCTTGAACGTCTTGGCAGCGGGTCTGACGACTTTCTTCTACGGAACGTGGATGACGAAGAAGGCCGAACTCTTCAATACGAATAAGTTCTCGCTCTCTGATATCAAGATTCCGATCCTGGGAGAAATCCCGGTTATTGGCCCGATGCTCTTCAACCACAACATCTTGGTCTACTTGATGTACGCCACGGTGATTTTCTTGGCGATCTACCTGTACCGTTCGCGTTGGGGCTTGCGTCTTCGTGCCTGCGGTGAGCACCCGCGAGCAGCCGATACCGTCGGCATTAACGTCAATCGCACGCGAACCCTCAATGCCATCCTTGCTTCCGGTTTTGCGGGATTGGGCGGTGCATTCTTCACCATCGGTTCGGACCTGTCCTTTACCGACAATATTTCCGCCGGCAATGGCTACATTGCCTTGGCTGCAATGATCTTGGGTAAGTGGCACCCGATCGGCGCCATGGGTGCTGCACTGATGTTCGGTTTTGCTCAGGCGCTTGCGCGCCTGCTGCCGAACTTGGAGCAGTCCATCCCTTCAGACCTGATCTCGATGATCCCCTACATCGTGACCATCATCGCGGTCGCCGGATTCGTCGGGAAGTCGCGTCCGCCGGCAGCCGAGAACATTCCCTACACGAAGTGATCGACTGCTAGGTAGAAGGAACGCCTCATGGACATCAACTGGGAAGAACTTCAGGATCTTGCTATCTCGGCAATGGAACAGGCCTACTGCCCATACAGCGGATTTCCCGTTGGAGCAGCTGGACTGACAACAGACGGGCAGACCTATTCGGGATGCAACGTGGAGAACGCCGGTTACGGTGTCACACTGTGCGCTGAATGCGGAATGGTTTCGCAGATGGTGCGCTCCGGCGGCGGTCGTCTTGCGGCGGTCGTTGCGGTGAACGGGAATTGTGAGCCGGTTGCTCCCTGTGGTCGTTGCCGTCAGCTCATTTTTGAGCACGGTGGTAATGACTGCTTGGTTTTGATGCCAGAGGGTGTCATGACCATGAAGCAGGTGTTACCGGGAGCTTTTGGCCCCCACGACCTGACCGAAGTGCCTTCAGCACGATTCAGCGAAGACTAATGACTATGGCGGGCGTGCGCGTGAACTGATGGTGCGCGCCCGCCAGACATTCTCTGAAAACAACACCCAGGAAGGACATCATGAAACAGTTTGATGCCGTCGACGTCATTCGCGTGAAGCGTGATGGCGGGAAACTGTCCACTGAAGAAATCCAGTGGACCATTGATGCCTACACGCGCGGGGTGATGAAAGACGAGCAAATGGCCGCCCTGGCCATGGCTGTGTTCCTGCGCGGAATGGACCGTGAAGAAATCGTGACGTGGACTCAGGCCATGATTGATTCCGGCGAGCGTATGGATTTTGCACGTATTTCCCGCGTCACCGCTGATAAGCACTCAACCGGTGGCGTGGGCGATAAGATCACCCTTCCACTTGCCCCGCTTGTTGCCGTCTTCGGAGTCGCAGTCCCGCAGCTTTCCGGTCGAGGCCTCGGCCACACGGGCGGAACCCTCGACAAGCTCGAGGCCATCCCCGGCTGGCGTGCAACTTTGTCCAACGACGAGATCTACCATCAGTTGGGCGAGGGCTGCGGCGCTGTTATTTGCGCGGCTGGAGCGGGCCTGGCTCCGGCAGATAAGAAGCTCTACGCACTACGTGACATCACTTCGACCGTGGATTGCATTCCCCTCATTGCTTCTTCGATCATGTCGAAGAAAATCGCCGAGGGAACTGATTCCTTGGTTCTGGACGTCAAGGTTGGCAGCGGCGCTTTCATGAAGGACATTGATAACGCTCGCGAACTGGCGCGCACCATGGTGGACCTAGGCCGCGATGCCGGTGTGAAAACCCAGGCGCTACTGACCGATATGTCGACCCCACTGGGACTCAAGGTCGGTAACGCCCTCGAAGTTGAAGAATCCGTTGAGGTTCTTGCCGGTGGCGGCCCCGCGGACGTCGTCGAATTGACCGTTGAGCTTGCTCGCGCCATGCTCACCATGGCGGGGCACCCCGATGCCGATGTTGAAGGAGCGCTGAAGGACGGCCGCGCCATGGATGTGTGGCGCGCGATGATCCGTGAACAGGGCGGAGACCCCGAGGCAGCTTTGCCGACCTCCGCGCTGACCCACACGGTCACTGCCGAGGCCGATGGCTTCATTTCCGAGATGGATGCACTCAGCGTGGGCGTGGCCTCGTGGAGGTTGGGCGCGGGCCGTGCGGTCAAGGACGATCCGGTACAAGCGGGAGCGGGAATTGAAATTCACGCCAAGCCGGGGGAGCGGGTACGCAAGGGAGATGCGCTCTTCACTCTGCACACCGACGATGAGTGGCGTATTCCTCGCGCTCTCGAAGCCTTGGATGGGGGAGTGCGCATCAGCGATACTGCCCCGGCTGCTCGCAACATTATTTTGGACCGCGTGGGCTAAGAAGACAGACACCTAGAAGTGCCTCTGCGAGGCAACGAGCAACTGACAGAACAACAACCGCATTGGAGTGGACAACCATGAAATCAACGCCGCACATTGACCCGAAGGCTCCTATCGCCCAGACCATCTTGCTGCCCGGAGATCCACTCCGCGCCAAGTTCATCGCCGAAACCTACCTTGAGGACGCGCAGCAGTTTAACTCGGTGCGTAACATGCTGGGCTTTACCGGTACTTACCAGGGCACCCCGGTATCCGTGATGGGTTCGGGAATGGGTATTCCCTCAATCTCGCTGTACGCATGGGAACTCATCCATGTCTTTGGCTGCACGAAGCTCATCCGCATCGGTACCTGTGGTGCGCTGCAAGAAGGCATCAACCTCTACGATGTCGTCATCGCTCAGGGCGCATGCACGAACTCGAACTTCCTCGATCAGTACAACATCCCGGGAACCTA
>CAUTOM010000024.1:0-24596 GCA_963540435.1 uncultured Actinomyces sp.
GAAAGTGGAGCGCAGGGGAGCGTGCAGAGCGAAGCTTCCCCAAGCGTCTCTAACACCGCCCCGACGCAAAGCACCACGGCGAATGCCCATGATGGGGGAGTGACCCCAACACTTGGCTCAATTCCTCAGGGCGCAACCCGCCTAGAGGATACGGCGGATTCCAAAGGAATCTGGGTCAATTCACCCTCTGGAAACATCCACTGCTGGTTTGCCAACGACATCTTGCAGCTGTGCATGGTTGACTCCTATCGCGTGGACAAACCCTACGGTGAACAGGAGTTTTTCCCAGGTTCGCAGCCGATTGCGAAAGACAATATTCTTTTTGCGGGCGTTTCCCAAGACAAAGAAATCCCTTATATTTCCGCTCGGCGCGACGGTCCGCTTCCTGATTACCCCGGAGAACGTCAGCGCACTCTTCCTTACGGGGAGGCCGTTTACGCAGCCAATGACGTGTGTGCCAGCACAAGCGAAGCGATGGTGTGCTGGGATATCGAAACCGGCGATGGCGCGCGCATTAATCGTGCGGGAACAGAGATCTTCCACCTGAAGAAGTAATAGGGTTTTCACCCGCGCCTCTAACGGGCAGTTGAGCACTCCCGTGAGCGCGGGGCTTTGAGTTTCTAATCCACAGCAAGCTGAACTTTCTCGCTGGCGAAAATTTCCTGCGCCTTTTCGACGGTGTAGTGGGACTTGTCGACAATTACGACGCTGTGTCCATCTATCCACAGACGCGCAAGCAGGGGAGCGCTTGGGAAGCTTTCGCTGTAGAGACCCAGGCGCGTGGGCCTCCTTAGCGCCGAGGCCGCATTGAATAGGGCATCTTCGCCGGCGTCTACTTGCGCAATGTAGTCATCTAGGGGAGGTGCGCTCTCCAGTGCCTCGTACTCAAATTGATCGCTTTGAGCCATGAGCTCAGCCAATGCGTCAAGAATCCCAGCAGGTAAAGCGCCTCTCCAACGCATAGCCAGGGGGGCGGTCGAATGGGCCAGGCGCCACGGCGCAGTGCTTGCTTCGAGGGCCACAAGCTCGTCACTCACGTGCACATCGAAGCTGAAAGCAATGCTGGGTGAATCCTGAGAAATTGTGTAAATCTGGGTCTCCCACCCCATCAAATTGGCGCTGACCTGCCAAAACGTGCTCTGCCAGCCCGCTGGGAAGTCAATGAGGATGCGCGGAGTAGTTTCATTGTTGCCAAAGAGGTCGGGGCTCAGGTCTGATGCAAGTAAATTCGCCATTTTTGCGACCCAGCGAGCTGCCACGGGACCCGAAATTTCATCTCGAAAACTGTGATAGTGGGTCAAAATTGGGTGATTTGCGCTCTGGGTGGCGGAGAGAAAATGTGAGATAGCTTGCATGAAAAAAGGGTAGCTGAAATGGCGGAAATATGCTGTTTTTGCCTTGAATTCTCAGGAAGTGTTCAGAAAGATGTTCAGGTTTTGGCGTAATTCCGCGGAAATGGCGGTTTCGTGCGCTTTTGGACTTGCGCAAAGTGTCAATTCGTGCAGTGTTTTCGGCCCTTGTTTCGGCGTCTTCTTTAACCTCAATCGGCTTGACAGGTGCGAACGACACGCGTGTAATTCTCGTATTGACCTTTTTGTTACAAACCATCACACAGAGGGGAAAATATCGTGTGGAACATTCTGGGTGAAGGACCGATCCAGTGGTCCGACACTTCCGATGTCGAAGACCTTCCCTTCTCCGACGGCCCCCTTGCCTGGCAACAGCACGCGCTGTGCGCGCAGACCGATCCGGAAGCATTCTTCCCTGAAAAGGGAGGTTCAACTCGCGAAGCCAAGGCTGTTTGTCAGTCCTGCGAGGTACGCCAGCAGTGCCTCGAATATGCTCTGGCCAACGATGAACGCTTCGGTATCTGGGGCGGCCTGTCTGAGCGCGAACGTCGTCGTCTGCGTCGCTCGGCCATCTAATGGTGCGCACGAGCCCCTTGTATGAGGGGACTGTCGCAGCAATCATCGTCGCGCGGGGAATGACCCCCGCGTTGCGTTCGCTCCTTGACGCTCTCGATAGACAATCTCGACTTCCAGACCGACTCATCGTCTGCGATGTTCGTGCTCCTCGCACCTCGCCGTTATCCTCTGGTCAGGTAATCGTTGCTGAAGACCTCCCGGAAGGTACGCTTCTTTTTTCTGCCGGCCGAACTCGAAATCTCAGCGATACCCTTGCAAAACTGGCTAAGGACAAAGAAGCCGGGCAATTGCTGCAAAGCCATGACTGGCTTTGGGTCCTACACGATGACTGCGAGCCATCCCCGCACTGCCTAGAGGAACAACTCAAAGCAGCAGGCCAAGGCCCCTCCATCGCAGCCGTTACTCCAAAGATTTTTCGGCCGGATGGAACTCTGTGCGAATTGGGAATTCGCGCAACATCCTCGGGACGTCGAGTCCCCGAAGTTTTCGATGGCGAAATCGATCAGGGGCAGTACGACGGAACAAGTGATGTGCTTGCCGGAGGCAGTGCGGGACTCCTCATCCTCGCGAAGGCGTATGCGCACGTTGGCGGTTTTGATCGCGCGCTCGGCCCCTACAATGAAGGCCTCGAACTGTGCTGGCGCCTCCACCGCAGCGGATACCGCGTTGTCGCAGCTCCCGACGCTCACCTCACCCACCTCCAATTGTCCTCCCCACGCAAGCTTCGCACGGCCTCGGCACTGCGTATCCGTCGCTCAAGCGAGTTCTACTTCGCGACGCTGATCTCCAGCCCCGCTTCTCTCATCGCGAAGGCCATCGCTTCAATTCTGTGGATTCCCCTCACGTGCCTGGGTCTTCTCCTGTGCGGGCGAGCGTCAGCAGCTTATGCGCGCTTCTTTGCGTGGCTTGGACTCTTCGCTCATCTTCCCCACATCCTTGCCTCCCGCTCGCGTCACAGTCGTTGCGCAAACCAACCGCGCTCCAGCTTGCGCCCTCTGCTGACAAGCCGCTGGGATGCCACGCGAATGCGGCGCGTACGGCGCAGTGCTCACCTTGACGATACGCAGGGATCATGGAAAGACACTCTGCGTGAAAAGCGCAGGAGCAATATTGGATTACGCCTCATCACCTGCGTGGGTCTTCTTTTCCTGACCTTATGGATCTTCCGCTCAGACCTCGGTGGGATCAGTGGGGGAGCATGGCGGATCTTGCCCGAACGCTTCACCGACCTGTGGACCTACGCGTGGTCCGGCTGGCTTCCTTCTGGTGACGGCAGCGCGCATGCGGTCGATCCGATCGTCCAGATCTGGAGCATCGTCTGCGCTCCCTTTGCTCTAATCCACATCGCTCCTACGACTGTTCTCCATATTCTTCTGATCTGTGCCCCCGCATGGGCCGCATGGAATTTGGACACCCTTGCGTCGCGCTTCACGAGTAACTCGACCATCCGCGTCGCGCTCATGTGCCTCTGGGCGGCAATGCCCAGCGCACTTTTGGCGATGATGAGCGGGCGAATGGCCTCGCTGATTGTCCACGTTTTTCTTCCTCTATGGTTTGCCTCCCTGCATGATCTTTCCCACGGCGAAGACTTCGTGATGCGTCGCCCGTGGGCGCGTGCTTCGATCGTCGGAACGATCCTGATCGCCGCATATCCGCTTCTTGCTCTCGTTGCGCTGCTTGCGTTGCTACGTGTGCCCGCGCGCGCCTCGACCCTTCTTCCGGGCCTGCTTCTCATCCTTCCATTCCTTATCGATGCAGTGCTCGCGCGCGCTTGGCCGGCCCTCCTCATCCCTGCCGAGGCCGCTGCTTCCTTCCAGCGTTCCCCCTATGGTTTGGGCGCGTGGGGGCTCCCCGCAGCTTCCTCGCTTCAGTGGATGGTCATCTCATCGTTGGTTTTGGTCTGCGTGTGGGCCTGGGCAGTGCTTGCTCTCCTTCGCGTACCTCGCCATCACCAAGGCGAGGATTCCCTCCTCGCGACTCTTCCACTCCTCATGGCGGGAGTTGTCGCCGCCGGCTTGGGTGCGCTCCTCGTTTCACACCTTGCGGTTGACTCCGATAGCTCCGCGATCTTCGGCTGGGGAGGAGCACTGACCAGCCTCCAAATGCTGCTCCTGATTCTGGTCATCCTCAGCTGCGCCGAAGAAACACAATCCACGTCAAAGTTTGGGCGCCTTGTCTTGACAAGCGTGGCGTGCATCGCCTTGATCCCCTTCCTTGTCATGAGCGCATCGGCTTGGCTTCCTCTTATTCCTTCAGATCAGTGGAGCGCGCGCTCCACGGGCACTCAAGTTCCGCTCGTGTCTCGCTATGCGCAGAACTCTTCGAGGGACGCGCGAGTTATGGTCATTAACGTTGGCGCCGACGGCGACCTCGACGTGCGAATCTGGCGCGAGGCGGGGCCAGCTTGGAGCGAACACTCCGCCGTGGCCTCGTGGATCAAACTTCACGAGCGAATGGACGCGAGCAGTGACGCTGCATCCTCACAATTGTCCACGTCAATCGCAACACTGGTTTCATTCCCGGATGATGCTACTGCCAGGCACTTGGCCCTTCACGCCATCGACACGATCATCGTGAAGTCCTCAGGCCCCGCCGCCGCATCCATGACACAGACCTTGGATCGTGCGCCGGGAATTGAAAAAATTGGTGAAACAGAGGCGGGAAGCGCATGGAGAGTGCGCCCCGATGGAAGCAAACCTGCGCGCTTGTGCTTTGCCGAGCCCTCGAAAGAGGCTCCCTGCGTTGAGCTTGCTAGCGGGGTTATCGGTGCCCGAACAAGCGTTCCTGGTCCAGGCGTTCTGCGACTTGCTGAACGAGCTAATCCTCATTGGATTGCCACGCTCAACGGGAAACGTTTGAGCGCAGCTGAACCGACGAACGGCTGGGGACAGGCCTTCACCGTTCCCGAAGCTGGTGAAGTGACTCTTAGCTACTACTCTCCGGCGATCCTTGCGTGGAAGATTGCCTGCGCGGCAGGCGCAGTGATTCTTCTTGCCGCATTCCTTCGAGGACGAAAGGACGAGTATGACAACGCCGAATAGATACCGCATACTCGCCCTGATGAGTGTTCCAGCTGCGCTTGTACTTCTGGGCGCCGGATCCTGGGGTGCGAGCCGCGTATTTCATGATCCCTCGCTCCCTTCTGCGCAGATCGTTCACGCCAGTCCAGAGACCCTCAATTACGCTTGTCCGCCCGGGATCATTAACCCCTTTGATCTTGATGGGAAAGTCGCTTCTCCTACCTTGTGGAACTCCGCTGGAACAATAGAGACAGAGCGGAATTTTCAGGTATTGCACGCAGATACATCTGCCAAGACGCTTCCTGCATCACTGGGAGTTCTTGGCCAAGGTGGGGGAGAACTACGCGGTTTGAGCATGAACTCGTGTCAGCTGCCCTCAACGGATCAATGGAGCGTTCTAGGTTCTTCAACGACGGGTGAAGACCTTGTCCTCACTTTCGCCAATCCCAATTCATCTCCTTCTGTGGTGAGCCTGGAGGCGTTCGGACTCAACGGGCCGATTGACGTCAAAACGCACCAGCTCACCGTTCCCGCGCATTCAACGCAATCCGTGCTGGCCGGTGGCCTCTTCCCTGAAGAAACTGCCCTTGTTCTTCATGTTCGCGCTGATGGACAAGGAGTAGCTACATGGACTCAGAGCTCAGCCATGCAGGGAGAAACACCCAAGGGAACGATGACAATCCCGGCCGCGCGCCCTCGTGAAGAGACCTTGCTGCAAGGCGTATCCATTCAGGGAACAAGCACCCTGCGCCTCTTTGTTCCTCCCTCAGGAAACTCCGATGATGCTCACGCGCACGTCAGCTTGAGCTACACGAGCGAGGCCGGAACTTTCAATCTCCCTGGCGGAGAGATGGATATCGCCGCAGGAACGGTCGTTGATGTCCCACTGAATGGAATGACCGATGACCGCTATACGCTGCGTGTCCACGGCGATCGAGCCTTGGTTGCACAGATCGTGACGAACACCGAGCAAGAGGAATACTCAGAAGGCTCCCGCTTGGCAATGCGTTCCGGCATTGCGGCTTCTCCTGCGCTCATTCGCGCCGAGCTTCCCTCCTCACAGCGCGTTGAATCGATGGTGCGCGAAAGCCTGAGCACCACCCCACTTCGAGCAACTGCCCAAGAAAAACCCAGTGGAGTCAATGAAATCCACTCGCGGCTCCTCATCACTCCCGTGCATTCGCAAAGCGGAGTCCAACTCAGCGTTGGTACTCAGACGGTGACCGTGGAAGCGGGGAAGACCTTGAGTATGGATCTTCCATCAAGCGATTCTGTGGTCCTGGAATCTCCCAGCCAGGTGGCTGTGGCCCTCGAGGTAGAGGCGCAAACTCCCAGCGGAACTCTGCGCGCACTGTGGCCGCTGAGTGCGGATGACGTGGAGCAGGCCTCGGCTGCAATTACCATCAACTAGCGCCCGGCGTGCGCAAGATACTCACGCACCTAGGAAAGCGAATCCAAGTCCTGCGGAGAAATGTAGAGAACGTGTGAGATTCTCTCAGCGATCAGGGTACGAAGTGCCCCGTAGAGGTCCTCAGAAGGAACACGCATAGCCACCGGGAGCCGATAGACAACAATGCGGTCTCCCAATCCCTTGCGGCGGTCGGCAGGGAAAACTCGTGCAAGGACAACGCCGTGCTCTTCCCACGAGGCCGGATCTGAGGGCGGAACATCCTCCGTGGCAAATTCAATGCGGGCAACTTCGGGCCAACGCTCGCTGAGCTCATGAATGACCGCAGCAACAGTGGCATCAAAAATCTCCCGACGAGTCTTCCACGCGGGGAGCCCCGGGAAAAGGCGCACATAGCGTGGATGACGACCGTGCCGATCGCGCGAACGAGGAAAAGCTGATGGGAGAGCCATAAACACAAGCCTAACCCGCCTGGAGGCACACTCAGCTCAAGACCTGCCGAAGCAGGGAACCCAGGAGGGCGTAAAAATGCCGTATTGTAGAGCGGTGATCTCGGTTCGACACTGTTCTAAACCCGGCTGCTCACGGCCAGCTGTTGCCACACTGACCTACGACTATTCGGATTCCACCGCAGTCGTCGGGTCCCTGTCAGCCTCCGCAGATCCTAACGCCTACGATCTATGCGAGAACCACGCCAATAGCCTGACGGTTCCTCGTGGATGGCAGATCGTTCGCCTGCAGACCAACTTTGAGCCGGCACCACCCTCAGGCGACGACCTCATGGCGCTTGTCGATGCGGTGCGTGCGGCCGCCGCGCATACCCGCAATCGATCTCACGAGGCCGAGCAGCAGAGCGCGCAAACGCCAGCTTCACCGTCTAGCCAGGCTGCGGCCTCGTCCCCGGCTGAATTTGGTCCTTTTGCGCAGCGCGGCAAAGAAGAAGCGACAGACCCCTCGAGTCCTCTTGATCCGAATTCGCCGTGGGCGCGTAGACGTGCGCAATTCCGCCTGATCACCGATGATCAAGCCGAACAGGGAACAGATACGGAAAACTAAATTCCGAAGGGCGTGCGCTCGATCTGCTCGCGACGACGCTCAAGAACGTCCTGCCTGCGCAGTTCCTTCGCATACTCGCGATCCCGCAAAACCACGAGGACAGCCGCAATGAAACGCTCAGGGTTGACGGTTGTGGAGGGCGCGGGAGAAACGAAAGAGGCAAGCCTTCCAGCTAGAGCATTCGCAATTGACATGCGAAGAGGCGCCGTAATTTCGCGGTTCGTCCGTAAGAACTGCATGCACTCGTACTGGAGGCGATCAGGGATGGGCATCACTTGTGCCCGAGAAGCCCACTCGGCACAGTCGGGAGGCATGATCAACGGGGGATAGAACACGGGTTCTGGGACCTTCACAACAATCGTGCCGGCAGCGAGATCTCCCAAACGAGTGGCTTTAGGGGAGAACATCGTGGACATGAAAGCGAAGAAACCTAAGCAAATGTAGGTCTCGACGATCGCGGTCAAGGAACGCACCAGCGTATGTCGAACGGTGATGATCCCACCGTCACGGCGAACAACCTTGATGTTAAATGCCCACTTTCCCAAAGAATAACCGCGCGTGAAGGCCTCAATGAGGAAGGGAAGGAGGACAAAGGAGAAAAAGATCAGGAAGACGTTCAACGACCTATCGAGGGTCGATGGGAGTCCATAGATGATGTCGTAGCGGACGGCGGCGAACATCAAAATGAGGAAGGTTCCCGCATAAAGCGTGAGATCCATGAGGAAAGCGCCGGTCCTCATGAAAGGTGAGGCTGGGTTGAGATCGAGTTTAACGCCCTCGCCACTGACGAAAGATTCGTCAGAGATTCGTCGGACGGTTACAGGAAGCTCGCTCATGTATGACACTATATCTTGTATGGATATCGACGCACTAAAAGCTTCACATTTGCGCCACTGGGATCGCTTTCACCAATTGGCGCACTCGCGTCGACTAACCGGCCCGGAAATTGATGAACTCGCGGTCCTGTACCGCCAGGTAACTAGTGACCTCGCAAAGGTGCGTTCTGAAAATCCTGATCCGGATGTTATCTCGTATCTTTCAGGGGAGCTTCTCCAGGCCAGAGGAAGACTGACCGGAACTGAAGGGGCATCGTTGTGGGTGATCTCTCGCTGGTTCCGCTACGATTTGCCAGCGGCGTTGTACCGCATTCGATATGTGACGATCGCGGTCATGCTTGCTTTCATCATCATGACGGCGATTCAAACGTGGTGGATTCTTCGAGACCCCGTGAATATGGCTCTTCTGGGGAGCCCAGAGTCACTCAAGACCTATGCAAATAAGTCTTTTGTCAGCTACTACAGTCAAGACACTCATGCGCAGTTCATGACCTATGTGTGGACGAATAACGCGTGGATCGCGATTCAAGTAGTTGCCGGTGGAATCACGGGATTCTTTCCCGCTTTTGTGCTGTGGGGGAACGCTGGATCGCTTGCCCAAAGCGCCGCAATTGTCATTCATTTCGCAGGACCCGGACAGTTTTTCCGCTTTATTCTTCCCCATGGAATTCCAGAGCTCACCGCGATTTGGATTTCAACAGCAGCGGGACTGCGCCTGTTCTGGGCGTGGATCGTGCCAGGAAAACGCACGCGCGCTCAGGCACTGGCAGAGGCGGGGCGTTCGATGATTACGGTTGCTCTGGGCATGGTGATCATGCTCTTCTTCTCAGGACTTATTGAAGGCTTCGTGACCCCCTCTGGTCTTCCCACCTGGGTGAAGATTACCTGCGGCGTTGTTTTAACCGCACTCGTGTGGATTTACACTTTTGTCGTTGGGCGCAAGGCCTATAGAGCGGGTGCAACAGGAGACCTAGAAGAGGACGCGGGCTACTCGACCCCCGTCATCTGATTCAGAGCTTGCCCGCCTTCTTTAAGGCGATGTAGGTGTCTGCAAGTCGCGCGGGTAAGAAACCGGCATCGCAGTCGATCACATAGGCCCCCACGCTGCGCGCATCGCGTGCCCCCGCGTCCAGATCGCGACTTGTGGCGCTTGCTGCTGCAGCCGTGAAAGCCGAGGGCGCATCGATCCAATCTGTACTCATGCGACCCAACTCAGGATCGCGTGCACCGGCAACGATGACGCGGTGGCGCTTGCTGAGCGTCGCGATGGCCTCGGAGAAGTCAACGTCGGTGGCGGCCGGGGGAATCTCGGTGAGCAAGACAACGAGGCCTGGGTGGCGCAGGCGCTTATCGACTGCGTTGATCACCAACTGCCAGTCAAGGGGAAGCAAGGAAGGCTGGACGCGCGAAAAGGCCTGCGCGGCCTCGCGAATCAAAGCACCCGCACGCTGCTGCGCAAGATCTTCGTGAATCTCACGGTCGACGACAAGCATGTGCACCTGATCGCCCGCGCGGTCAGCAAGAACTCCCAAAAGAAGGGCGGCTTCGATCTGAGCGTCTAAACGGGGAGCAACTCCCAGCTCGACGAGGTCCTTATCCCCCAAATCTGCGTCTTGAGGCTCTCCCAAGAGCATTGCTCCTGATCGTCCGGCATCGACCACAATCATGACGTGGCGATCGCGCTCAGGGCGCCACGTACGCACCACTAAGTCAGATGAACGGGCCGAGGCGCGCCAGTCGATATCTCGCGGGTCATCACCGCGGACATACTCGCGCAGTGAATCAAACTCGGTACCCGGCCCACGCAAAACCGTCGCGGTCGTTCCCTCAAGTTCATGCAGGCGCGCAAGGCGCGAAGGCAAGAGTCTCTTTGCCCGGAAAGGTGGCAAGACATTGAGATTGAGCGGCGCAACAATTGAGGTTTGACGCGCCGCCATTCGCAAGGGACCCCACGAACGAACAGTCACATAGTCAGCACGAATACTGCCCCGGCGCTCAAGGTGGAGGGTTGTTGTCACTCGAGATTCCATCTCCGGCTGGGCAACAAGGGAATGCGAGTAGGGAGAGGGGTGGGTCGAGGGCGGCCACGCATCGCGGAGGTCGATGCGCATCGGGACGGGGGTGCGAAGGACGATACGCGAGTGGCCGGGGTTTCCGACCGGAATTGGAGTATCGATCGAACGCTCGATGCTCAATTGTCTCGGCGAAGGCGCCATCGTTGCGTCAAATGCCCACAGGAGGGCACACAGAACCAACCACCCGAAGAAGAAGAGCGACGTCGGGAAGAAAAAGAGGGGAATGATCCCCACAAAAACGGGGATGCTAGCGCGCCATGACAGAGCCATCAGCGAGGTACCGGGACCTGTTCCAGGATCGAGGAGATGACAGAGTGGGCGTTGAGGCCTTCGAGCTCCGCTTCGGCCTTCATGCTGAGGCGGTGCGTAAGAACAGAGTGGGCCATTGCCTTCACATCGTCGGGAGTGACGAAAGAGCGGCCCTGGAGGAAGGCCCAGACGCGGCACACGCGGAGCAAAGCCGTGGCGCCACGAGGCGAAACACCGATGCGCACCGCGGGGGAGGTGCGGGTGGCTCGGATCAGGTCAACCATGTAGGTCAGCACCGCGGGAGAAACCTCGATGTGTGCGGCGCTCTCGCGTGCGGCGAGAATATCAGCGGCGTTGGCGACCGGATGCAGGTCAGCGGAGGATAGATCACGCGGGTTGAAGCCGTTTTGGTGGCGCAGAAGAATATTGAACTCTTCATCGCGTGAGGGTAGCTCAAGGTCGATCTTGAGGAGGAATCGGTCCAGCTGGGCCTCGGGGAGGGGATAGGTGCCCTCGTATTCGACGGGGTTTTGCGTAGCGATCACCATGAAAGGCGAGGCAAGAGGACGCGTCTGCCCATCGACGCTGACCTGGTGTTCTTCCATTGCTTCAAGTAGAGCCGACTGAGTCTTGGGAGGTGTGCGGTTGATCTCATCCGCTAGGAGAAGATTCGTGAAGATCGGACCGGGGCGGAATTCGAATTCGCTCTTGCCGTTGTCCCACACGAGTGAACCCGTGATATCGGCGGGCATGAGGTCGGGAGTGAACTGGACACGAGTCATTTCCAAGTCCACGCATCGCGCTAAGGTGCGCACCAAGAGTGTTTTGGCAACGCCAGGGACACCTTCAAGAAGCACATGTCCATCGGCGACGAGGGCGATGATGAGGCCGGTGAGTGCGCCTTCTTGACCGACAACGGCCTTGGCGATTTCTGAGTGCAAGGACACCAAAGCGTCACGAACATCGTGACCCTGGGGCGGGGTTGCAGGTTGAGTCATCGGTAATCAATCTCCTGTGTGAGCGCGGTCAGTTGTTCGGCCAAAGTGACCAATTCAGCGTTGGATGTGGGAGGAGGCCCCCACAGTAGTGCGGTGACGCGGGAATTGAGCAGGCCACGAGCTTCGAGTGCGCGCTCGAGGGTTTCCCGTGGTGCTTGCGGATCGAGTCCGAGGTGGCGCGCAATGTTTGTTGCAGCTTCGATGCGCAAAAGGCGTGCCGCGTGGCCGTGCTCGTTTTGGGCGGCCATGAGGCGCCCGCGTCCACGCGTCGTCTCCGAGGAAGGAACGTAAGAGGGAAGATCTTCGGGCACGAGGCGACCCATCCGTTGGCCTCGGGAAATGCCGATTACCGTGATCCCAACCCCGAGCATCATGAACATGGGGAGGAACCAAGAGGGAGTGAGGGACGCTGTATCTGGTTCGTCAAGGCTGTCCGAGTAATTGGCGTTGTACCACAAGATCACGGGCTTTTGAGCCATTGCATTAATGAGCATCGAGGCATTGCCTTCTTGGTCGATATTCCCATTCGTTGCAATTTCAGCATCGGCAAAAACAGCACGGAAGTAGTTGCCTTCGCTCTTCTCGAGGTAGGCGTAGGCGCCGTTTGAAGGGAAACACTTCGTCCATCCGCTTTCGGTGGTGTCGATGAGCTGTCCGTTAGGATTCTCGATCTGCTTCGCGGCGCGTGCAGATTTGAGTTCGCACTGTGCGGTGAGCGTATCAGGATTGTACGACTTCTTCTCGTAATTCGTTGTGATGCCAAGAGGCTCAAAATCGGTGCTTGGACGCTGCAAGAGATAGACGGCGCGCTGAAGCTGATCGTCAAGTTTCTGAGCGGTTGTCGTGGTCAAATCCTCGGGATCGGTGATGACCGCGGTTGTCTCGGGAGTTGAGCGTGCCACCAATTCTTGGATCGAGTGAATGTGAATGACCTTGACCCCGTGATGACGCATGGCATCTGCAAGAGCTTGGCTTCCCGAATTACCTGGATTCGACGGTGAGAGGGAGGAATAGTCCGCCTCATTACGGGGAATGAGGGCGGTTGCAATCATGACTGATAGTGAAAAGAAGAGGACCATCACCAGCGGACGGATAGCTTTCCACCGCTGAGTGAGAGTGGGGGTGACGACGGCAGTTTGAGCACTTTTCATGCCGAGGTCCGCTTCTTTGCAGCCGGCGTGTAGGCGGAGAGCAGTTGATCCATCTGTTCACACTCTGATGCGCTGGCGTGTGCATCACCGTAGCGCACCGCGGCGAAAGAGGAGGTTGCCTGATTGATGGCCACGGAAAATTGGGGGAGTGCAGCAATTGCTGCCTGGGCGGCCTCGTTGGCAGTTAAACCCGGGGTGTCGCGAAGGATGCCGCCGCTGGCAAGGCGAAGAACGAAAAGCCGGTAGGACCAAATAAGGACGGCGTCGAGATCGCCTTGCGCGCGTGCTTGGGCAATCTTCTCTTTGACGTCGACAAGTGAGAGCTCAGAATCAGCGTCAAACACTGCAGCGTGTCGAAGGCGCCGGCGCATTCGGATGGGATGCGTTGCGACAATGACGATCAATGCGACAAGGACAACGCATAGAAGAAAGATAAAGAAACCCGCGATGGGGAAAGATGCAGGTGCGGCGTGTGCTGCGCCTTGAAAAAGGCGATCAACAAGCCATGTGAAGAAGCGTGAAAGGGGGGAGGGTTGAGTGGGCTGATAGTCCGGACGCGAAAGCTCCGCTGACACCCATGACCGAGCTTCCTGGTCGTCGGGTGTCAGCGGAGCTTCGCAAACGAACATCAGATGCGTGCAGCTTCTTCAGCGATCATGGGGGCAAGGTTTTCCTTGCGCATGCGCTCATCGAGGTACATCAGCGTCTGGTACGAGGACTGAACCGGGATGATGACCGCGGAGACCAGCGTGGTCAGGAAGGACGAGATCAAGCTGGTGGTCATGGCGGTAGATAGCGAAGCGCCAGCTCCCAAAATGGCCCCGATGATTGCGCCGAGGACCATGCCAATCACACCAACGACAAGGCCGATGATGATCAATCGGCCAAGGACTCGCCAGAAGGAGCCCTTGGAAAGGTTCCACGAACGCTTGAGTGCATCAACTGGCCCCAAGCCTTCGAGGATGACTGCGAGCGAAATAAAGGCGAACTTCACCGAGAGGAAGCCCACGACGCAGAGCAAGGTGATGAACATGAGGAAAATCAACAAGCCCATCGAGCCTGCGCTTGACCAAGCCGAACCGTAATCTCCGCTGTAGGCGTATCCGGCTGCTCCCGCGCCGACCAAACCAATCAGGAGGAAGAACACAATGATGATGACCAGAGTGACACCGAATTGAATGGCGGCCAAGAGCAGAGTTGCGAGCAGCACCGGAACGATACGAGGCGAGAAACGGTTCCATGCATCAGCCGGCGTCGACTTGCGGCCAAGAACTGCGTCCCACACGGTCAGGGCCAGCATGCCGGCCAAGAAGGTCGTGCCGACGAAGCTGAAGAGGGATGAGACAATGGTGCCGCTGAAGCTCGACATCATCGAGTACACGGAGAAATTACCCGACATGAGCGAGTTCGTCAGAGCCTGAATGCTAATTGCGGTGAAGATCGTCTCAACAAGGGCGACGACTGCCATAACCGCGAAGGCAAAACCGAACATGGTCTGCGGATTGACGCGTACCGCCTGGAAGGCACCGGTCAGGATCTCGCCAACGGTGAGAGGACGCAGGGGAATAATGCCGGGCTGGGCAACGGTCCACGCGGTTCCGCCTTGTCCTTGGGCGCCCTGCCATGCTGCTGCAGGCTGAGGAGCTGCGCCCCACTGCTGTTGGGGCTGGGGCTGGGCCTGGGGTGCTCCCCAGGGCTGCTGAGGCTGAGCCTGCTGAGGCTGGGGCTGCTGTGGTTGAGCCTGAGGTGCTCCCCACGGCTGCTGAGGCTGAGCCTGTTCGGGTTGAGCCGGAGCCTGAGGTGCTCCCCACGGCTGCTGTGCGGGCTGGGCTGCTTCAGCGGCTTGAGGAACCTGTGGGGTCGAGGGGACCGAACCCTGCGCAGGGTTTTGCTCGGAAGGAGACTGGGGTGCCCACGGATCGTTTGCGGGCGTGCCCTGAGGATCAGACATTCTTACTCCTATATGGGTGTTGTGTGTCTACCTTTACCGTGCCATTGTGCCATGTATTCAAGCAATCAGAAACAACCCAGAGTTATATCAGACAATTTTCAGTCTTTTGAGGCTCTGAATATAGATGAGGTCGCGTCTTTCGACATATCAACAGGATTCGTGACACAATCGTTATATGAGCTCACGGATCTTGGTTGTCGACGATGATGTCGCGCTGTCCGAAATGATCGGAATTATGTTGCACGCAGAAGGCTTTGAAGTCGCTGACTGTGCCGACGGCGCTCAGGCATTAGAGGTATTTCACGCAAGCGCACCAGACTTGGTGCTTCTCGATCTGATGCTGCCCAATGTTGACGGAATTGAAATTTGTCGTCAAATACGCCGTGAGTCGGATGTCCCGATCGTCATGCTTACTGCCCGCTCCGATACGACGGATGTTGTTTCTGGCCTCGAAGCTGGTGCTGATGACTATGTCCCAAAGCCTTTTAAACCCAAGGAACTTGTCGCGCGAGTTCGCGCACGACTGCGCGGGCGCGACGATAGTGGGGAAGAACTGGTACGCCTCGGGGACCTCACGATTGACGTCCAAGGTCACAGCGTTCACCGCTCTGGGCAAGAACTTCCCCTAACGCCTCTGGAATTTGATCTGCTTGTGACGCTTGCCCGCTCACCGTGGAAGGTCTTCACTCGCGAAGAACTACTTGAGTCTGTGTGGGGGTACCGTCACGCCGCGGATACTCGTCTGGTGAATGTCCATGTGCAGCGCCTGCGCTCCAAAGTTGAACGCGATCCAGATAATCCAGAGGTTGTGGTGACTGTCCGCGGTGTCGGCTACCGCGCGGGTAACGCCTCGTCATGACCGACAATGCTGGGGGGCCACTACTCCCGCGCCCGCTCCCAGAGCACCGCTTGGCTCTACTCGAACGGATCACTCTGGCTTTGCGCGCCATCACGCGTCCCGTGCGGCAATGGAGCGGATGGAAACGCATTTCTCAGTGGGAAGCTCTTCAAGCAATTCGTAATTCAGCTTCTTTGCGTGCAGCCTCCTATCTTGCCGCTGTATCGATGGTCTTGATTCTGGTTGCGGGGACGATCGTTGCGGGGCAATTGCGCTCCAGTGTTTTTGAATCTCGTCGAAGCGCAATCTTGTCCGATGCTGCCTTACGTTTTTCCTCGGCTCAATCGGTTTTTGATCAATCAACTGCGTCGACACCAGACCAAATCCAAGAATCGACGCGTCAATTGGCGACTTCTTTGCGAGTCTCGGCGGCGGGCACGGGAGCTGTTTCTGTCTTGCTGTTACGCTCGCCCGCTCAGAGTCAAACACTGAGGATTAACGAAATTGTTGATCCTTCAGTCCAAGGAGTCATTGGGGATGATATGCGACAAGCTGTTGCAGAGTCATCGGATCCCCAGTGGCAATCGGTGTCTATTCCATCTGCGCAAGACTCTAGCGTTCGCGTCCCCGCCATTCTTGTCGGGACGAAAGTTCAGGTTCCTCGAGCAGGAACCCACCAGCTCTATATTGTTTATTCGCTCCAAGGCGATCAAGAGCGCATCAACACTGTCATGGGGATTTTGATCTTTGCAGGAATTCCTTTCCTCCTGCTCATTCCCGTGATCACCTTCATGCTGATCTATCACATTTTGGGACCTGTCCGACGAACTGCAGCCGCGGCTGGAAAACTTGCTGACGGAAATCTTGATGTGCGCATTGACGCCAATGACACCCGTGGCACCGATGAAATGGCAAACCTTGGTCGCGCCTTCAACAACATGGCAGAGTCCCTAGAGAAGAAGATTGATGAATACGACGAGCTTGCCAGGCTCCAGCAACGTTTCGTTTCCGATGTTTCTCATGAGCTGCGCACTCCTTTGACAACGATCCGTATGGCCGAAGAGATGATTTGGGATCAGCGCGAGAATTTCGATCCTGTGACGAATCGGAGCACTGAATTGCTCCACGAACAGGTTGAGCGCTTTGATTCCATGCTTGCTGATCTTCTTGAAATCTCTCGACACGACGCCCAATCGGTCGATCTTGTGGCCGAAAGCGTGGATCTGCGAAGCTTGGTCGCGCGCGTCGTCCAGTCAAATAGTGAATTGGCACAAAGGCTTGGGGTTGAAGTGATCGTCGAATCGCCGCACTACCGCTGCTCCGCGGAAATCGATGATCGCCGTATCGAGCGTGTGATCCGCAATCTTCTGGTGAACGCCTACGAGCACGCAGAGTCCAAACCTGTTGTTGTCACACTCGCCGCCAATGACAGCGCAGTTGCCGTACGTGTGCGTGACCATGGGGTCGGTATGTCTCCGGCAACTGTTGAGCGAGTTTTCGACCGCTTTTTCCGGGCAGATCCGGCCAGAGCGCGCACAACCGGCGGAACCGGCCTCGGCCTCGCAATTTCTTTGGAGGATGTTGCACTTCACGGGGGAACATTGCGTGCATGGGGTGAACTAGGTGCTGGCTCATCTTTCATGATGACACTGCCTAGGAAAGTGGGAATCCCGATTGAAGCGGAGCCCCTTGAGTTGTGGGGACAGGAGTGAATCGATGAAGTCCACAATCCTTGCCTCGCGCAAGCTCTCTTTCCTCAAAATCGCCGCGGCCTGCCTGACTGCTGTGATCTGTGCGAGCGCCTGCACGTCTCTTCCGACCGCATCTTCTCCCGAAGCCTTCGATGTCGACGCCCCCAACGCCTCGCCGATCGAATTGTCTGCAGGCGGGCCGATCGCAGACGCGGACCCCGAAACACTGCTCAACAGCTTTTTGCTTGCGTGTGCTGCCGGAGCCTCTGATGACTATGCGACCGCGCGTCTCTTTTTAACGTCGTCCTCGGCGCAAACATGGGATCCACACAAATTAGTGACGATTTACTCGACAGATTCGACCCCCAAGGTTGCATATTCTTTCGATCCCTCGAAGGCCGATACTCTCAATGCGTCGATCACTGCGGTCGGAGTTGGTTCCGTCGATCAAAATGGAGTCTTGTCTCCTGCCGAAACCTCGTCCCTCGAAGCGCGTTTCCACTTGGTCCAAGAAAACGGTCAGTGGCGGATTGATGCGCCGGCCGATGGTGTTGTGGTATCGCAGGCTTCCTTCACCGCCTCCCACGAGCTAGTTTCCTTGATGTTCCCCTCAGCGACGGGAGATGCCCTGATTGCGGATCCTCGTTGGTATCCGACGCGACGCCTCGAAACTCACATGGTTGAGGGCTTGATCGCTGGGCCTCAGTCGCATTTGGGGGAGGCCTTGGTCAATGCGATTCCGTCGGGCACGTCTATTTCAAGTGGCGGTATTGAACTTTCGGACCACGTTGCGAAGGTTTCCTTGAACGGGTCGCTACCCGTAGATGAGCGTGCCAAGCGCCTTCTTGCATGGGAGATTTCTCAGACACTGCAGCGTTCGGGACGCGTGAATTCGGTGGAAATTGCGATGGGAGGGGAAACGCTGGAGACGAATGATCTTCCCACGCAACCTTCCTATGACCTAGACACTGCGGTTGCTTTTAGTTCCGAGGGGTTGGTTCGCCTTGACGGGCGGACGACGTCCTCGCGCTCGCTGCCGGTTGCTCCCTCGGCTTCTGCTTCTCTTCCTGCGGTTTCGCCGGTCTCTTCCTCTCTTGTTGCGTGGCGAGAAGATGACCGCATGCTGATTGTTGATTCTGCTCTTTCTTCAGTGCGAGCAGTTGATGGATCGGTGGGGAACTATTCACCTTCTATTGATCGCTTCGGTTGGGTGTGGGATGTCTCCCAGAGTAGGGGAGTGCGTGCGTCTCGAATTGAGGGGCAAAGCCTTGCAGTTGTGCCGCCCAATCAATCGCTCAATGACGTTGCTGAGATTCGTGTTTCTCCAGACGGTGCGCGTGCAGTGCTTCTGCGCTCATCGGGTGGCACTTCGAGCGCGTGGATTGTTGGAATCGTGCGCCAAGGTAATGGTGAGCCGACCGGTTTTACGGATCTTGAACCCTTGACTGGTTTGTCGACGGGGGTTGACGATATTTCTTGGGCCGGGCGCTCGACCTTGGTTGCTGTGCGTCAAGGTGGTCTGCGAGGCAGTGGCGACCAAGCAGATGAGGTGTCCTTAGTGACTCTTCCTGTGGGTGGTTTTCCCTCTGTTTTGGCTCTTCCTACCGGAACTGAACGCCTGAGTGCGGGTTCTTCCTCAACAACGATGGTCATTCGCGGTAAAGATGGAAATTATCAGGTGCGTTCGGGCGCGCTATGGCAATCGCTCGAGGGGAAGCTGCGCGATATTTCCTATCCTGGCTGAATCGTTTTTTCCACAGATTGTGCGCTCCTTAGGCCGCGCCTCGGCTTGTATGCTGTGCTTCCCCTATGGGTTTTCTTCACGAGGCCGCGCTTGAGCTTGTAAACGTCTGCATTCCAAGTGTCTGTGTGGGGTGCGGGAGATGGGACCACTCTGTGTGTCCGCAATGCGCAGCATTATCGTCGGCCTTGCTCCCACAATGGGAATTGCAAGAGGCGGGAAATACGGAATACCCGCTGTGGGAACTGAGCGATTATTCGGACCCGATGCGCTCGATCATTGTGGCAGCAAAGCACTCGTCTCGACTTGATCTCTCGGAGTTTCTCTTCGAATGCGGAGTTAATATCGGACTAGCGATTGCGCAAAGCGGGATGCTGAGTGTGGGGACAGATGCGACATCGCTTTGGGTAGTTCCTGCTCCCGCGAGTTGGAAAAGGAGACTCTTTGGGCAAGGAATTACGATCCATGTTGCCCGCGGACTAGCAGCAGCTGTGGGAGGACACAGTGAAGTGACGTGCTGTGTGCGTGATGTTTGCCGACTTGACCCATGGGTGTCTTCTCAGGCGGGGAAGTCCTCCGAACAAAGGCGACAATCCCGTCACGGTCACATGCACGCGACGGAAAGCGTTCCTCGGGGAGTCGGTGTCATTGGCATCGATGATGTCGTCGCAAGTGGCGGAACGATGAATGAGATGTTTCGTGTGTTTGAGCGCTCGTGGGTCGCGGGTGCCTGCATTGCGCGATCGCGACAATAAGCATCGATCTTATGATGCAGATCACCGTTTTCTGCTATACTCGGTGCATCTCTTCCAATGATGGCTCGCCATCGGTTGCTGATAGGGGGTGGTAGTTAAAGACACTCCGGGGCAATGACGTCGCCGGGTTTTCAATCGCGGCCCAGTCCGCATACATGATGTGGAGAGAAACCATGGACATCACAGTTGCTGCACGTAATGCAGAGATTCACCCTAACTTCCGCGAATACATTGAGGAGAAACTGGCAAAGGTGACGCAGTTTTATCCTCGCGCGCAGCGGGTTGACGTTGAACTGACTCACCAGAGGAACCCACGACAGGCAGATACTGCCGAGCGAATCGAGCTCACCGTCTTTGGTAAAGGCCCGATCATTCGCGCCGAAGCAGAGTCTGCAGACCGTTATGCCGCAGTCGATATCGCGGCAGGAAAACTTTTTGAACGTTTGCGTCGTATGCGCGATCGTGCGAAGGATCACCACCGTAGTGAAGAGATTCTTCCCCCCGATTTGGATGTCCTTCCCGCAACGGTTCCCTCAGTCGAGGAAGTGGAAGAGGTTACGCCGGCATCCCTCAAGAGTGCAGGAGACCTCAAGGTTGGTGAAGCTCGTGAGGAGCAGCTGGGAGATACCCCGATCATCGTGCGGCAGAAGGTCCATGAGACTGTTCCGATGAGTGTTGATGAAGCGCTCAACCAGATGGAACTGGTCGGACACCCCTTCTTCCTTTTCGTTGACGAAGAAACGATGCAGCCCTGCGTGGTCTATCACCGTCATGGATGGACCTATGGTGTGCTGCGTTTGAATGCAACGGTTATTCAAACCGGCGAATAGAGTACTCGCCTATGGCGAAGTTTGGGGGCGGAACTATTCAGTTCCGCCCCCAAACTTTTGTCTTTTTACGCTTGATCGTTTTCGCTGCGATTAGCGCTCAATGCGTCGCTGAGCGGGTGATAGTGAGCGAAGACGGCGCGGCGGTAGCCCTCAAGGTCACCGTTTTCTGCGCTCACCAAGATGGCCTCGTGTGCGCGAGCGGTCTCTTGCAGTCCTTCGAAACCGTTGTGGACGGAGGGAAGAGCCATCATGTGAATCATCCACATGGCATTGACCAACTGCTCTGCAAGAGGATTATTGATCCTCTTCAGAAGTGTCGTGTGGAATTCGATGTCCTCATCCATGAAGAACTCGCACTTTTGTGCTTTAGCGATCATCGTGTCAACAAGCCCATGAAGGTGTGCGTCGTGAGTTCCCTTCAGTGATTCGATCGCTTCGTATGCCAAGCCAAGATCGAGAACCTGGCGAACCCGCAAAACCTGGGAAAGGGCCTCGGCAGAATCGGGGGCAGTGGAGGAGCGTAGGAAAACTGTCTTGATCAATGGGCGAAGAGTCATGTCTCCTACGAATGCGCCGCGTCCTTGCTGCACAGTGACGATCTCGAGGGCCTTGAGTTGACGAAGAGCTTCCCTCACCGAAGAACGCGAAACTCCAAGGGACTCGCATAGTGCTGATTCTGTAGGGAGTGGATCGCCTGGCTGAAGATGATTCTTCAGGATGTACTGCTCGATCGCGTCCATCGTGGTCTCGGTGCGAGAAGGCAACGTAGGCGCTGTCGGCTGCAATGCGCTTCTTTGCGCAAATACTCCGGCGTCTGGGGAAGGTGATTCAAATTCGGGCATAATTACCGAGCTCTCTGACTCCTTGAGACCAATACTTTTCAGCAGATCAAAAAGATCGGGGAGATAGCGCTACACAGAAGTTCTTCTATGAATCGCTGTGTCCTGACGGTGTACAGAGTAGCATTTTTTTGCACACAAATTTGTCGGATATCTGTTGATGAGACGGGCGTATCTCTATTCATTGCGTGGAAGAGGAAAGATCGGCTGACAGAGAAAAAGGACACGGCGGAGGCAAAGAAGTCGAAAGCAGAGGCGGAAATTCGTAGACTAGAAACAGTGTGCGCGACGCACGCCCGGATCATCCGGTCACAATCCCAGGAGCCCTCGTGTCCATTATTGACAAAATCCTTCGAGCTGGAGAAGGACGTACCCTGCGTCAGCTCGACCGGCTTGCTTCCCAAGTTGATGCTCTTCAAGAAGACTTTGAAGCCCTGAGCGATGAGGAACTGCGCGGTAAAACGGACGAATTCAAGGAGCGCCTCGAAGAAGGCGAAACTCTGGACGACATCCTCGTCGAGGCCTTCGCGACCGTGCGTGAAGCTGCGTGGCGAACCCTACGTCAGCGTCCCTTCCATGTTCAGGTCATGGGCGGTATTGCCCTGCACCGCGGCAACATTGCCGAAATGAAGACCGGTGAAGGTAAGACTCTGGTCGCCACCATGCCTTCTTATCTGCGTGCACTCACAGGCAAGGGCGTTCATGTGGTGACCGTGAATGATTACCTGGCTAAGTACCAATCAGATCTCATGGCGCGCGTCTACAACTTCCTGGGAATGACCGTGGGCTGTGTATTGGTTGGGCAAGAGCCCGCCGAACGACGTGAGCAGTACAACGCGGATATCACCTACGGAACGAATAATGAATTCGGTTTCGACTACTTGCGTGACAACATGGCCCAGCGCCCTGAAGACATGGTCCAGCGCGGACACAACTTTGTGATCGTCGATGAAGTCGACTCGATTTTGATCGACGAGGCACGTACCCCCCTGATCATTTCTGGCCCGGCCTCGGGCGATGTGAACCGCTGGTACACCGAGTTCGCGCGCATCGCCAATATCTTGGTGCGCGACGAGGACTATGAGGTCGACGAAAAGAAGAAGACTATCGGTGTCTTGGAACCCGGTATCGATAAGGTTGAAGATCAACTTGGGGTCGACAACCTCTACGAGGCTGCAAACACCCCGCTTATTGGGTTCTTGAACAATGCAATCCGCGCAAAGGAACTCTTCCACCGCGATCGCGATTACATCGTCGACGGGGGAGAGGTCCTGATTGTTGACGAGCACACCGGGCGTGTTCTTCCGGGTCGTCGCTACAACGACGGAATGCACCAGGCGATCGAAGCGAAGGAAGGGGTTCAGATCCAGGCAGAAAATCAGACCCTGGCAACGATTACTCTTCAGAACTACTTCCGTCTGTACCCCGAGGGCTCGCGTTCGGGTATGACCGGTACTGCAGAGACCGAAGCTGCAGAATTCGCATCGACCTACAAGATCGGTGTGATCCCCATTCCGACGAACCGTCCGATGATTCGAAAGGACCAGCCCGACTTGGTCTACCCGACCGAGGCTGGTAAATTCCGCGCAATCATCGATGATATTGAAGAACGGCACGCGGCTGGCCAGCCCGTCTTGGTGGGCACCGCATCGGTTCAGAAGTCCGAGCTCTTGTCGAAGATGCTGAAGGAACGCAAGATTCCTCACCAGGTCTTGAACGCGAAGCAGCACGCCCGCGAAGCTCAGATTGTTGCAATGGCAGGCCGAAAGGGCGCTGTGACCGTTGCGACGAATATGGCTGGTCGTGGTACCGACATCATGCTGGGTGGTAACTCTGAGTTCCTTGCTCAGGCAAACTTGGCCGCTCAGGGCCTCGATCCGAAGACAGATGCAGAAGAATACCGCCGCGCGTGGCCTGAAGCGCTTGCCGAGGCCGAGGCTGCAGTTGAGGCTGAGCGAGAAGAAGTCCGCGAGCTTGGTGGCTTGTACGTCCTCGGTTCTGAGCGCCACGAATCCCGTCGTATCGACAACCAGCTGCGAGGTCGTAGTGGTCGTCAGGGCGACCCCGGTGAGTCTCGCTTCTACCTGTCGATGGAAGATGACCTCATGCGTCTCTTCTCCTCAGGCCTCGCGCAGCGCATTATGGCTTCTGGTGCATACCCCGAAGACATGCCGCTGGAAAACCGTGTGGTGACTCGTTCAATTGCCTCTGCTCAGCACCAAGTTGAGGCCCGGAACTACGAGATTCGTAAGAACGTCTTGAAGTACGACGATGTGATGACTGATCAGCGTGAACTCATCTACGCTGAACGTCGCCGCGTTCTGGAAGGCGAAGACTTGAAGCCCCAGATGAAGGGCTTCATGGAGTCTTTGGTTTCCGGAATCATTGCGGAGAAGACCAACGGTCTATCGCCTCGTGAATGGAACCTGAAGGAGCTGTGGGATACCCTGCGCGGATACTACCCGCCGTCGGTCACCGCCGAAGAGGTCGCAGAGCAGTATGGCGGCGTTGGCTCGCTGACGCGCGAAGATCTCATGCGCGAGGTTCTGGGCGATATTCACACGCAGTATGAAGAAGCCGAAGATCAGCTCAATCAAAATCCTCTGGCAATTCAACAATTGGGTGATGAGCCCATGCGTACGCTTGAGCGTCGCGTGGTGATTGCAACGGTTGATCGCTTGTGGCGCGAGCACCTCTATGAGATGGATTACCTCAAGGAGGGTATCGGCCTACGTGCAATGGGCCAGCGTGATCCTCTTGTTGAATACAAGGACGAGGGCGCGCAGATGTTCAACGCGATGATGGACCGCATTCGCGAAGAATCCGTCCAGCAGGTCTTCTCCTATGCGCGTCAGTTCCAGCTTGCCTATGAACAGGCTCGTGAGCGTGCTGCAACAGAGGAAGCTGTTCAGGAAGGCAACAATGCTGATGCTGAGCTCAGTGAAGAAGCCCGTCGTAAGGCTGCCGAAACTGAAGAGCGTGCTATTGAACGGTCGGCTTCTGTTATGGGAGATGTCGGCCAAGAAAAGAACTCGACTCGCCTGAGCTACTCTTCGGCTGAAGAAGAGGAAGGAACAACTTCCTCTGCGGGAGCTAATCGCGCTCAGCGTCGCGCAGCGAAGAAGCGCAAGAAGCGCTGATCTGACCGCTGTGACCGGCCTTTTGGTGGCGGCGTGCACCATGTGGTGCACGCCCCCCCCGGTTTATAGGCCGGTTTTTTAGTCAAAAAACCA
>CAUTOM010000025.1:0-24340 GCA_963540435.1 uncultured Actinomyces sp.
AAACCCCTCGCGGCCAGCGAGCCACGGCCTCGGCGATCCTCTTTGTGCTGGATCGTGACGAGGAGGCTGCCTGGCACCTGGTGCACTCCGATGAGCTGTGGATTTGGTCGGGGCCCGGATCCTTGGAGATTCACTTGGGTGGAAATGGCGAGGCCCCAAGTTCCGAGCCGCAGATCGTGATCTTAGGATCGCCGGATGCTGGCGATGCAGAACTCTCCCCTTCTGAGCCTTCGAACCCCGTGCAATTCCTTGTCCCCGCCGGTTCGTGGCAGCGGACTTTTGCTCGAGGCCAAGCGGCGCTGGCCACCTGTGTGGTCTCGCCTGAGTTCTCTTTCGAGGACTGGACGTTAGCCTCAGCGGGGCAGTAAGAGACCTTCTGCTTTAGAAGGATTCACAGTAGACACGTCCGCCGCCGCTTCGAATCACGCGACGCACATCAGCGACCATGGCAGGTGAGCCGCACACATAGTAGTCGGCGCTTTGATCGATACCCGTCGTACGTAGGTAGTCCGTGACGCGGCCCTTGAATGCGGTACTGCTTGATTCGCGTGTTATGCAGCGAATAACGGAAGGGATCGGTGTTTCAAGTCGTAGCGTCAGATCCTCGTCCGCCCTTGCACATCCAAAGAGCAGTATGTCCTCAGCGTGGATCTCTTCCTCAAATGCAGCACAAAATGGCGCAATACCGCTTCCTGCCGCTATGAAAATCCTGCGGCGGGTGGGAGCCTCGTCCTTGTCCTGTTCGTCGCTGTGAATGTCGAAATTTCCTAATGGGAGTTGAAGTTCAACGTTGTCTCCAGGCTCTAGGCTGCGCGCAAATGCTGCTCCCTTCCCCTTGGTTCTCACATCGATGAGAAAACGGGCGGTTTGTCCAGATGCGCTTGCCAGGGAATACGGCCGCCACTCAAAGGGAGCAACTCGGATCAGGGCATACTGGCCGGGGCTCCACTCCTGCGAATCAGGGAGCTTCAGGACAATGTCTCGGACATTGGGGCTTAGCCACTGCGCCTGGAGAACCTGAGCGCCGAGGCGCGGCGCAAAGGGGGATGAATGGTCCTGCGTTGGTTCTGGATCTGAGGTTTCACGTCCACTCATGGAGTCACCGCTCAGGCTCTGATTGATCTGCAGGTAGCCCTTTGGCCCGAGGATTCGACATGCACTTGTCCACCCCGCCATCGTGGCCCCAACAATTCCGGGAAATCCCGCGTCTTGGCCTGTCAGGAAGAGGCCCGTAATCGGTGTTTCAGGGGTGGTTAGTCCCGCTTTCAATCGTTGCGGAGTTAGAGGAAGGCCATAGAAGCATCCCTTTGAATGAGAGGTGTAGTGCTCAATACTCAGAGGCGTCGCCACTTCTTGGTAGCGAACAGCCTGTGCGAAACCCGGGAGAGTGCGATCAACAAGTGCGATCAATCCATGGGCCATGGTTGATTTGAGTAAGTCGTAGTCACTTCCTCTGTCCCCTTTCCTTGTGTCCTCCCACGTATGGAATGCGCCGGCTTCAACGAAGGAGATAATTTCAGCAGTGGCGTGCTGGTCACCGGCTTTGAGCCCCGGGAAGGAAACAAAGGCTGTCTGGGGAGTGCCGTTCATTAGGGCAGTGGTCAATGCCGTGGGAGTCTGCACGCCATCACCCTCGTTGATCCAGATGTTGGAGCCGTCGACTCCCTCGGGATACTGGTCAAGGGTGAGGTAGACGATGACTGCTGTTCCCCCGTATCCCATGCGTCTGATCGATTCGCGTATCGGTTTTGTGAGTTTTCCCGTGCTTCCCTGCGTGGGAAGTAAACGGTTATACGTTTCACTTGCTCCGACTCCCGAAACAATGATTGGCGCACGTTCTTCATAAGTCACGGGATGTAGACCGGAAGTATCGGTGACGCGGACTCCAATTGCCCGACCGTTTTCGACAAGAATTTCTTCGACGCTTTGTGCGATGCGGATTTCTCCCCCATTCGCGCGGATCTTCTTTTCGATCATTCGTGCGATTTGGCCGCTTCCTCCCCTGGGAAACCACGCCCCATTCATGTAGTGGCCGACGATCATCGCGTGGGCGACAAAAGCACTGCGCTCAGGTTCGACTCCGTAGTCCCCCCAGTGCGTTGTCAGGAGAGTTCTCAACGCCGGATTACGAAAACGACGATTCATATAGTGCGCAGTCGTTTCAGATGCGAGGGAGGTGTGCATTTTCTGCACCAAAGCGATGAGAGGGGCCACCTGCTGCGGAACAACCTGACGAACATAGTTGAGCGTCATCCACGAGTATGCCCGCACGACATCCTTGAAATAGCGCTTCAGCGCTCGTTTCTCCTTCGGATAGAGCGCCTCGAGTCGCTGGCGATAGAGCCCGGCATCCGAGGGAACATCGAGATTTACTCCGAGCTTTGGGAGATAAAAGCGGTCGTAGCCATCGGGCATCTGCATCCACGACAGCTTCCCACCCGTGAGGTAGTCAATGATTTGACGAGGCCGAGTCCCCGGAGCCATATCGCCGACGTAGTGCAAACCCACATCCCAGCTCGCGCCCTGGCGTCGAAATGCGTGGGTGAGCCCCCCTGGAGTGGAGTGTTTTTCGAGGACGAGCACCCGCTTCTTCGCCGCTCCTGCGAGCAGTCCTGCGGTTGTCAGTGAGCCTATTCCTGAACCGATGACAATTGCGTCGTACATACACACCCCTTCTACTTGACAGTGTCTAGTAATAGAATCACGCATACCTAGACACTGTCAAGTACCGGCTGTTTGTTTCCCTTATACTGTTGCCATGACACGCTCAAGCGAAGCTCCCGGCCTACGCGAAACGATCCTCACGATCAGCGGAGAACTCCTCAACGAAGGAGGACCCGCCTCTCTATCCATGCGCGAGGTCTCAAGGCGAGCCGGATGCACGCACCAGGCTCCCTACCACCACTTCAAAAGCCGAGAAGGAATCCTTGCAGCGCTCATTACTGAGGGATTCCTCGCCTTGGAAAAAGCTCTCAGCGAGGCACTTCGTGCCAGCTCAGATACGACGCCTCAAGAGACAACACGCGCAGGAGGACACGCATATCTGACTTTCGCCCTGAAAAATCCAGGGGTTTTTCGCATCATGTTCCGCTCTGACATGTACGATCCAAACTCACACCCCGAGCTTGTTCAGGCCAGCCAAGCAGCGCGTTCCCAGCTCCACGGCCTCGCAAAAATTGCCTACGGGAGCGAGGATCCACGCGCAGAAGCAACGCTTTGGGCCTACATCCACGGCCTCGCGATCCTCATCCTCGACGGACCACCCGCACTTGGGGGGAGCGAAGGAAAAGAAACACGCCAATTCGCCCACGCATGCATCGACTCCCCTTTCTTCATCGATGGTGTTCCTCAGGAGTGAGAAGAATATGCGCGATGTGTCACCCAAGTCCTCTTTAAAAATTGAATCTATCGACAAGAACCCCGCCGTGCCCTAGGCTGAAAGGACGTTCCAGTAAGAGCTGGAAACACCACGATTGAAGGAGCCCGCCGTGGATCTGGAAAACCTCAAGAAGCAGGCCGAAGAGGGCTTGGAAACCGCAAAGGACAAGGCCGAAGATCTCAAGGACAAGGTCGGAGAAGCTGTAGAGGCAGCGAAGGACAAGGCCGAGGACGTTGTTTCAGACATCAAGGACAAGCTGGGCAAGTGACCGGTAGCGTCAAATAATCAGAGGGCAGATCCAATCAAGTGGGTCTGCCCTCGGGTATTAGATATAGTCTAACCCCCATCCCAAAGTGATTTTTACCAAATCTCACCATCTGCACTATCGCTTCCCACCCGGTCGCAATTGCATTTAGCCTTATGGCATGGGTGCTTTACCCACGGGTTGACAGGCACTCACAAAAAATTGTCCCAAATCTTTCCTTAGGGAGCACACGTGGTTCGTCCCAAGATCCGTTTCCGTAAGTCCGCACTCGTCGCAATCGCAGCAACCACCGTCATGGCCCTGAGCGCGTGCGCGGGCGGGACCACTTCAAGCAGCACCACTTCCGCAACCGCCGACGCTAACGCAACCGGCGAAGCACTTCCCACCGTCACCAAGGGCAAGCTGACCATCGCCACCGGCGATCCGGCCTACAGCCCCTGGGTTCTCAACGACAACCCCGAATCCGGTGAAGGCTACGAGGCGGCAGTTGCCTACGCCGTCGCCAGCGAGCTCGGATTCTCCAAGGATCAGGTCGTGTGGAAGCGCACCACCTTCGATTCGGCAATCGCACCCGGCGCCAAGGACTGGGACTTCAACATCCAGCAGTTCTCCATCACCGATGCACGTAAGCAGGCTGTGGACTTCTCCAGCCCCTACTACACGACCTCAGAAGCGGTTGTTGCCGTTAAGGGCACTCCCGCCGCTGAAGCAAAGAGCCTCGACGATCTGAAGAAGCTCAAGTTCGGCGTCCAGGCCGGCACGACTTCCCAGAACTACGTGATGAACAAGCTCAAGCCCAGCGTTGATCCCCTGGTCTTCAACGGCTCCGCCGATGTTGTCCAGGCCCTCAAGGGCGGACAGGTTGACGCGATCGTCGTCGATCTGCCCACCGCATTCAACGTGATCGCAACCCAGGTTGACAACGGCACGGTCGTCGGCCAGTTCACCGCAAACGAGGACGGCAATAGCTTCGGCCTGCTGCTGCCCAAGGGAAGCGCGCTGACCCCTGCGGTCACCAAGGCTGTCGACAAGCTGCGTGACAACGGTACTCTGGCCGAGCTCCAGAAGAAGTGGCTGGCGGATGCCGCGTCAGCTCCGATCTTCGAGCAGTGATTCTTCTTCTCCGGCTTGGGGCCTCCCCAAGCCGGAGAATTTTCATTTACCCTTCCGCTGATTGCCCCGCGCACTCGTTATCCATTTAGAGGACCCCGTGCTCAATCACTCTCGTTCAGATGACCCGATGGCTGAATTCCCAGTCTCTGCGGTCGAAGAGCAGCGCCGTCGTTATCGACGTAAACGCACCACTCGTTCACTTTTTATCTCCGCGATTTCCACCCTGATTATCGCCGCCATCATTGTTGCGGTCCTCGCTTCCTCTCCCGGATGGAAGACCACTCAGGAAACCTTCTTTAACTGGGAATACGCACGTCAGGCCATTCCCGCCGTGCTCTCCGGTATGTGGCTGAATATCCGCATGCTGCTGGTGGCAGCAACCGGCGTGGCAATCTTCGCAACCCTCCTTGCTGCCGCACGCACCTTGGGCGGACCGGTATTCTTCCCAATCCGTTTCCTCGCGGCTGCCTACACCGATATCTTCCGCGGAATCCCCTTCATCGTCGTCTTGTACTTGATTGGCTTCGGTATCCCGGCGCTCAATCCCACGAGGCGCATCGATGTCACGCTTTTGGGCACTGTCGCGCTCATCATTACTTACACCTCTTACGTTTCTGAGGTTCTGCGCGCGGGTCTTGAATCCGTTCACCCCTCGCAGCGCTATGCGGCACGTTCTCTTGGTCTCACCCACGGTCAGACCATGCGTCACATCATCGTTCCCCAGGCTGTCCGCAAGGTCACCCCGGCACTGATGAATGACTTCATTTCGATGCAAAAAGACGTGGGCCTGATCTCGGTCCTGGGCGCAACGGATGCCATCCGAGCCGCTCAGCTCCAGCAGGCGACTACCTACAACTTCACCTCCTACGTGGTTGCAGGCATCTTCTTCATCATCTTGTCCTTCCCCTTCATTCGTCTTTCCGATTGGTACACTGCGCGCCTGCGTAAGCGCGAACAGATGGGAGGAACCGTCTGATGAGCCAGACAACAGCTACCACCGAGGCCAAGGGCCAAGGGACCGGCGATGAAACCGTTCTGAGCATCCAAGGCGTCGTCAAGCGCTTCGGATCTAACATCGTGTTGCGCGGCCTCGACCTTGATGTCCGCCGTCACGAGGTCGTGGTCCTCTTGGGTGCATCCGGTTCCGGTAAGTCCACCCTCCTTCGCTGCGCCAACCTCTTGGAGCGCGTTGATGATGGGCAGATCTTCCTCTCGGGCCAAGACATCACCGATCCGAGTATCAACGCGGACAAAATTCGCGCGCAGATCGGTGTCGTCTTCCAGCATTACAACCTCTTCCCCCACATGTCGGTCATCGACAACGTGACCCTTGCAGCACGTAAGGTTCACGGATGGAGCCCCGAAGAGGCAGCAGAGCGCGGAATGAGCTTGCTGGACCGAATCGGTCTCGCCTCAAAGGCCCGCGAGTTCCCCGATCGCCTTTCGGGTGGTCAGCAACAGCGCGTGGCAATTGTTCGCGCCCTCGCCACGAACCCTGAGCTTTTGCTTCTTGATGAGATCACCTCGGCACTGGACCCCATGCTGGTCGGCGAGGTGCTCGATCTGGTTCGCGAGGTCAAGGACAGTGGTTCAACGATCCTCATGGCTACGCACGAGATTGGCTTTGCCCGTCAGGTTGCCGATCGCGTCGTCTTCTTGGAGCGCGGAAAGATCGTCGAACAGGGACCACCGGAGGAAGTCATCGGAAACCCGAAGATGCCTCAGACTCAAGAGTTCCTTGCTCGAGTGTTCCACTGAGCCCCTCATCGCACTGTGTCCCTCTTGTGGACGGTTCCAAAGCCGTTCACAAGAGGGACATTGTTTGAGACCTCAGTTTCTCCCAGCCTCGACATCAGCCCAGAAGTCAGCAAGAACATCCGCCAAAACAGCTGGATTTTCCAATTGGGCACTGTGCTTCGCATCGGGAATAGTCTCATAGCGGGCACCCAGAACAAGAGCTTCTTGACCATGCATTCGCTCCGGCCAGACCCTATCCGCCACTCCATGCGTGATCAGCACAGGAAGTCCGCTCTGACGCAGGGGCACAGAGACATCCGGATAACGGGCCAAAATAGAGGCCGCTCCCATCAGCGAGTCCTCGCTGGTGACCAGTGATCGATGCGCGATGAGCTCTTCCCTAGGGTCTTCACTCAAGAACTGCGAGATATACCAAGCTGAAAGCCTCTTCCCTGTTGTCGAAGATAGCAAACGCTGACGCAGGGGTGTCCAACGCATCGATTCAGGCGGCCGAGGGCCTGTAGAAAACAGTGTCACGGAACGGAATAGTTCAGGTGCAACCACTGCAGCTTGCCTGGCAATCACACCGCCAAATGAATGTCCCAGCAGGTGAATTGGCCGCTCGCTTGCGCCCATCGCGCGCGCAACTTCAATCAGGTCGCCCACAAAGTCATTCAAACGGTAATTTTCCACGCCCTCAGGGGCCGCGGAATCGGCCTGTCCTCGCTGCGAATATGCAAGCGCCGCGCGACCGCGCTCGGCCAAGTACGGCATAAAGGGAGTGAAATCCTCTTTTGAACCGGTAAAACCTGGCACGAGGAGCGCAGGGGTGGACCCAGCCACGGCCTCGTCAGTCACTACCGCGGTCAAGACGCCACCAGCACTGGGAATCCCCAGGCAACGCACACCCTCGGGAAGGTCTCCCCCAAAAGGTGCGCAGTGAACTTCTCCACGTATCTGCATAAATTTCCCCTTACAGTCGAGGCCGGCAGAACACTCCACCGGCCTCCATCTGCTCTCACATGCTCACGCACGTGGGAATTTCACTCGAGCTCAAAAGCTCCCGTGTACAGCTGGTAGTACACACCCTTTTGAGCAATCAATTCGTCGTGGCTTCCACGTTCGATAATACGGCCGTGATCCAACACCATAATGGCATCAGAATTGCGAACCGTGGAGAGGCGGTGAGCAATAACGAAAACCGTGCGCCCCTCCATGAGGTTATCCATACCATCTTGAACCAAGGACTCGGTGCGAGTATCGATCGAGGAAGTCGCCTCGTCCAGAATCATCGCCGGCGGATCAGCAACTGCGGCGCGGGCAATAGAGAGCAGCTGAGCTTGGCCCTGCGAGAGGTTCGAACCATTTCCACTGAGCATGGTCTGGTAGCCATCGGGTAGACGCTCAATGAAGGAATGTGCATTCGCGAGCTTCGCAGCAGCAATACACTCTTCATCGGTCGCGTCCAAGCGACCGAAGCGGATATTGTCCATGACCGTTCCAGTGAAGAGCTTCACGTCCTGGAGGACAACGCCCAGAGAGCGACGCAGATCCGACTTGTGGATCTTCGTGATATTGATTCCATCAAAGCGGATCTTGCCATCGGCAATATCGTAGAAACGGTTGATCAGGTTGGTGATGGTCGTCTTACCCGCACCCGTTGCTCCAACGAAGGCGATCTTCTGGCCGGGGGTTGCCCACAGCGAGATATCGTGCAGAACCATCTTCTTCCCGTCGTAGGAGAAGTCGACATTTTCCATGACCAGCTCGCCGCGCAGGCGAGTGTAGGTAATCGTTCCATCGCTGTGAGGATGGCGCCATGCCCACACTCCCGTGCGCTCCTCAGTGGGGTGGACCTCGCCGTTCTCATCAACGCGTGCGCGGACCAGTGTCACGTAGCCTTCGTCTTTTTCGCTCTCTTCTTCCATGAGGGCGAAGACTCGCGAGGCGCCGGCCAGACCTAGGGCGATCATCGGGACCTGCATCGAGGCCTGTCCCAGCGTCTGCGTAAAGTTACGAACCATCCCCAGGAAGGAGACGACGATACCGACGGTGATTGTGCCCATTCCCGCAAAACCAAGGTTCGGGGCGTGAAGCTCGATCATGATGCCACCGATGAGTGCAACCAGGACATAGAGGATATTTCCGATGTTTCCCAGCGCCGGCATAAGCATATTTCCGAATTGGTTAGCGCGTTCTGAATCGTTGAAGAGCTGGTGGTTGTATGTGAGGAATTCTTCCTTGACGGCGTCTTCGTGGTTGAAGACCTTGATGACCTTCTGGCCATCCATCATTTCTTCGATATAGCCTTCTTCGTCGGCCAGCGAGCGCTGCTGGGCAACCATGAATTTTGCTGAGCCGCCGCCCATCTTCTTGGTGACGCCGAACATTGTTCCCGACATCAAAAGGACCACAAGTGTCAGCCACACCGAGTAGCTCAGCATAGTTGCGAGCAGCGCAAGGATGGTCAAGATCGAGGAGATCAAGGTCGGGATCGACTGACCGATCAACTGACGAATCGCATCTGTGTCGTTCGTGTAGGTCGACATCACCGCACCGTGCGGGTGGGTATCGAAGAACTTCAGGGGCAAGGACTCCATGCGATCGAACATGTCATCGCGCATCTTCTTCAAGGTGCCCTGGGTGATGATGGCCATCAGTCGCGTGTAGATGAAGGAGCACACGATTCCCGAACCGAAGACAATCCCCATGACGGTGACGATGCGAATCAAGGTCGGCATAACTGCGGGAAGGCCCTGTTCCATGCCCGGGAGAATCACGCGGTCAACGATTTGCTGAAGGAAGATCGCGCCAACAGCTGATGCGATACCGGAAATAATGATGCATACGAAAACCACAAGGAGAAGCCCCTTGTAATTCGCCCACAAGTACTTCAGAAGCCGGCCAAGCGGCTTGGGAACGCCTTCGAGCTTATGCGGGTCCTTGTGCTCCTCTTGCAGTGTCTGTTCGTTTCGCTCTGTTTGCTGCGTTGTCATCTCAGGCCACTTCGCTTTCGCTCGGGCTGTTTTGCGTGTCGTAGAGTTCGCGGTATTCGCCACCCAAGTCCAGAAGCTCCTGGTGCGTACCGTGTTCCTTAATACGTCCATCATCCAAAACAATGATCTGGTCGGCGTGCTGAACCGAAGAAATGCGCTGAGCGACGATGATCGTTGTGGTGTCAGGAATTTCGGTTTCGAATGCCTGTCGAATCAACGCATCGGTCTTGGTATCCACCGCGCTGGTGGAATCATCCAAAATGAGGATCATGGGCTTCTTGAGGAGCGCGCGAGCAACGCACAGGCGCTGCTTTTGGCCGCCAGAAAGGTTGGCGCCGCCTCGTTCGACCATGGTGTCGTAACCGTCGGGGAATTGACGGATAAACTCATCCGCCTGCGAAAGCTCGCACGCGCGAATCAGTTCCTCATCGCTCGCGTCAGGGTTTCCCCAACGCAGGTTTTCTTTGATTGTTCCCGAGAAGAGGATGTTCTTCTGGAGGACGACGGAAACTGCATCTCGCAGAGGTTCGAGGCGGTAGTCGCGAACATCGATGCCGCCGACGGTGACCTTTCCTTCGGTGACGTCATAGAGGCGAGGGATCAACTGAATGAGTGAGGTCTTTGCAGAACCTGTTCCACCCACAATACCCAGTGTTGAACCGGCGGGAATGGTCAAGGAGATATCCGATAGAGCGGGGCGCTCCGAGTCTTCCCTGTACTTAAAGGTGACGTTTTCGAAAGTGATATCCCCGGTCGGAACCTCGCGGATACCGTATTCGGGAGAGGTCAGCGGAGATTCGTAGCGAAGAACCTCCGCGATACGATTCGCGGACTCTCCGGCAATCGTGATCATAACGAAGATGAAGGCAAGCATCATCATGGCCGTCAAGATTTGGATGCCGTAGGTGATCAGGGCCGATAGCTGGCCTGTGGTCAACTCCGTGCCGCCAGAGGCAACAATCATCTGCGCGCCAATGAAGTCCACCAGCATGATTGCGCCAAAAATAAAAAGCATCATAACGGGCGTATTGAGCGCCAGAACCTTCTCCGCGAAGGTGAAGTCTGCTCGCACTTCCTCTGAGCGCTTGGCAAAACGGGTCTTTTCGTACTCTTCGTTGACGAAGGACTTCACAACTCGGATGCCTGCGATGTTCTCTTGGACCGAGTTATTCAGAGCATCGTACTTCTTAAAGATTCGCCGGAAAACCGGGAAAATGAAGATGACGATCCCAAACATGATTGCTGCTAGGAAAGGCAACATGATGAGGAAAATCAGGGACATGCGCCAGTTGATGCGAAGCGTCATGACGATCGAGAAGACAACCATCAAAGGGACGCGGACGGCAACACGGATAATCATGCCATAGGCGTTTTGGACGTTTGTCACGTCCGTTGTCATGCGGGTAACCAGAGAGGATGTCGAAAAACGATCGACATCCCCGAAAGAGAAATCCTGA
Source organism: uncultured Actinomyces sp. (assembly GCA_963540435.1). GTDB lineage: Bacteria > Actinomycetota > Actinomycetes > Actinomycetales > Actinomycetaceae > Pauljensenia. The sequence goes on from CAUTOM010000025.1 coordinate 10,948, forward strand.
ACCTTGAAGAAGAGGTCTTGACGCAGATGCTTTGCCAGACCGGCTGCTGCGGTTGCTCCGAAACGGGCGGCGAGGATGCCGAAGAGGAGCGAGAACATCGCCATGATCAGCATGAAGATGCCGAGGCGCACGACCGGGGTGAGGGCGCCGCCTTGAAGGTGATCAACCAAGGAGGCCATGACCAAGGGGAGGAAGCACTCAAGAATGACTTCTCCCGTAACAAAAAGTGGCGTCAGGAGTGATGCGCGACGATACTCGCGAAGGCTCCTCAATAAGGTACGAATAGTTGACATATAGTACTGAACCCCTGGCTGATTACTGTATGTAACACAAACCTATCCGGCAGTTTCCACGGGATGTCACCCATCATGGCCAAGGTAGGTTTTTGAAAAGATGTTGATGCCCTCATGTTAGTCATCACTGCGTCAGTTAGCAGTGCATGCCGCCTTCGAATCGGCATAGAACAAGGTTTTTCATTCATAGCTTATTCATAGCTTGACCTCAAAGCTCCCACAGATTCGCCTCGTACATTTGCAATATCAGACATCGGGGGTCGTAAGGCCCCGTCTCCTTTTACCTGTTGAGGGACGCTGTTTTTTACGCATATTGTGTTGATGGGATGCACTGTGGGGGTCGGTTTCACCGGCCCCCACAGTGTTTTTCTATCCATGCAGCTGCCTCTCATAGAAGCCACTAAATCTTCAAACTTTCTTTCGGTATACTGCCCCCAGAACAACCTGCTCACACACGGGAAAACTAGAGGAGCACGAACAATGACGAACGAACAGGTAGCACCGCAGGCGGCCTCCGGAAAGCAGAGCGAGGATGACCTTCCCCCTCGCCGCCTCGACCCCAGCGCCGACGTACTCGGGGCAGCTGAGTGGACCTGGGGATTTTCTACCAAGCACACGCCCTCAACGATGCTTTACCTTCTTCTGCTCCCGGTGGCCATCATGCTTCTGTGGGCGGGGTTGACCAGCCGTGAGGACCTATTCCTCCCCATTTCAGTAACCTTGGGGGTTTTCTTAACCGCTCTGGGCGCTCAGAGCCGTTCATTTCTGCTCTGTACGATTTCCATCATGATTCTGCTCTTCCCGGTCTATCTCGTCGTCTACGGACTTCTTTTTAATCCGTAATAGACAATGAGGTCAGTGAGCTCTTATCCGCGGACCTCACTGACATGTGTTACCACGCGCGTCCGGGGATACATCGAGATGGTAAAAGTGTCCTCGTAGACGCAGTGCTTACGTAGTTGTCTGTATGCGTGAGTATTCGTGTAATTCGTGCCGTCAGTGAACTTCAGATTGATCTCTTCGCCTGACTCCTTCGCCAAGGTGACACGCGTGGTAAATATGCGGGTCTTTAAATTTCTCCTGCGCATCACGGTTGATGTTTCTTCTTGATGATCGAGGCAGCGCACGGTGAGTTCCTGGCTTCCAGAGATTGCATCTGCCACTACCTGAGACGACAAAACAGCTCCCATTCCCACAAGACCACAGTCAATGGCTACCAGTCCAACACACAACACCTTGGACATTGTGGGAGACAAGCGACGACGAAATCTCACGGCATCGCGCACGCTTCCCTGGGCGCACCACTTGATGATGGGAATCAACACGATCGCAACAGCAATGGGAGTCACACATACCAAAGCCCAGCTCACCATCGCCAAAGACCACAATTTTGGCGACATGAGGTAGAAGAGGGGCCCTGCGATCACAGTGATGATGAAAATCCACAGGTGGACCGAAGCACGCCGACTCATTGAGCGAATCGATAGCAGCGTCTTCACCTTTACTCCTGCCCGAGTGCCCTCTCCAATGCACTCAGCCCCATTGCCAATAGCGCCGAATCGCTCTCATCCGCACGCGACATCGACTGGTTGATCAATTCTCGCCACGGCCCTTCATGAAGCAGGCGACCGCCCTTTAAGACGATGATATGCGCATCAAGTGCGGCAGCATCTTCAATCTGGTGTGTCACCATGATGACAGTGCGGCCATGGAATCGTTGCGCAATCAACTCGCGCAAGCCGCGCGCCGCCTCGACATCGAGCGCCGCCATCGGTTCATCAAGCAACAAGACATCGGGAGCAACAACCAGCGCACGAGCCAAAGCGGTCCTCTGAGCTTGCCCACCAGACACCTGAGCCGGACGACGCTGCTCCAAGTCTGCCAAACCCACAGACTCCAGGGCTTCGCACGCACGCACCTCGGCCTCGGCAGGGGAAATACCGGCGCAACGCAAGGGGAAGGCAACATTGGCAAGCAGACTCATATGGGGGAACAAAACGGGCTTCTGCTCTAAGGTTGCAATCTTCGGCAGGCGGCCTGAGGCACCATCTGGCCACTGCCAGGTACAGGTCATCTGCGGAGCATCGAGGGCGCCAGAGAGGACCGACAAGAGCGTGCTCTTCCCTGAACCGTTATGTCCCATCAGGGCCGTGACAACACCGGGTTGGCAAGTGAGGTCAACGTCGATGTGCCTCTCAGCAAGCGTTCCCGCAATCCGCACGCCAGGGACGGGAACGCGTGGAAGCTGGCCCTGCGCATCTCCCTTCTCATTCCCGAGGCCGCGGCTGGGCTCGGTAGTCAAGCGCGAGGCCGCGGGAACTTTCGCCTCGTCGGTGGAGGTCCCACTCAGAAGACGCGAATACCACCACTGCGAAAAGGCTGAAGCGCCGCCAACCAAGACCAGCGCAACAAAGACCAAGATGACGGAGAGCATCAGGGCCATGTCGGTTGATTCTTCGCGCTGGAGGTAAATCTCGAGGGGAAGCGTGCGGGTTACTCCAGCCAACGACCCCGCGAAAGTGATCGTCGCACCGAATTCACCGAGCGCTCTTGAGAATGCCAAAGCGGTCGAGGAGACAAGCGCGGGAATCGTAAGCGGCAGGGTGACAAACCAGAGCGTCTTCGAGGGAGAAGCACCCAAAGAGGAAGCAACGCGTTCCTCATTGAAACCTCGCGTGCGCAATGCGCCTTCGAGCGAAGAAACGAAGAAAGGTAGTGACACGAAGGTCTGCGCCATAATGACCGCAACCGTCGTGAAAGCAATATTGATGCCGAAGATTTGCAGATAGGCACCAATCAGGCCTCTGCGCCCCCAGGTGATCAAGAGGGCCAAGCCCGCGACGACCGGAGGAAGAACCATGGGCAAGGTGACCATGGAGCGCAAGACTCGCGACCACCATGTATCGCGCGCACGCGCACACACAAGCGCTAGCGGGAGTCCAACAATGATGCAGCTCAGGGTCGAGGCAAGACAGGTACGCAGCGAAAGAGCAAGGGCCTGCGAGCCCAGTGCTTGAGTGAATAGATGGGGAAATTGAACCCAATCGATGCGTATGAGAAGCGCAATGAACGGAACAAGAAGAAATAGAACAGCACAGGCTGCGGGGAGTGCGATCCAACGCGGAATCCCCGCATGCCTGTGCGTGTTCATCATGAGATTATTCCGAAACTACTGTGAGTAGAAGAAGGCGATTTCAGCCCTTATCCGCGGAAGTCGGTTCCGAGAAGCCGTACTTCTTCAGCACCGCCTGTCCCTTATCGGAAAGAACGGCATCGATGAACTTCTGCGCGGCTTCCTTGTTCTTAGTTGAAACCGTCAGAGCGATCGGATATGAGTTCACGACCTCGTTTGCGCGGGCAATCTCGATGGTTTCGACCTTGTCTCCAGCAGCCTTCGCGTCGGTTGCATAGACGAGGCCTGCATCGGCTTCACCGCTCTCAACCTTTGCGCGTACGTCCGTCACCTTCTGTTCTTCCGAAACAGGGTTGAGCGTGACGCCGAGCTTTTCCGCCAACTGCTTGGTTGCATTACCGCAGGGAACACCCTCTGCGCACACAACGAGCTTCTTGCCATCAAGAGAGGAATCAAGACCGGTGATCTTGGCAGGATTTCCCTTGGGGACAATCAATGTCAGGACATTAGATGCAAAGGGCTTCGGAGTGTCGACGAGCTTCGCATCGCTTGCCTTGGTCATGTTCTTCTGGTCTGCGGAGGCGAAAACATCGGCAGGTGCACCTTCTTTCATCTGGTCAACCAGAGTCGATGATCCCTGGAAGTTGAAGGTCACCTTGATGTTCGGATCGGTTTCCTTGAGGACCGTATCAGCGATCTCAGGGAATGCCTTGTTCAGCGACGCAGCCGCAAAAACGTTGAGTTCAACAGGTGCGGCACTTGCACTGGCCACTGCTGTCGCAGACGAGGCCGCTGTGGAAGTTGAGGAGGCTGTCCCAGACCCTCCCGAACATGATGAAAGAGTAATGAGACTTAATGCCGCGAATACGGCAATTCCACTGTAACGTTTCACAGGTTTCCTCCTCCAGGAATTTGAAGAGAAACATTTGTTGCTTTGATTTGCGCCATGGCGATGGATCCAACTTCGAGACCTAACTCGCGTACCCCTTCAGTGGAAATGAGGGAAACGACCCGATAGGGTCCGCACTGCAGGTCAACTTGGCTCATCACCGCATCACTGCGAATAGCGATAACCAGCCCTTGAAGGTGGTTACGAACGGATTGAGTTTCCTGACCTGCAGCGATCTGGTGAACTTCGGGTTGGCTGGCAATAAGCTCGGCAACCGACGCACCATCAACACGCAGGGGACCGGCGTTTCCATCGTTTTCCGCACGGCGAATAATGCCCTCGTCGAGCCAGCGGCGAATCGTGTCGTCACTGATTCCTAGAAGGGTTGCAAGAGTGGAGACTTTGTAGTGAGGCACTCAATTAGTCTAATGGAAATAGTCCAATTTTCCGAATAAATTGAGATTTATTAATGAAATCTCCGCAAATACGTTATTCCCCAGCTGCTTGGCGTACGGGAATCTCTTCGAAGAGCACGCGACATCCACAATCATCAGCAAAGGGAACAACCGTCAAGGAAATGGCTCCATTGCTCAGTTCCTCCACAATGTGGCGGACAGCGGCACCGTGCATGCGACACACGATCTGTTGAATATGACCATCCCCGATACCCACGTAGGGGCAGGAATTAATGGAAAGATTCCCGTCATCGGTATTTTCGGCACGGAATCCGCGCGTCGACAGGAACACTCTCAGCAAAGAGAAGAGTGCTTCCTGATCATCTCGGGCAGCATCAAAAGCACCTGATTCGCGAATGAGGTCTACGTATTGCTGTCCCCAATTGCGCCCCATTGAGTCAGCGAGTTGCTCCCCGCCATCGTCCGCCTGCGCCATTGCCGAGGCCGCAGCGATCAGAAGTTCTGTCGACTGACGCTGGAGACGAGCCGCATCTTCAAGGACCGCAATTTCGTAGTACATCGCGGGGCGACCGCGACCTTCAGGAGAATGCGTGCGACGCACGACCAAACCCTGTTCGAGTAAGGGAATCAGGGTTTCACGAACTGAGTTCTTGTGGATACCAAGGTAATCAGCAACCTCAACGACAGTCGCCTCTCGACCAATATCTGTCAACGCATGCAAAACCTTGCGTTGAGCAGGAGACGCGGTCGCTAGTTGGGCCATCATGTCTTCAATACCGACGGGCCCGGGCCTGGTTTCGCTGCCGATCACTGCCTCTCCTTGTACACCATGTGTTGCGGGATGTTTCTTCATTCTAATGCAGAGGAAATTTGTTACCTTTGCACGTTTCATATGGTGAGGCCGTATGCGCTGGTCAGCGCATACGGCCTCAGTGTTTCACCGAGTCACGCACCCTGGTAAGGGGCATCATCACGAGGGAAATCTTTACTCGACGGTCCTGCAGCACCGCCTCGAACCGGAGTCCATCCACGAGCCGGCTGCGAAGCGGCGGTTGCAGCCGAACGTGAACGATAGACAACATAGGGACGGGTCGGGTAGGCGACAGGCACCGAAAGAACATGCACCAAGCGGGTAAAAGGCCACACTGCGAACAGGATCAGACCAGCAACGATGTGCAGCTTGAATTGAAGTGGAACATCGGCCATCAAGGAGACATCGGGCTGGAACATGAAGATCGAACGGAACCACACCGAAATTGTCTCGCGGTAGTTGTATCCGCCGCCCTTACCCAGAATCTGCGTCGTTACCGTTGCAGCGGCACCAAGGAAGATCGCAATGGACAAGAGCACATACATGATGATGTCGTTACGCGTAGTTGCCAAGCGCACAGACTTATTCACAATGCGCCGGTAGAGCAGGCCGAGCAGACCGACCAAGGTCATGAGTCCAGCGATACCACCACCGATGATCGCAACCATGTGGTAGGCATGCTCGCTCACTCCCATGGCCTCGGTCCACGACTGCGGAATCACCAAGCCCATGACGTGACCCAGCGCCACACCCAAAATACCGAAGTGGAACAAGGGTGAAGACAGGCGCAGGATACGCCCCTCGTTGAGCTGGGAAGAACGTGAAGTCCATCCGTACTGATCACTGCGGTAACGCCAAATCAACCCACCGATCAGAAGGGTGAATGAAATGTAGGGAAGCACTCCCCAGAGGAAAAGGTTCATGACAATCCTTAGAGTTCGTTCTCACCCGCGGGCGAAAGAAGGGATGACGGAGTTTGTACTGTGGGCCAAGGAAGATCACCGCGATCAGCCATTCCCACCATTTCACTGGGAGGACCTTGACGGACAAGTGTCTGCATACGGGCAAAAGTAGCCTCGTCCACCTCGGGTAGAGCCATTCGCAAGGCAGCAACAACATGCGCCCATGGAGAGGACAAAGACAGCAAAGCAGCGTGAAGAATCTCGATTCCCTCGCGGTGCGAGGCCAACATCGACTCCACAAGCTCATGCTCTTCACCCTCGGTGCGAGCAGCAAGCTCGAGGATATTCGGCAAGTAGTCAGGAAGCTGATCATTATCGAGCTGCCATCCAACTGCCGCGTAGAGATCGCGAACAATGGTCAGAGCAATTCCCCGCTGCCGGGTATCCCCCGTTGCGTAGTAGGTCAGCTCCAAGCAGCAGCGACGCTTCTGATCAAAGGTTTCAACGTAGGCTTCCTCGACCTCGCGACGCGAGCGTTCCCCCGCCCAGTCAAGGAACTGGGCGAACTCAGCCGCGGCCTCGGCAGGAAGCTGAGCCAAGGCGGAACCCACCTCGGTCAAGATGCCGTCCCATTCCTGCCCCGGGTAATCCAAAAGGGCAGCGGCAATCATGAAGGTCGCCGCGCGCGACTCACGGCTCTGCTTCACGAGCGGAAGGGCAGGAGCCGGATTGCGCGTAGGAATAAAGGTCGCTGTTGACGGGCTCATTCGGGTCGCCGTCCAATGCTCACGGGGACCTTTCCACCCTTCTTCGATCCGCAACCGGACTCGGAACCTTCACCCACGGGGCACAGGTAAGGAGTCGGTGTGCGCATGTCTTCGGGGTGTGAAGTTGGGATCACGTAGCGGTCCTCGTACTTCGCGATAGACAACAGGCGATACATCGCCAGAATGTCTTCTTCGCTCATGCCCACGGCCTCGGGAATCGACGGGTCGACGGGCTGGCCCATGTTGACGTCACGCATGTAGGAACGCATGGCTGCAAGGCGACGCAAGGAAAGCTCGACGGGTCGAGTGTCCCCCGCGGTGAAGAGACCCGCAAGGTATTCCAAAGGAATGCGCATGGTCGACAGCGCAGTCAAGAGAATCTTGTGGTTCTCACCATCGGCGCCCGAGTTGGTGACGGCATCAACGACCGGCGAAAGCGGCGGGATGTACCACACCATGGGGAGCGTACGGAATTCGGGGTGCAGCGGGAGCGCCAGACGGTAGTCCACGATCAGCTTGTAGACCGGCGAATTCTGCGCGGCCTCGATGAAGGAACGAGGAACGCCGCCAGCCTGGGCAGCAGCGATGACCTCGGGATCGAAGGGATCCAAGATCAGCTCGCGCTGCGCGTAGTACAGTTCCTGCTCGCTCTTCATCGAAGCTGCTTCGGTCACGCGATCAGCGTCGTAGAGGACAACACCCAAGTAGCGCAGGCGACCAACGCAGGTCTCAGAGCAGATCGTGGGTTCGCCAACCTCGATGCGCGGGTAGCACAGGGTGCACTTCTCGGCCTTACCGGTCGAGTGGTTGAAGTAGACCTTCTTGTAGGGGCAGCCCGACACACACATGCGCCAGCCGCGGCACGCATCCTGGTCAACCAGCACAATGCCATCTTCTGCGCGCTTGTACATTGCACCCGAGGGGCATGCAGACACGCAGGTGGGGTTCAAGCAGTGGTTGCAGATACGCGGCAGGTAGAACATGAATGCTTCTTCGATGCTGGTTTGCACCATGGTCTGCATCTTGGCAAGCGTCGGGTCCTCGTGCATGGTCTCCAAGGAACCACCCAAGTTGTCGTCCCAGTTCGGGCCCCACTCGATGGTGTCGATGGTCTTACCCGTCATCTGCGAACGCGCACGAGCAGTCGGCATTGCCTTCGCTCCTGCGGGCGTGGACAGAAGGCGATCGTAATCGTAGGTCCACGGCTCGTAGTAGTCGTCGATCTCAGGCATGTCGGGGTTTGCGAAGATCGTTGCGAGCTTCTTCAAACGCCCACCACTGCGAGGAACAAGCTTGCCGGACTTGGTCAGGCGCCACCCGCCCTTCCAGTGATCCTGATCTTCCCAGGTGCGCGGATAGCCAACACCCGGTCGGGTCTCAACGTTGTTGAACCACATGTACTCGGTACCTTCGCGGTTCGTCCATGCCTGCTTACAGGTCACCGAACAGGTGTGGCAGCCAATGCACTTGTCAAGGTTCATCACCATGACAACTTGACTCATGACCTTCATCGTTTCATTCCCTCTCTTCAGATCTGGGGGACGAACCCTCAGAACTCCACATCCTGGCTACGGCGACGAATCATGGTGACTTCATCGCGCTGGTTACCCGTCGGACCGACGTAGTTATAGGCGTAGGTGAACTGGCCATAACCACCGATCAAGTGCGAGGGCTTCAAGAAGATGCGCGTCAAGGAGTTATGCGAACCACCACGACGCCCGGTTGATTCATTCAAAGGAGTGTTCGCCACACGCTCTTGAGCGTGGTGCATATACACGGTGCCCTCCGGAATACGGTGCGAAACCACTGCTCGAGCAGAGACCACACCGTTACGGTTGTGGGCCTCGATCCAATCGTTATCGCGCACGCCGATCTTCTCGGCATCCTGCGGGCTCATCCACACGGTCTGGCCACCGCGTCCCAGAGTGAGCATGTAGAGGTTGTCGAAGTACTGCGAGTGGATTGCCCACTTGTTGTGGGGGGTCAGGTAGCGCACGGCGACCTCGGCTTGGCCTCGGCCATCGCGACCCATGGTTCCGGGGGCGGCCTCACCCAAGAGGTGGTGCAGATCCAGCGGGGGACGGAAGGTCGGGAGGGACTCGCCCATCGCCTGCATCCAGTCGTGATCCAGGTAGTAGTGCATACGACCCGTCAGAGTATGCCACGGCTTGTGGTACTCGATGTTTTGGCTAAATGCCGTGTAGCGGCGCCCGCCGTGTTCCGAACCGGACCACTCGGGGCTGGTAACGACGGAAACGGGGGCTGCCTGAACATCCTTGAAGGTCACGTGCTTTTCTTCGTCACCTTCAGCCATTTCGGCCATATTTCCTGTACCCACACGTTCCTGCAAGGTCTTGAAACCGCGAGTTGCCATGGAACCATTGGTCGTACCCGAGAAGCGGAGGATGAACTCGCATGCTCGCTTATCGGTATCCATGCGCGGACGCGGACCCATGAAGGTTTCCAGCGTTCCTTCCATCGCGATGAACTCGTCGATTTCCTTCTGGGCGTTGAAAGCGACGCCCTTCGTTGCCATTCCGGCCTTCTCGATGAGCGGGCCGACGGTGTTGTATCTGTCGGAAATCGTGCGGTAGTCACGAACGACGGGGATGAGTTTGGGCATATTGACGCCCGGGACCCAACCAATTTCTTCACGAGGCGCAACGCGACCATGCGGGGTCAGCAGTTCGTCGGGTGAATCGTGAGTGAGCGGGGAGGCGATGACGTCCTGCATCGGCTCGGGCAGGTGAACTTCGGCCATCTTCGACACGTAAGCCGAGAGGTCCTGGAAGAGCTCAAAGTCGGTTCGCGCATCCCACGGCGGGTTGATTGCCGCGTTGAAGGTATGCACGTAGGGGTGCATATCGGTGCTGGACAGATCGTACTTTTCGTACCAGGTGGCCGCGGGAAGGATGACGTCCGAATGCAAGGTGGTCGTGGTGTTGCGGAAGTCCGCGGTGACCATGAGGTCGAGCTTGCCTTCCGCGGGAGCATCGCGCCACACCATGGACTTGGGGCGATCTTCAGCTTCAAGTTCGCGAGCCTGAACATCGTCATCGGCACCGAGCATGTGACGCATGAAGAATTCCGCGCCCTTAGCGGAAGAACCCAAGAGGTTCGTACGCCAGTTGAAGAGGATACGCGGGTAGTTGACCGGGTTATCCGGGTCTTCACATGCGAACTTCAAGGAGCCCTCGGTGAGCTGTCCGGAGATGTACTCTCCGACGCTGACTCCTGCTTCTTCGGCTGCGCGTCCCAGTTCCAGGGATGAGCGATCGAAGGAGGGGAAGGTGGGCATCCATCCGCGCTGCGAGGCCTCAACCAAGGTGTCGGCAACCGTCTGGTCTCCGAATGCCTGGCCCCCCAGCGGCGAGGCGAGGCGCTGGGCCTCCAAGCCGTCATAGCGCCACTGGTCCGTGGTGAGGTACCAGAAACCGGTAGCGATCATCTGACGTGCGGGGCGCTGCCAGTCGAGCGCGAAGGAGTACTGCGTCCAACCGGTGATCGGGCGGACCTTTTCCTGGCCGACGTAGTGGGCCCAGCCACCACCGTTGATGCCCTGGGTTCCACAGAATGTGGTCAGAGCAAGCATGGTGCGGTAGATCTGATCGGCGTGGTAGAAGTGGTTGACACCCGCGCCGAAAATGATCTGCGAACGGCCCTCAGAATCAATGGCGTTCTGCGCAAATTCGCGACCGATACGGATTGCGGCTTCTGCGGCGACGCCGGTGAGTTCTTCCTGCCATGCGGGGGTTCCGGGGGTCGAGGCATCGGTGTAGCTCGTGGGCCAGGTACCGGGAAGACCCGGACGTGCCACAGCGTACTGAGCAAGCATCAAGTCGTAGACAGTGGTCACGAGCTTGCCGCCAACGCGACGGACGGGAACGCCTCGGGTCACGACGCCTGCACCAACCGCTGCGGTCGGGGCCTCGTCTGCAACCAGGTCGAAGCGCGGAAGGTTGACCTCAACGGCCTCGCAGCCTTCTTCGTACAGGGAAAGGCGTGCGTCGATGCCCTCCATAGTGAGGTTCCACTTGCCCTTACCTTCATCGGTGTAGCGATCGGCCAAGGTACCGCGCGGGTCGCGCACAGTGCCCGACTTGTCCATCACGAGGAAGCGGAATTCGGGGTTGGGACGGTTGCGGGTCTCTTCATCGACGGCCTCGGGTACGTCAGCAACAGAGAGGAACTTGCCCGGGACGAGGCCTTCGGGGGTTTCGTCTAGCTCCAAAAGGAAGGGGGAATCCGTGTAGTGGAGCATGTAGTCCTGGAAGCGCTCGGTGGGGTGCTCCACGTGGAATTCCTTGAGGATCACGTGGCCCATGGCCATGGCCAAAGCGCCGTCGGTACCGGGGTTCACGCGCAGCCACTCATCGGCAAACTTCGTGTTGTCCGAGTAGTCGGGGGCAACCGAAACGACCTTTTGACCGTGGTAGCGGGCCTCGGTCATGAAGTGAGCGTCGGGAGTACGCGTCAGCGGCAGGTTCGATCCCCAAACAATGAGGTACTGCGAGTTGAACCAGTCGCCGGCCTCGGGAACGTCGGTCTGGTCGCCGAAAACCTGGGGCGAGGCGACGGGGAGGTCTGCGTACCAGTCGTAGAAGGAGAGGTTCACGCCACCAATGAGCTGCAGGTAGCGGGCACCCGCACCGAAAGAGACCATCGACATTGCGGGAAGCACGGAGAAGCCGGCGATACGGTCCGGACCCCAGTCAGCAATCGTCGCAACATTCGCTGCTGCAACGATTTCCATTGCCTCTTCCCAGGTGGTGCGCACCAATCCGCCCTTGCCTCGAGCACGCTTGTAAGCGCGGGAGATTTCGGGATCGGAAGTAACCGCGCGCCATGCCTCCACGGGATCGCCCAAGCGGGCCTTGGCCTCGCGATAGGGCTCGAGGAGGGCTGAACGAACGTAGGGGTGGCGGATACGCGTCGGTGAGTATTCGTACCAAGAGAAGGCAGCGCCTCGGGGGCAACCGCGAGGTTCGTAGTCGGGCATATCCGGCCCGGTCGAGGGGTAGTCAACCTGCTGGGCTTCCCAGGTAATGATCCCGTCCTTGACGAAGACCTTCCACGAGCACGAACCCGTGCAGTTCACGCCGTGAGTGGAACGTACGACGCGATCGTGGCTGAAACGTTGACGGTAGAAGGCATCGGCCTCACGTCCGCCAACTAGGAACATTTGACGCGCGTCAGCGCTGACCTCGCCGCGGCGCAGACGGCCGCCCAGTGTCAGGAGTCGGTGGTCGATCATGATGTGTACTTTCTCATCGGCATGGCCTCGGGGATTCCCGAGGCAGTGTCACGGTTAGTATCCGAGCGGGACATTCCGCTCGATGGGGGTGCTAGCCGCGCGAAGCAGCCAGCTCGTGAAGTTATGAAGTTCAGGGGTGGCGAACTCAGGGAGAGAAACGGGGTCCGCCACTCCCTAAAGATCGGTGAGCGATCAGCCCGGGAAGGGTGCGCCCTTGCGTGCGTACTGGCGCCAGCACAGGACCGAGGCCAAAATGCAGAAGATCGAGCAGCCCAGGAAGAAGGTCCATGCGCCCTTCGCGCCGACAGCTGAGAGAGCAGCGCCGACCAAGAAGGGACCAAGGGAGGCAATCGCTGAGGTGAAGCCGATGGCGCCACCAGCCTGACGTGCGGGCATAATCATGGGCATCTGCTTGAAGGTGCCTGCGTTACCGAAGCCGGAGAACAGGAACATGAGCAGCATGAGCGCCATGAAGATGTAGAAATCAGTCCAGCCCTTGGGGTTGTAGAGAACCCACGCAATACCACCGAGGGTGATGGCCATACCCACACCGGAGATGAAGGTCCAGATTGCACCACCCATGCGGTCGCAAAAGACACCCCAGGACATGCGGATGAGCGAACCGATGAGCGGGCCGAGGAAGGCGAAGGTCGCACCCAGGACGGGCAGACCGATCGAGGAGGCACGACCGAACTGGTTGTTGATGAGCAAGCCGAAGACTGCGGAGAATCCGGAGAACAGGCCGAAGGTCATCACGTAGAGAATGGTCATGTACCAGGTGTTCGGGTTCGAGAAGATATCCAGCTGCTGCTTGATGTTGGCCTTAACCGGAACATCACGCAGGTAGATGAAGGCGAGGATCGCCGCGAGGATGCACCACGGGATGAAGAATTCCGCGGCGTTGTAGACCCAGATGTTCTCACCGACA
>CAUTOM010000026.1:0-24257 GCA_963540435.1 uncultured Actinomyces sp.
AGCGTGGGTGCCGCAGTGCTGTTCTGGGTCTGGCTTGCCTCGCTGCTGGGTGAGGAGCTTGGGCTTTGCGAGGCCTCACTTGGGCTGGCAGAAGAGCTTGCGCTGGCAGAAGCGGAGGCGCTTGCCGAGGAACGGGAGGAAGAGGGAAGAAGAGCCTGCGCCTGAGCAAGAGTCGTAGGAACCTGTGCCCGCGAGTCGACAAGATACTTCATGATCGTGTCGTTATTGAGAGTCGTCGCAAGCGTCAGGTCCGCATCGTTACTGGGCAGAGCCACAAGCTCACGGGTGCGCTCAAAGAAGGTCTGGAGGAAAGCGGCGCGCGTATTGCGATCAGCGGTGATCTCGGCCTCGGAACGCGGGGTAGCGGAAGAGGAAGGAGAAGGCGAGGCGCTGGACTCGGAAGCGGAAGCGCTGGCCTCGGAAGAAGAAGCAGAAGGCGTTGGCGAAGAAGATGAGGCGCTGGAGGTCGCGCGATCTTCAGGAACGGTGAGCTCGTCAACTAGAGTTTGCGAGTCGGTTGCGAAAGTTACGCCCGACATGGATGCCGCAGACAGGATCGAATAGGAATCACTGGTCGTGCGTGGGGTTGAGGACGTCCAGGGCAAGAGAACATTGACGCGCGTGTGTTCAAGGGAATATGCCGAATCCCAGATCAGAATGGAGCGGTCGCTTCCCCGGTTTTCATCACCTTCAACGATGACCGTGATACCTCGCGGCCCCCACTCAAAGTCTGAACTGAAGGGGAGGTCTTCAAAAGGAATCGTCATATGGAAGGTCTGTTCGGCGCCGGGTTGGATCGTTGCTTCCAAGGTTCCCGCATGCACGCGCCGACCCTGATAGGACTTCCCCGTCAAATAAGCCGAGAGGTCCGAAGCGGTCAGCGGCGAATAAGTCTGAACATAAGCATCCAAAGAGGGATTCTGGATGGGCTTATCTGTCAGATTGCGAACAACGCCCGAGATTTGCACATTGTTTTGAGCAGTGATCACTCGCGGTTCGAGGCGGTTAATCCGAACGTCAACTCCCGAGGGCTGGGGTGCCTCACCCAAAACCTCCGGTCGCGCGTTGGATTGAGGCGCAAGTGCTGCAGGCAAGGTTGAAGCAATGGAGGCGTCGTGAGTGCTTCCGGCAGAAAGTGCGCGAAGGGTGCTCGCGCTCGCGGGTTGAAGTGAAAGAAGCAGGGCGCTCAGGGGCACAAGAGTCAGTGCAATTCGAGTGGCTCGCAGTCGTGTCATGATGCATCCCGGTAAAGCAAGTCCAAAGCGATCCCGACAATGCGCCTCTCGTTGGGGTAAGCCAAGTCATGCGAGAGCTCACGCAAGGGGACCCAAGCGGCGTCCTCGGCCTCGTGATCCGGATCTCCCTCAACGGTGATGGACCCGGAAATGTAACCCATCAGGTAGTGGTGGACAACCTTGTGGATCCGCCGATCTGCGCCGGAAAACCAATAATCGATCGAGGCGAGGTGGCGAATGATGCGCCCGTGAATACCGGTTTCTTCAGCGACTTCGCGAAGAGCGGCTTCTTCGGGAGACTCCAAGCCTTCAAGATGCCCCTTCGGGAGGCACCACTCAATCTTCCCCGAGCGATTCCGTCTGGCGATGATTGCTGCGTAGGGCTGGCCATTGCGAACATCGACAACGATGCCTCCGGCAGAAGTCTCAGAGGAAACGGGAAGGAAATGAGGGGTCGAATTCGCTGCACGCAACGAAGGATGACGACGCGGAGGCTGAGGCACTCCGGGTCGTAACGCTTCAGAAGGTACAGTCATAGTTCCACTTTAAGCGGGATTACCCCTCCGGGTCAGGTCGCACCATCGGTCGAGTGGGAATTACCGCACTTTTTACAGCCTGTGCTATGGCTGCGAGTGACCTTATTCCCGTGTCAACCATGGATGAAGCCGTGATGCGAGCAAGCCAAAGAAGGCCAAAACATGGCATGCTGGAGGGGATGAGTACACAACTGTCGCGAACAATGGGTCAAGCCCGCTCTCACGCACCCCGCCCCTCTGGTTTAGGCGAGGGTGATTTGGGCCTGCTCATGGCCCAGGCGAAAGAGGCTTTCTCTCGTATTCCCAAGGAAATCCTCGAATTAGGCGAGATCTTCACCCAGGCCGGTGAGGAAATCAGCTTGGTCGGGGGACCGGTTCGCGATGCTTTCTTAGGGCTGACCCCTCACGATTTTGACTGTACGACCTCTGCTCGCCCAGAGAAAACCGAAGAGCTTCTTGCTCAGTGGGGACACTCAACCTGGGACATCGGCCGCGAGTTCGGCACCATCGGTGGCAGGCGCGGGAGCTTTGTCGTCGAAGTGACGACCTATCGCACTGATTCTTACGAAGTGGGATCGCGAAAGCCCGAGGTTGAATACGGCGACACTTTGGAAGGCGACCTCACTCGTCGCGACTTCACCGTCAACGCCATGGCGATGCGCCTGCCACAATTGGTGCTCGTTGATCCTCATGACGGACTCTCTGATCTGGCAGTGGGTCGTCTTCGAACCCCGGTCAGCGCCCTGCAGTCCTTTGATGATGACCCGCTGCGCATCATGCGAGCCGCACGTTTCAGTGCCCAGCTTGGCATTGACGTGGATGAGGACGTCATGGACGCCATGGAATCTATGGCAGGGCGCTTGGAGATTGTTTCGGCAGAGCGTATTCGCGCCGAACTCGAGCGACTGATGATCTCCCCGTGGCCCAGGCGCGGCATTGAGCTTATGGTCCACACGGGCGTTGCTGACATTGTTCTTCCTGAAGTGTCAGCCCTTGTGTCAACCGTTGATGAACACAACAGACACAAGGACGTCTACCAGCACACGCTTACCGTCTTGGATCAGGCGATCGACCTGGAGACCGACGCGGATGGCCCGGTTCCCGAGCCGGACTTTATCTTGCGTTTTGCTGCCCTCATGCACGACGTCGGCAAGCCGGCCACGCGACGCTTCGAACCCAACGGCACGGTTTCTTTCCACCATCATGAATTGGTGGGCGCAAAGATGACGCGCAAGCGCATGAAGGCTTTGCGTTTTGACAAGGCCACGACCGATGCCGTGTCTGACTTGGTTGCTCTTCACTTGCGTTTTCACGGCTACGGCGATGCGAAGTGGAGCGATTCGGCAGTTCGCCGTTACGTCGCGGACGCGGGAGAACTTCTCGAGCGCCTTCACCGCTTGACCCGGGCAGACTGCACGACTCGCAACCTGCGCAAGGCCGCGTTCTTGTCTGCCGCCTATGACGATCTGGAAGAACGTATTGCCGCGCTGCGCGCGCAAGAAGAACTCGACGCGATCCGCCCTGATCTTGACGGGGATCAGATCATGGAGATTCTGGGGATCCGCCCCTCTAAGGCCGTGAAGATGGCGCGCGACTACCTCCTTGACCTGCGCATGGAAAATGGGCCCATGGGTGAAGAGGCCGCGCGCGAGGCCCTGCTTGCCTGGTGGGCATCCGATGAGGTGCGCGAAGTTGCCGAAGAGTATCAGGCTCAGCAGGCTCGCTGGGAAGAAATGGTCGCGCAGAAGAGGGCTCGTAAACGTCGCGCTGCCAGCGAAAACTAAGCCGATCCGGAGCTACCTTTAGGCAATTGCCCGCCTTTCTGCGTAGGCTAGTCACGATGAACCTATGCTGAAAGGCTGGATTTCGTGGCACCTTCACAAGCAAACGACGACCAGGGACGTCGTGCCCTTCCCTCGCGAGCCGAGGCAACTCGACGTCGGCTTGCGCAGCAGGCACGTCGTGAAGGCGAGGGAACCATCCCCCAGACACCTGCTTCTTCTGCACCTAAGCGCACTTCAGCGGTTGCACGAGTTTCTCGCACATCCTCGAGCGGGGCAGCAGGCAGTTCAAGCGGAAGTCGGCGCGCAAGCACTCGTGCGACCTCGTCAGGGAGTACCTCGCGCACGGGGTCGACGCGTCCGGCAAGCTCACGTTCGGCAGCGGCCGGTAAGGGCGGCGGAAAGAAAAAGGGACCGACCAAAGGCAAGAAGAAGCGCAGCCTTGCAGCACGGATTGCACGAGGAGCCTTCTACACCTTCCTCGGCCTCATTATTGCCGGCTTTGGTACCTTCCTCATCGCCTATGCCGCGTTGACGGTTCCCCAGGCGGATCAGGTTGCTCTTGCGCAGACGACGACCGTTTACTACGCCGATGGCACCACCGAGATGGGCCGGATGTCGCAGGTGAATAGGAAGATCATCGATTCCAGTACCCTGCCTGACTATGTTGCACACGCCGTGGTTGCCTCGGAGGATCGCACCTTCTACACGAATTCGGGTGTTGATCTCAAAGGTATCGGTCGCGCGTTGGTCAACAACATTAGGGGTGGGGCACGCCAGGGCGCTTCGACCCTGACCCAACAGTATGTCGAGCGCTATTACGTCGGTGAAACGACCGGTTATGTGGGTAAAGCCAAGGAAGCGATCCTTGCTCTCAAGATCAATCGAGAGCAGACCAAGGACGAGATCATTGGCAACTACCTCAACACCATTTACTTTGGTCGCGGTGCTTACGGTATTGAAGCCGCATCTCAGGCTTACTTCGGTCACGAAGCAAAGGATCTTACCCTTTCCGAGGCCGCAATGATCGCCGGGATCATCCCTGCTCCTTCGGCGTGGGACCCGGCAGTCGATGAAGAGAAAGCACGCTCGCGTTGGCAGCGCGTTCTCAACCTGATGGTTGAGGACGGATGGATTTCACAGGCAGACGCAAACGCTGCTGAGTTCCCAAAGACTATCGATCCCGATACCTTGGGCGGTCCGACGATGGAAGGCCCGACCGGCTATCTCATGGAGCAGGTTCGGACTGAACTCGCGGCAGAAGGCTTTACGGCAGATCAGCTGGCGACCGGTGGATATCGCATTATTTCCACGATTGATAAGGACAAGCAGGATCAGGCCGTTGCCGCTGCGGAGTACATGTATACGGTGAGCGGATGGAATGAAGACACCATGCACGTGGCGCTCACCTCGCTGGATCCTGCAACGGGCGAGATCGTCGCAGAGTACGGCGGCAAGGATTACCTTACGCGCCAGCAAAATGCGGCAACGCAAGACATCATGGCTGCCGGTTCAACCTTCAAGCCTTTCGCCCTGGTTGCTCACGCTGAGCAGGGGGGCTCGATCTACGACGTTTACGATGGCTCTTCGCCCAAGACCTTCAGTGGATTATCGCGTGCGGTGAGCAACGATTCTGGTGTCTCTTGGGGCCGTCAGAACCTGGTAAACGCAACGAAGAACTCGATCAACACTGTTTTCGTTGGACTCAACCAGGAAGTTGGCCCGGCAACAACGAAGAAGGTTGCCATTGACTTGGGAATCCCCGAGGATACGAACGGCTTGGATGACTCGCTGCTCAACGTCTTGGGCTTTGCGGCTCCCCACAACATTGACCTTGCGCACGCCTATTCGACGATCGCCTCGGGCGGAAAGCGAACCACTCCGCACATCGTCCGCGAGGTTCAAAACTCTGATGGCTCCAAGGTCTTTAAGACAAACGTCGACCCGGAACAGGTTTTCGATACGAAGACCATGTCGACCGTCCTTCCCGCGCTTGAGGCAGTGACCGCTTCGGGTGGTACTGCCGAGGCCGTGGCCGCACTCAAGCAGGACACCGGCGGTAAGACCGGTACCTCCGAAGACCAAAAGACCGCACAATTCGTTGGTTTCACGCCTGAACTGGTCACCGCAGTGAGCATGTACCAACTCGATGAAAACGGAAATCCCGTTTCTTTGACGAATATCGGTGGGCTCAGTCAGTTCCACGGTGGTGACTGGCCGGTAACCGTGTGGATGCGCTACATGAAGCAGGCGACCGCGAACCAGACGAAACTCCATTTCGATTGGTACACCCGCCAGTCAGCTACTCCTGTGACCCCCGCTCCCCAGGTTTCGACGACCCCCACTCCAACCGAAGAGACGCCGACTCCGACCCCCGAGGCGAGTGAGCCGACACAGGGTGAGGTACAGCCGACCCAGACTCCGACTGCTCAAAATACGGGTGCGGCGGGTTCCGAGGGCGGCGGTCCGAGTCGGGCAGAAGGCAGGTAGTGCTTCTGGGTTGTGTGGATGCTGGCCTGTCTTTGATCTTGCGTGACACGACCTAGTTAGCTGCCTAGTTCCAGTCGGAAAGATAGACAAAAGGCCGGGGCCTCCCAAAAGGGAGTGCCCCGGCCCTCTTTATGGTCTTGTCAGACGCTCACTTGACAGCCAGCACGCGGACCTTGAGGTTCGCGGTGACTTCGGAGTGAAGGTTGACCGTCACGGTGTGGTCACCGGTGGTCTTGATCGGGTCAGCGATGATCACGCGACGACGATCGATGGTCTGGCCCAGCTGTTCCTTCACTGCTTCTGCAATCTGAGAAGCGGAGACGGAACCGAAGAGGCGTCCATGTGCGCCAACCTTGCTGTTCACGGTCACAACCGCGGCCTGCAGGGCATCGCGCACGATGCGAGCATCGTCGATGGACGCGATCTCACGACGGCGGCGAGCAGCAGCCATCTGATCGATCTGAACCTGTGCGCCCTTGGTCCACTTGGTGGCGAAGCCACGGGGGATCAGGTAGTTACGAGCGTATCCAGCCTTGACCTCGACGACATCGCCGGCAGATCCGAGACGATCTACATCGTGGGTGAGGATGAGCTTGGTAGTTGCCATTTTTCAGTCCTTCCCTTCGAATCAGCGGCCGGTAGAGGTGTAGGGCAGCAGAGCCATTTCGCGTGCGTTCTTGACGGCGCGAGCAATGCGACGCTGCTCCTGGACGGAGACACCGGTGACGCGGCGAGCGCGGATCTTGCCACGGTCCGAGATGAACTTACGCAGCAGAGCGGTGTCCTTGTAATCGATCGATTCGATCTTGGCCGACTTCAGCGGGTTGGCCTTCTTCTTAATGGGCTTATTGCGAAGTTGAGGCTTCGCCATGATGTTCTCCTTGATGATCTGAGCGAGTGAACGCTCCCAAGCATGTGTTCAGCACGTATATGCGCCGGTTACTCAGCGCGCGGTGCTATTTAGAAGGGCGGATCCTCGGCGAAAGAGGTCGCGGCACCGGAATCGGATGTGCGCCACGGATCGTCTTGGGAACCGCCGGCAGGTGCGCCGTAGCTGGCCTGGCTCTGCGAGTAACCACCTTGGTTTCCGTAGCCCTGCTGCTGTCCGTATCCGCCGCCCTGGGAGTAGCCTCCCTGGGGTGCGCCTGCCGAGGCCTGGCCGCCCGTGCGGGTGACCTGTGCCTTTGCGCGACGCAGTGAGGGACCGACTTCTTCGACCTGAAGTTCGACGACGGTACGGCGTTCGCCCTCACGGGTTTCGAAAGAGCGCTGCACGAGGCGACCGGTGACAATGACGCGCATTCCCTTTCGCAGGGATTCGCCGACATTTTCAGCCATTTCGCGCCAGACGGAGCAGCGCATGAACAGGGTCTCCCCGTCCTTCCATTCGCCGCTTTGACGGTCGAAGGAACGCGGGGTGGATGCCACCGTGAAGTCGGCGACGGGTGCTCCGCTCTGCGTCCAACGCAGTTCCGGATCATTGGTCAAATTGCCAATGATCGTGATGACGGTTTCTCCAGCCATTGGATCTCCTTGGTGGGCTGTGTGAGGTGATTGCTCAGGTGAGCGAAGGTCAGTGGGCGTCCGGACGCAGGAGCTTCGTGCGCAGGATGGACTCGTTCAGAGTCATCAAGCGGTTGATTTCCAGCGCAATTTCGGGGGTGGTCGTCATGTTGATGACAACGTAGATACCCTCGGAACGCTTGAGAATGTCGTAGGCAAGACGACGCTTGCCCCAGATGTCGACCTTTTCGACGGAGCCGCCGTTAGCGGTGACCTGCTCGAGGTACTTCTCCATCTGCGGGGCGACGGTGCGCTCGTCGATCGAAGGATCGAGGATCACCATCAGTTCGTATTCACGCACGTTGATACCCACCTCCTGTGGTCTTCGCGGTCACGGTATTTCCGTGACAGGAGGGTCATGCGTTGCAATCACCGGAGTTCCACCGGCTTTTGCACACGGACACACGGGCGTCCGCGAGACTGAACTCCATCCCGGGTGGGTGGAAACAGTCCAGCATCCAAGTCTAGCGTTTTTTCAGCTTTCTGTCACGAGCGGTGAATCACACTGCGGCCTGCGATGGCGCTGCAGAATCATCCCGCGGAATAAGCGCACTTCGCGGCGAAAACCACGTGATCCACGAGTTCGTAATCGCTCGACTCACCATGTACAAACCGGTTACCAAACCAATGAGTACCGCTACCGCCGCGGTCTCACTCAGGCAGGGACGAAGAAGCGTAAACGCCCACAGCGCGGGAAGCAGGATTGCGAGGTTGAGGAATGCTGCCTTCGCCAAGGAAGCTCCGCGCCCCGCACCGATCAAGACACCGTCGAGCAGGAACGCATGTGATTGCGCCGGGAAGAAGACCGCATTGACGACGACCGCGGGGATCGCCATGTGGCGGACGACGGCCTCGGAAACGAAGAAGGAAGGGATCCACGGGGAAAGGGCAGCGGTGAGCGCGCCGATGATGACGCCTGCTCCGATTCCCCACCACGAGAGGGTGCGAAGCAGGGTGCGCAGTTGCGAGCGATCACCCGAGCCGATGGCAAATCCGACCAGAGTTTGCGAGGCAATAGCGAGGGAATCGAGAAGGAAGAGCGGGATTTGCCAAGCGGACATGACGACTTGGTAGGCCGCGAGGCCGTTGACGCTGATCGCCGTCGCGCTCCAGATCGAGGTGAGGAAGGCCAGACGAATCGCGACCGAGCGCGCCAAGAGAGGACCACCGACGCGCGCAGATTGACGGATTCCTGTCAGTGACGGACGCAAAGAAACACCCGCGGCGCGCGCGGGGCGAGCAAGGATCGACACCAGGCTGATTGCCATGATCGTTGAGACGATCGAGGTTCCAATTCCGCTGCCGACAATGCCCAGATTGATCCCGTAGATGAGGAAAGCGTTGAGGCCGACGTTGAGGAGGGCGCCGACTCCTGCTGCGACGAGTGGGG
This sequence comes from uncultured Actinomyces sp., assembly GCA_963540435.1. Taxonomy (GTDB): domain Bacteria; phylum Actinomycetota; class Actinomycetes; order Actinomycetales; family Actinomycetaceae; genus Pauljensenia. Next base: position 8,996 of record CAUTOM010000026.1, read on the forward strand.
TAGTGGTGTCCTTCATTCCGCGCAAAACTCCGGTGGCCGCCATGGTGATCAGCGATGCCGCAAGCCCTGGCAGTGATGCGTGCAGGAATGACGAGGCGTAGGGCATGATTTCCTCGGCCGCTCCTAGTGCGCGCAAGAGGGGAGTGCCAACGAGTGCGAGAATTCCTGCGAGAGTGATGCCGATGATGGTGGCCAGCCACATGGCGTGGACGCCGAGCTCACGGGCGCGGCGCTCGTTTCCGGCTCCCATTGCTTGAGCGGTTTCGGCGGTGGTCGAGTAGGCCAAGAAGATTGACATGCCGTAGACCGTGTTGATCACGATCATCGCAAGTGACATGCCGGCGATTTTTTCGGCGCCGAGGTGACCAACCATTGCGGAGTCGATCGTGAGGAAAAGTGGCTGGGCAATTGTTGCGCCCAGGGTGGGGATCGCGAGGGAGAGTATTTGGCGTGTCAGGCTGGGCTGTTTGCTGCGAGTTTGTGCGGATTCATTGCGCTTAACTGGGGAAGTACTGGAAATATCCTCGGATGCGCCAGTGAGTGCCGGTTTATCCACGGAAGTGGATTCATCTGTGGATAAAGACTGTTCAGGGCACTCTTGTGCAGTTGATGCAGCTTGATTGTGGATTGCGAGTTGTGACTCAGGTAAACCTTCAATCTGCGATTGAGACATGTCTTTTCGCTGATCGGCGCTATCCACTGATTGTCCCTCCACTTTTTATCCACAGACTGTGTACACATCTGTGGAAAGATCATACTCGGAAAATGGCGGCTTTCCGGGGAAAGCCCAAACTGAAGGCAAGCTGAGAATAGACTTGTGAAATACACTTCATCCACAGGGCATGTGGAAGACACGCGGCGCTATCCACAGAGTATCCACAATCCGTCCACATTCGTGTTGAACTTGAGAGTGGCAGTGGCGCTCGCTTGGCAGTAGGCTCGCGTGTACGCGCTTTGCGTTTAATCCCCATCCACATGCGCACAATCCTCCTGAGGAGAGCTTCACACATGGCATCGGAAGACTTCGATCGCACCCCACCCCAAGACATTGACGCAGAGATGTCCGTCTTGGGCTCCATGATGCTCTCAAAAGAAGCAATCACCGATGTCAGCGAAGAAATTCGTGGAAGTGACTACTACAAGCCTGCCCACGAAACCATTCACAACACGATCATCGACCTCATGGGCCGAGGCGAACCCGCAGACGCAGTGACGGTCGTTGGTGAACTCCAAAGGCAAGGGGATCTGTCCAGGGTCGGCGGGGCCTCGTACATCCACAGCCTGATCGCCTCGGTTCCTACCGCAGCAAACGCGGGCTACTACGCGCGAATCGTGAAAGAGCGCGCGATCTTGCGTCGCCTCGTCACTGCGGGCACACGAGTCGTCCAACTCGGTTACGCGGACGCCGGCGGCGATGTCGATGAAATCGTCGACAAAGCCCAGGCGGAGATCTTCGCCGTCGCAGAACGCCAAGCGCAAACCGACTATGTGTCGATGGCCGAGATGTCCGAAAACATCCTCACCGAGCTCGAAAAGATCGAACTCAACCAGGGCAAAGTCGCCGGCGTCCCCACGGGATTCGTTGACCTTGATCGAATGACCGGTGGCCTGCGAGGTGGGCAGATGATCATTGTCGCGGCGCGTCCTGCGATGGGTAAGTCCACGCTGGCACTTGATTTTTGCCGCTCCGCCTCCATCAAGCACGGCATCACATCGGTCATCTTCTCGCTGGAAATGTCCCAAAACGATATTGCGATGCGCATGCTTTCCGCTGAGTCTTCAGTATTCATGAGCAAGATGATGAAGGGTGAGATGACCGAACGCGATTGGCGCAAGGTTTCGGAAACGACTGGGAAGATCTCCGAAGCCCCGATCTTCGTCGACGATTCAGCGAATGTCACCATGACCGAGATCCGTTCGAAATGCTACCGACTCAAGCAGCAGCACAATCTGGGCCTGGTCGTCGTGGACTACCTCCAGCTCATGACAACGGGCAAGCAGGTCGAATCACGTCAGCAGGAAGTTTCTGTCCTATCGCGAAACCTTAAGCTTTTGGCCAAAGACCTCGATGTCCCGGTCATTGCGGTCGCACAGCTGAACCGCGGCCCCGAAGCGCGAACCGATAAGAAGCCGATGATGAGTGACCTGCGTGAATCGGGTTCGCTGGAACAGGACGCGGACATCATCATCCTCTTGCACCGCCCCGAATACTACAATCCCGAGGATCGTCCGGGTGAAGCCGACATTATCTTGGCGAAGCACCGTAACGGTGAGACCGGAACAATTCGCGTCCTCTTCCAAGGACACATGGCGCGCTTTGCGAACTTCACCTCTCGTGAGGAACCCGCCTAATGTACGACCTCAATTCGATCACCCCCGCCCAAGCACAAGACCCCACGATGCCGCCCGAACTCATGGCGCAACTCGCGGCCGAGCGCCCTGACCTTCGTCGGCATCTGCTGAAAAACCCCAGCCTGTATCCGCAATTGCGCCAGTGGATCCTTGACTCTTTCGGGGGAACGCTCGAACCGCAGATTCAGTACACCTCGAACATGCCGATTGGCCCGAGCACTTCTCAGATGGGTATGCCCCCGGCCACGGGGACACCGATCATCGATTACGGCGTCCAGGCAGCGCCAACAGCACCGCAGCAGCTTCAGCCACCTCAGTCTGAACCTGCCCAAGCCACAGCACCGCAGTACGCTCCAACGCCGATCCCCACCACGGCCTCGTCAGGTGAAGCCGTGGATTGGAGCTGGCGAGAAACGGTGAATAGTGGGCCACTCAGTGACCTCGAGGCCTTCGCAAACGGAACGCGCTCGCGAAAGCCTCGTGGGGAAAAGAGCGTGCGAAACCGCGTGATCGCGGGGATCGTGGTGGCCATTATCATCGCGGTGGGCGTCGTTATTGCCTGGCGCGTCGCATTCTGATCACGCCGTCGACACTCAGTAGTGCAAGGGCGACCCAGACAATGCCAGTTGCAATCCAGCGCGTCGGTTCCATGTACTCATGGAAGATGCACACGCCAATGATCAGCTGGATGCTGGGGGAAATGTACTGAAGAAAGCCCAAGAGTCCCAGCGGGAGTCCCTGCGATGCCTTGGCGAATGTGATGAGCGGAATGACGGTGAGGATTCCCGCTCCGATGAGCATTGCCAGGTGAAGTTGCCAGGACATTGCGCCATCACCAGCTCGCTGAAGGGTGTGGAATGACGTCGATTGGTGGGCAACAAGGTAGGCGTAATAAATCCCTAAAATCGGGATGACGACCGCGGTTTCAATGGCCATTCCATCGAGGGGAGCAACCTTGAGCGCGACCTTCTTTTTCACCAGCGAGTACAGGCCGAAGGACGCGGGAAGTGCGAGTGAAATCCACGGGAGCCGGCCGAGCCCCACGATGATGACAATCACTGCAAGAATGCCCAAGCCGAGGGCAACGCCTTGAAGTCGTGAGATTCTCTCGTGGAGAACGACCATTCCCAGGGCGACTGTAAAGAGGGGATTGATGTAATAGCCAAGCGCGGCATCGGTCGTGTGGCCGATGAGGATCGCGTAAATATAGGTGGTCCAGTTGATGACAACCAAGAAACCTGCGGCGGCAAGTGGCGCCATGAGCGCGGGCGTGCGGATCACACGCCACATTCTGGGAAGGGAGCGAGTTAGCGCCAGTGCAATCATGCAGGCGATGAAGGCCCACAGTGCTCGGTGAACGATGATTTCCAGTGAACCTGCGGGCTCGAGAAGGTGGAAGTACAGCGGGAAAAATCCCCACATGATGTGAGTGCCAATACCTAGAGCAAGGTATTTTCCGAAGTGCTCGTGTCGTGTGGGATGTTCGCTGGCCATAGGTGCAGAGTAACGGTTTGGGCAGGGAAGTGCCCGGTGGCGTGTGCGATTTTCGGGTGAGCTACCCTGATGACATGTTCATACGCCCTGCCACTTCCGAGGATCTGGATTTCATCGAGTCCGCTTTTGAGCATGCTCGAGAATTCATGCGGGTGAACGGTAACCCGACGCAGTGGCCCAGCGATTACCCCAACCGCAGTGATGCGCTCAGTGATATTGAACGAGGCGAGTGTTTCCTTGTTTGTGATGAACAGGGGCCTTTGGCGGTGTTTAGTTTCGCTCGCGGGCCGGAAGAGGAGTATTCCCAGATTGATGGGGCCTGGCACTTCGATGATGAGTATGGCGTGATCCATCGCCTTGCCAGCGTCCGAGGCCGTGGGGTCACTCGCGTGGTCATGGACTTTTGCGCGGGGCAAGTCCCGTATTTGCGCTGCGATACGCACCTTGATAACGGACCGATGCGCCGAGCGCTGGAGGCTTATGGGTTTGAGCCGTGCGGGATGATTGCGGTACGAGGCCAGTGTCCGCGAATTGCCTACGATGGGTTGTTTTCTCAAATATCGAAATAGTAGTGAGAAATTACTTGCTGATTCAGCGTTCTTCATTAGGCTGGAGCTGACCTCAACGACGGCGAGGAGGTGCGACGATGGTGTCTTGGTCAGAGGTTCAGAAGTGGAATGCTGGAGTTTTCACGAGTCTTGCACAGCAGGTGGGAGACTCCGCAGAAGGTTGCAAGTCTAATCTCAAGCGTTTTGTGGATGTTCTTGCTGGTTTCGATCTCGAGGGTGCTACCGCAAGTGCGGCTCGTGATCAGGGGCGCTTTCGGATCGAGGCGGCCCGCCGTCAGGTGGAAGACCTTCGTGCTTTACAGGAGATTTTCTTGTGGGCCGAGCACGAAGTCAGTGATATCGCGGCCGATGTGACGAGTATTCATGAGATTGAGCGGACAACGAATATTACGATTTCTGCGTCAGGTGCGGTAGCTCCACGCGATCCGATGGTGTTTTATGGCCGAAATAATCCGTTTGTAGACGATGAACCGGCGTTGCAGTTCGCCTCCACCCGGATCGCAAGCCTTCTTTCACGCGCTGAGGCCTTTATTAGTGAGCTGGAAGCTCGCTTTTCTCGAGTGAACAGCGGAGAGGCTGGTGCAGAACATTCATATCAGACTTCGGAAAACGAAGAAGCTCAACTTCCTCCGCCTGGTTCAAATCCCAGGCAGATTGCCGCATGGTGGGGCTCGCTCAGTGATCAGCAAAAGAAAAAACTAAAAGAGAAGTATCCCGAAATTATTGGAAATCTGGATGGAGTAGATATTGCGACACGTGACGAGGTGAACCGTAGTCTCGTTGACGGAATGCTGGCGGAAGCTCGAGATAGGGAACGTGAAACCCATGACGACCTTGTGCACCGGGGAATGACTTCACATTCGTATGCAAATCGCTATTCGAAGGCACTTGACGATGTAGAAGATCTCGAAGTTCTTCAGGAGGTTCTTAAGGATCGCGAACGAAAGTTGTTGGTGTGCGATCGCAGTGGTGAGCGGCTCAAGGTTGCTATTGGTATCGGTGATTTTGGTACAGCTGAGCATATTGGCGTATTTGTTCCAGGAATGGGGACGACGGTTAGGGGTAGTTTGCTGAATTACGTCACGAAATCGGAAGGACTAAATACGACTGCACAGGGACTGCGGAAATCGAGTTATGCAACAGTAGCCTGGCTGGGATATGACGCGCCTCTGAGCATCCCGAATGTGGCGAACACGCATCGTGCAAATGCGGGTGCAGATAGACTTGTAAATTTCCTTGAAGGCCTTCGGGTGATACCCAGGAATAGTCAGGAAAAATTACATCTAACTCTTCTCGGTCATTCTTATGGCTCAACAACGTCGGGGATTGCAGCATCGCATGTCCAGCCCAATGTGGTTGATGATCTTGTACTGTTTGGCTCCCCTGGTTCGGGGGTTCAGCTTGGTGCTGAATACCGCGTGCCGGAGGGACACCGATGGGTCAGTGCTGTCCCCTATTACGGAGATATAGTTCAGGGGATTGGTACTGACATCAATTTTGGTCGGAATCCAACAGAAATGCCAGCATTTAGACACATTAGTGGTGACGCTACGGAAGGTGAAACCTATCGAACCTTCACGCACCCCTTTGGAAACCATTCGACGTATCTAGAGAATAATACTGAGACGCAGAAGGATATGGCGAGAATTTTGGCTGGTTTGGAACCGGGCTCATGAAGCGTTTTTGGCGTGTGGTTGTGGTGCTTGTGTGCGCTGTTGTGGGTTTTTTTGTGTTTTCGTTTTATGCGTTGTTGCATGATGATGGTTTGCCGTCGATGGATGGGCGTCTTCCTTTGGAGAAGCGTGTGTCGATTGAGGCGTTTCAGCGTGATGTGGAGCCTCATATTCTCTCTGCTCGGCAGGCGCTGTTTGAAGATACCGGTGGAGTACGCCCCTATTCGGAGGGCAGTAGGATAAGTACGGCTGTGGGTGAGTCGTGGACTTTGTATAGCCAGAACACCGATGGGGCTGAAGTGTCTGTTGACGCAGTCTACGAGGTCATGCGTGATTATGTGGAACCTTATGGTTATGTTCTTGCTTTGGATAAGACTTACAAAGACGGTTCACGCAGCTTGGTATGGCGCGACTATGACAATGGCGGAACAGTCGATGTGAATATCAATGTGGATTGGACGAGTTTTGCTTATGAGAGTGGTGCTCGTCCTTCTGATGGTTCTGTGCCTGACCCGCGGGTGTTGATTCCCAATGATTCTCGGGATGTTGCCGGATACGTGAGTCCTAGTCTTCCCAGTATTCGGTATTGGGATTTGGATGCGCCTAGATTTCCAGAGACTGATGGCAGTGAGTGGGCGGAGAAGCGTCAGTCGATTGAGGTATTTCAGCGTGAGGTTGAGCCGGGGATTTTGAGTTTCAGAGACGAAATTGTTGGTGATTCGCCGTATTACGTGGCTCGTAGACCTAGTGAGATAGAAACGAGGAAGAGCTATCCCCCTCCAGAGTATTGGCTTGAAAGCCAGCGTGTTCAGTGTGGTCCGCGTGATGTGGGGCGGGTTATTGAGATGGGGAATGCTCGTTTGAATCCGCTGGGTTTTGTGTTGGTGTATGACTATGCCAGTTCGGTACCTGGGGTTGGCCACTACCTTGCGTGGAAGGATGAGAAGAATGGGGGGATTGTGACGGTCATTCTTCGTCAGGAGAATACGGAGTTTAGCTACAAGATTGGTGCTCGTCCTTCTGATGGTTCTGTTCCTGACCCGACGGTGTTGATTCCCAACGACCACCGCGACCTACCAGACCCCTTGGATAAGACGGGCCACTGAGATGACTGATATTTCTTTCCGCGAGGGGGCTTATGAAGCCCTTGCTCGTAGTTTGGGTGATTTGCGTGAGGGAATGGGGAAAACCGAAGTGTTTTTCTCATCGTTAATTGAACAGAACCTGCCGGGGATTGCTCATCTTTCCTGTGCGCGTTCAGTTGAGGAACGAGTCAACCTGCGCAGGCGCCGCTCGATTAGTGCAATAGAAGAGTTGGGTGATTTGTATAGGAAGACGGGGAAGGACTTACTTGACCTTGAAGAGGAGCAGCAGCGGACGATTCGTCGCTTAAGCTCGGCCGCTTTTGGTGGAGTGGGGATGTCTGGGGATACGCAGCGTGCGTATGCGGCTGCAGTCAATGCGCGTCCTGATTTGGTCCAACGCGCGGAACAGCTCAATCAGTAGTGCGTCATGATGATTGAGTGGTAAGGCGGTGCCTGTTTGATTAGGGCGAGGAGGTGTGGTGGTGTCTGATTCGCAGTCCACGCGTGGAATGCAGCGAGGGCGCGTAAAGCGCTATTTGCGGTACGTGCTGCGTTTTATAGACGCAGTGGTGGGATTCCTATTCGCGATATGGGTGTTTATTGGAATTATCTCGTTCCCTTACATCGATGATCCCCCGCGTGAGGGTGGGGATCTTCCTTTTGAGAAGCGTGTGTCGATTGAGGCGTTTCAGCGTGATGTGGAGCCGCGCATTCTTTCCGCACGAAATGAAATTTTTAGTGGTTCTCAGTCTCTTCGTCCTGAGACTGAGAAGAGCAAAATTAGTCGTCTCTACGATGGATGGGAGCTGTCCAGTCAGAGAGTACGTGGGGGTACCCAATCCCCAGACCGCGTTGAAGAAATTCTCGGCCGGTATCTCGAACCCCTTGGGTATGTATCGGTTGTGCATGATCAGGATTGGCTGGTTTGGCGTGACGAAAAGAATGGAGGGCATGTTGAAATCTTAATTTGGGATCAGTCATTGGCTTTTCAATATGACACCCAAGATCGTCCTTCTGATGGTTCTGTGCCTGACCCGCGGGTGTTGATTCCCAATGATTCTCGGGATGTTGCCGGATACGTGAGTCCTAGTCTTCCCAGTATTCGGTATTGGGATTTGGATGCGCCTAGATTTCCAGAGACTGATGGCAGTGAGTGGGCGGAGAAGCGTCAGTCGATTGAGGTATTTCAGCGTGAGGTTGAGCCGGGGATTTTGAGTTTCAGAGACGAAATTGTTGGTGATTCGCCGTATTACGTGGCTCGTAGACCTAGTGAGATAGAAACGAGGAAGAGCTATCCCCCTCCAGAGTATTGGCTTGAAAGCCAGCGTGTTCAGTGTGGTCCGCGTGATGTGGGGCGGGTTATTGAGATGGGGAATGCTCGTTTGAATCCGCTGGGTTTTGTGTTGGTGTATGACTATGCCAGTTCGGTACCTGGGGTTGGCCACTACCTTGCGTGGAAGGATGAGAAGAATGGGGGGATTGTGACGGTCATTCTTCGTCAGGAGAATACGGAGTTTAGCTACAAGATTGGTGCTCGTCCTTCTGATGGTTCTGTTCCTGACCCGACGGTGTTGATTCCCAACGACCACCGCGACCTACCAGACCCCCTCGCGTAGCCGCGTCTTCGGCCTCGGCTATTCCCTAATACCGACGTGAATGGTGGGAATGTAGACCGGTATGGCCAGTGACGCAAGAAGCTCCTCAAGGCTACTGCGTAAAACCCCTAGATCTGCATACTGCATACCCTGATGCGCTTCGCCCGGAAGACGAGAGGGAAGATAGCGCAAAACCTCGTACTGATCACCTTCATAGTCCGTATACAATCCGGTTTCAACGAAGCCATTGCGCTGATAGAAGGCCAGTCGCCTTTCGCGCTGATGGAAGTTAGAAGCATCGGTAGTCATTGGCTCGATTTCCAAAGCAATGGCAAAACCGGGGAAACGCTCCTTCAGCTGGTCAAGAATTCGCGTTCCGTATCCCCGCGAGCGAACCGCGGGATTCGTCGCTAAAAACACGACAAAAAGCAAATCATCTGAGTGAATAGTGAAAGTCACTCCGCAAAAGCCCGAGGGTTCTTCCGGATCAAAATACGCCGTGAAATCAATAGAACGGCGTAGTGCAAGCGCATTCATCACCCATTCAGGAATGAGTTCGGCGGGTGGAAAGGCCTCGGCAAGGAGGCTACGGACCTGCGGGTAGAAGTGGGAATGGCGGCGGACGGGCAAAGTGATAAGAGATGACTCGCTTGAACTCACCCTTCCATACTAAATTTCACCCACATTGGCTGCCTCATGACAATTGTCATGTGAAACTTCGTAAAAACGACACTGTTGTCGATGTCCCTCACAGGCTTGACTTAAAGCATGAACACGGACACTCAAACCACGACCCCAGTGATCATCGCGAAAGACCTGGTGAAGACCTACGGGAATGTGCACGCGCTCAAGGGCATGAACCTGCGCGTTGATTCCGGTGAAATCGTTGCTTTCCTTGGCCGAAATGGCGCCGGAAAAAGCACAACAATTGACATCATTCTTGGCCTTCAACAGGCAGATAGCGGAAGCGTTGAAGTTTTCGGCATGAGCGCCAAAGAAGCAATCCGCCGCGGCTTGATCGGTGTCGTTCTTCAATCGGGTTCGCTTCCTGGGGACTATAGCGTCGCAGAAATCCTCAAACTCTTCTCGCGCGTCTACAAGCGCACCCAGTCCATTGACCCCCTTGTTGAGGAAACCCATCTTCGCCACCTTCTTGGCCGCAAAATCCGCAAGCTCTCCGGCGGTGAGCAGCAACGCGTTCGCCTAGCAATGGCACTAATTCCTGACCCGGAACTCATCATTCTCGACGAACCGACCGCCGGAATGGACGTCACCATGCGCAAGGAGTTCTGGGATCTCATGAGCACGCAGGCCTCGAAAGGTAAGACGATCCTTTTCGCCACTCACTACCTGGCCGAGGCGCAGGACTACGCTCAGCGTACGGTCATCGTCAATGCGGGCCGCGTGACCGCCGACGCCCCCACCGAAGAAATCCGCCGAGCGCACTCGTCGACGCGCCTGTCCTTCTCTATCCCTGCTTCCTCTCTTGAGGGAGTGCGTGCAGGACTGGCCGCGCGTGCGGCTGAGCTTGGGACAGTGTGGGAGCTTTCCGATATTGCCGAGGTCGATTCCCCCGATTCCGCCCCCGCTTCCTTAGGCGAAGAGGGCTTGGCTGCCGATCACTGGCTACGCGTGGAGTTCCACACGACCTTCTCTGACGAGGCCGCTCGCCACATCGTCGCCATTCCCCAGGCATGCGAATTCGAGGTTGTTTTCTCGAGCCTCGAGGATGTTTTCGCCGAGCTCACGCAATAGAACGCGGGACACGACGTTCTGCCTTTCACTTTGGCCACCCCGCACCCCTTCTCAAAGGATTCACAATGACGACTCACACTCACTCAGCAACAAACCCCTGGATCAGCCGCCAGGCACTGAGCTCCTGGCAGGGGGTTGGGCTTCTCACCTGGAAGTCATTCCTGAAGCTGGTTCTCAATCCCGCAATGTTTGCCTTTGCGCTGATCCTTCCGATCTTCATGTACATGATGTTTGGAGCCGGACAGGAGTACTCCAAAGAGTGGGCGATCAATGCGAATATCGGCGCAACGGTCTTGGTATCAATGACCCTGTACGGTGTGATGATCGCCGCCGCATCGGCTGCAACCGTTGTTGCCCTTGAGCGGACCTCTGGAATCTCCAGGCTCTTTGCATTGTCCCCCGTGGGTTCGGGTGCCTTCATCTTTTCCCGCTTGATCGCGGCAATCTCCATGAGTGCCCTGGTTATTGTCATTACCTATACCTTCGGATACGCGACCGGAGCACGAATGACCCCCGAGGCCTGGGTTGAAAGTGGACTCATCACCTTGGCTGCATCGGTGATTTCCGCGGCCCTTGGCCTGGCCCTGGCCTTCCTCATGCGCTCAGATGCCGCCTTCGCGGTCATTAATGGTGTCGTTGTCTTGGGTGCTTTCCTTGCGGGAATGTTCATTCCGATCAACTCCATGGGGTCGATTTTTAAGACGCTCGCGCCCTATAGCCCCTTCTACGGACTCTTCAACCTTTCGCAGCTGCCCCTCTACGGTTTCGATAATTTCGAATGGAAGTGGGTGATTTCCACGGTCGCGTGGTTTATTCCCATGGCACTGCTTGCGATCTGGGCGCAGCACAGGGACACTGATCGCTAAGAAGTCCGACGCAACCGGGCACACCGATACAGCACTTTCAACGCAATTACTGGGGAAGGACAGGAATGAGCACCAACACTCAGGGGACAGATGCCTCGTGGTCACAGCGTCACCCGCGCTTGTCCGCGGTGTTGTGGGCGCTGCCCTACCTGGCTTTCTTAGCCTTTCCCTTGGGGATGATTCCTACCGTTGAATCCCCCGGGATGATCGCGCTGATCCTCACTCTGACCTTTGGCGTTGCTGCTGCTGATATCGCAATTTACATCGTCAATCCGACCCCTGAATGGGGAGCGCACATCACCAAGAAAATGTGGATCTCGCACGGGATCTTGCTGGCTCTGGTGGTTTCGCTGGGACTAGTTCTGGTCGCAGCCGGCGCATCGCGAGTAACCTCGGCCCTTTTCATCACCTACTCGATTGCAGGCTGGAACCTTCAAGCCCCCAGGAAATATGTGGTTCCCGGCCTAGTGGCACTTGTCGGCTGGGAAGTCATTGCCATCTTGTTGCCTATTGGAAGTATCGACGTGCTGGCCTTGAGCTATGCGATCATCGCGCTGCTGATGGTTTTGGGATTAACCCTGGCCGTGCGCCGCAGTTTCGATAATCGCCACTCAGAGCAACAACGTCAACGCCAAGCAATCAGTCTGGTTCGCGAGCGCGAACGCCTGCGTTTCGCCGGGGATCTTCACGATATATTGGGGCACTCGCTGACGGTCATCACCATGAAGAATGAGCTCGCCCAACGCTTGCTCTCTGTGGGAAAGATTGCCGAGGCCAGTGAGCAAATTGCGCAGACCCTGGAGTTATCCCGCCAAGCAAAAGAAGATTTGCGCGGGATCATCGCTGCTTCACGAAGCTTATCCGCCGAGGAAGAGGTCGAGTCAGCCCGTGAACTCTGCGAGCAAGCGGGGATCGAATTTATCGCCGATATTCGAGGGGAAATCCCACCCGGTCCCAGGGCAACTTTGGCTGCACATGTCATCCGAGAGGGGACTGCCAACGCGATTACCCACGCTCGTCCCTCCACAATCAGTGTCCGACTGACTCCCGATGAGGTCCTGGTGGAAAACGACGGGTATTCACGCAGCTATTCGGAGGCCTCGGCAGGGGGAGGGGCCGGATTGGAAGGACTGCGTCAGCGGGCGGCCTCGGAGGGGGAGATGACGTGGGGGAGCAATGGGAGTACCTGGGAGTTGCGCCTGACTTTCCGCGGAGAGTCTGCCTAAGCAGAAGATAGAATTGGTGAGTCAGTACTGGCGCACAAAGGAATGCCAATGATTCACGTGATTGTGGCCGATGATCAGGCCTTGATTCGTGGTGCGCTCAGTGCGCTCATTGACTTGGAAGACGATATGCACGTCGTCGCGCAGGCCGCTCATGGTCGCGAGGCCATCGCTGCAGTCGAGGCCTATGACGCTGAGAATTCCCGTGATGAAGAAGCTGTGAAAGCTGCGTCGACACTGGTCGTCATCATGGATGTCGAAATGCCCGTTATGGATGGGATCAGTGCAGCCGCAGCGTTGAAAGACCGCGGGGCGAATGCGCGGGTCCTCATGGTGACGACCTTCGGGCGTCCCGGGTATGTCCAGCGAGCACTGGACGCTGGAGCCGTTGGATTTGTTGTCAAAGACGCGCCGGCCGAGCAGCTCCTGGAAGCAATCCGACGGACTTCCCAAGGACTGCGCACGGTCGATCCCGCGCTCGCGGTCGATGCGCTGACGAAAGGCCAAAGTCCCCTCAGTGCGCGCGAAGTTGAAGTTCTGCGCGCTTTCGAAAGTGGTGGGACCGTGGAGGACGTGGCCTCGGAGCTCATGCTATCGGCGGGGACGGTGCGCAACTACGTGAGCTCGGCAATGGAGAAGACCCACGCGCGAACGAGAGCTGAAGCACTCAAGGTAGCAACAGAAAACGGGTGGTTGTAAACTGAGATTCCATGGTAAACAGCTATGGACGTCGCCAAGAGACGCAGGAAAACATTACTCGCCACATCTTCGTCACCGGAGGTGTGGTTTCTTCTTTAGGTAAGGGTTTGACCGCTTCTTCGCTGGGGCGTCTGCTGCGCTCGCGCGGTTTGAGCGTCGCCATGCAAAAGCTTGACCCCTACATCAACGTCGATCCCGGGACGATGAACCCCTTCCAACACGGTGAGGTTTTCGTCACTGAAGATGGCGCGGAAACTGACCTCGATATCGGCCACTACGAGCGCTTCTTGGACGTGAATCTGTCCGGCGCCGCGAACGCCACCACCGGCCAGGTGTACTCCACGGTTATTGCGAAGGAACGCCGCGGCGAGTACCTGGGTGATACCGTCCAGGTCATCCCTCACATCACCGACGAAATCAAGCGCGTCATGCGCGCTCAGGCTGTGCCCGATGCTGAAGGCAATGCCCCCGATGTCATCATCACGGAAATTGGCGGAACCGTGGGCGATATCGAGTCTCAGCCCTTCTTGGAGGCCGCGCGTCAGGTGCGCGCCGACCTGGGCCGAGACAATGTCGCCTTCGTGCACGTCGCACTGATCCCCTTCCTTCCCGCTGCCGGTGAACTCAAGACCAAGCCGACTCAGCACTCTGTGGCCGCGCTGCGCTCCATCGGTATTCAGCCCGATGCGTTGGTGCTGCGTACCGATCGCCCGCTGCCCGAGGGAATCAAGGGCAAGGTTGCACTGATGTGCGACGTTGACCGAGATGCTGTCATCGAATGTAAGGACGCGGCCTCGATCTATGAGGTTCCCCCGACACTGCATCGCGAGGGCTTGGATGCCTTCCTTGTTCAGCGTCTGGGCTTGACTTTCCGCGATGTGGACTGGAGCGAGTGGAACGAACTGCTTGAGCGCGTTGAATCGCCGAAGTACCGCGTAGAGGTTGCGCTGGTCGGTAAGTACATTGACCTGCACGATGCCTACCTCTCTGTTTCCGAGGCCGTGAAGCACGGCGGTTTTGCGAATAATGCTCGCGTTGACCTGCGTTGGGTTGCCTCCGATACCTGTGAAACCCCCGAGGGTGCGCAAAAGGCTCTGGGTGGCGTTGACGCGATCATCGTCCCCGGCGGTTTTGGTATCCGAGGCATTGAAGGCAAGTTGGGTGCGCTGCGGTGGGCGCGCGAGCACAAGATCCCGACCTTGGGATTGTGCTTGGGCCTGCAATGCATGGTCATCGAGGCCGCGCGTGACCTCTTGGGGTTGACGGGGGCCTCGTCGACCGAGATGGATCCCGAGACGCCGGATCCTGTTGTTCACACGATGGATTCGCAGGTCGACATCGTTGAGGGTGATGGCGATCTGGGTGGGACCATGCGACTGGGCGCGTACCCCGCGGTCCTTCAGGAAGGTTCTATCGTTGCCGAGGCCTATGGGAAGACCCAGGTTTCGGAGCGCCACCGCCACCGTTTCGAGGTGAACAACGACTACCGCGATCAGCTGGAATCGGTTGGCCTGCACATCTCGGGTACCTCGCCCGATGGCAACCTGGTTGAGTTTGTCGAGCTGGATCGCTCCATGCACCCCTACTATGTAGCAACTCAGGCACACCCCGAGTTCAAGTCGCGTCCGACGAAGGCTCACCCGCTATTCGCGGGCCTGATTCGCGCCGCACTTGCGCGTCACGCAGAAAACTACGCTGCACGCGGTGGGCGCAAGTAGGGGCTGTAGGGTCTTAGGGCTTTAGCTCCGGCTTTGGCTCTGTCATTCCTGCTCTATTTCCGTCGTTAGCTCCTTCATTCCTGGTTTAGCTCACTGACTCCGGGCCTATGAACGCTCATATGTTAGGAGTCGACGAGCTAAACCAGGAGATGGGGTGGGGCAGGGCAGAGCGGGCAGAGCAGAGCAGGGCGGGGAGGAAGTCAGCTTTCTCTTCCTGCCCCAACAACCGTATT
>CAUTOM010000027.1:0-23352 GCA_963540435.1 uncultured Actinomyces sp.
GCGCGGGAAGGTGTTTCCGCCTTCTTCTGAGGTAATTTGGCGCAATTGTGCACGCCATTCTTGGACAACATGGTCGCTGGGTGCACTCGGCATCTCGGAAGAGGTCTGCGCCTGCTCCCGCGGGGAATCTTGCGTCGATCGAGAAAAGAAATTTACGGCCACAAAACCACCGTAATAGAAAAGGCTGAGCTCGCCGGGGAGAAAGCGCCGTAAGGGAACATTTTCCCAGCACTTGGCCCGCCCGGTCCTCAGAGAGAGGGTGCTTTAAGCTATCCCCATGAGCACTGTTGCAACTGATTTTGCGTCCAAATTAGCTCCACTGGTGGAGCTGGGCGAACGAGCTGGAATCCCCAGCGAGCACCTGCGTCCCTACGGTTTTGACCTTGCGAAGGTCGATCTCGACGCGCTCGATGTCTCTGCCCCTCAGCGTGCCCACTATGTCGTCGTCACTGCTACCTCCCCGACTCCCTATGGCGAGGGCAAGACGACAACTGCAATCGGCTTGGTTCAGGGTCTTGCCCTGGAAGGGGCTTCGGCAACCCTGACTATTCGCCAGCCCTCAATGGGCCCGACTTTCGGCGTCAAGGGAGGAGCCGCGGGCAGCGGTAAGAGCCAGGTTCTTCCCTTCGAACGGATGAATCTGCACCTTACTGGAGATTTCCACGCAATCACCGCAGCACACAATCTGCTGTCTGCAATGATTGACAATCACCTCCACCAAGGAAACGAATTGCACCTCAAGGAACGTTCAATCACATGGCCTCGCGTCCTTGATGTCAATGATCGTTCTCTCCGCCACGTCGTAACCGGTTTGGGTGGGGCAATCGACGGTGTGACTCGCCAAGCGTCTTTTGATATCACTGCAGCCAGCGAAGTCATGGTCATCATGTCCTTGGCGACCTCATATCGTGACCTGCGTGAGCGCCTTGGCCGCATCGTTATTGGCCAAAACGAGGCCGGCGAATATGTTACCGCAGAGGACCTCAAGGCTGCGGGTGCGATGGCGGCGCTCCTGCGTGATGCGCTGAGCCCGAATCTTTTGCGTACCACCGAGGGAAGCCCCGTTTTGGTGCACACCGGCCCGTTTGGAAATATTGCAACGGGCTGTTCCTCGGTGATCGCTGATCTTCTTGCCGGCCAGCACAGTGACTTTGTTGTGACCGAAGCAGGGTTTGGCGCAGATATGGGCGCCGAGCGTTTCTTCAACATCAAGTGCCCACTCGGCGGTTTGCGTCCCGATTGTGCGGTCATTGTCACGACGGTTCGCGCGCTCAAATCTCATTCTGGTCACTACAAGCTTGCTCCGGGAAAGGCTCTTCCCGAGGCAATGCTGGAAGAAAATGTTGAGGAAGTACGCGTGGGAAGCGCAAACCTTCTCAAGCACATCGAAATCGTTCGCGGTTTTGGCCTGAACCCCGTGGTTGCCATCAACGTCTTCCCCACCGATCACGAGGCCGAGTTGGCTGAGATCGAGGCAATCTGCGCCGAGGCCGGGGTGCGTGTTGCACGGTCCTTGGGCGTTGTCGAAGGCGGGGAGGGCGCCCGTGCTTTGGCGCGCGAAGTCCAAGCAGCCTGTGAAGAATCTGATCCTTCCGCAGTCCACCCCCTCTATGAGGATGAGGATTCCTTGAAGGAAAAGATCGCGAAGGTCGCTGCGATGTACGGCGCTGCGGGTGTTGATTACACCCCTGCAGCAGCTAAGCGTCTCAAGGAATATCAAGAGGCGGGTTATGGAAACCTGAAGGTCGTCGTTGCCAAGACTCCGATGTCGCTGAGCGCCGATCCGCAAGCAAAGGGCGCTCCTACCGGGTGGACGCTTCCCATCCGTGAAGTCCGTCTTGCAGCGGGGGCGGGTTACGTCTACGCGATCTCGGGAACCTTGTCGACCATGCCGGGACTGTCTGCTCACCCAGCAGCAGAGCGCATCGAGCTCACCGAGGACGGCGTCATCACCGGCGTGAAGTAAGCCTCAAGCAGCTGCGCAGAAGGCTCCCTGTCGATCGCTGCTTCATGCAGGTCAACAGGGAGCCTTCTTGTTGATTGAGCTCGGGTGGGTACTAGATGACCAGAGGACATCCCGAACAGTGAAGCATCACCTCGGGTGTCTTATTCCCGTGGCACGCCCCCAGCCCGGAAGCACACAGCGACTGCGCACTGGCTGCTTGACCTCGGCGCTGCATATCTTCGACGACCACGGTCGCAAAAGCGAGCGATACTTTCGCGCGCTGAGCGGCGGCCTCGAGAGTACAGCCCCGCGCCAGCGCCTCTTTGAGACGCTGGGCCGGGGAGACAAATGACGCAGTCACAGGATCAGGCGTCCGATCTGGAAGACGGCAACGGCGAGAACCCACGCACTCACGAGTTGGACGCCAACCGCCGCTGCTGTGAGTTTGCCGCCAATCTGGCGCACTTGCTCGGCGACCGTTGCCATACACGGCGTGTAGGTGAGGACGAACACCAAGAAGGCGTAGGCTGCGACCGGCGCGGCTTCTCCTGCGGACTTTTGGAAGGACTCAGTGACCAGCTGGGGCAGCGAACCAAGATCATCGCCGCCGTCTTCAGCGTCACCGCCTTCTGTTTCGGGATCCATATTGTAGGAAGTGACGATCGATGAAATCACCGTTTCCTTCGCAACGAAGCCGGTCATGAGAGCACCGGTCATGTGCCACTCACCAAAACCAGCAGGCTTGAACACGGGCTCAAGTACCTGGGCGGTGCGCCCGTAGAGAGAATCTTCCATAGGCAGTTCGGAATCCGCGAAAGAGTAGTTCCCCGCCATGGGAATAGCACCCATGAGCCACACAACGAAGGTCATCGCCAAGATAATCTTGCCGGCGCCCTTCACGAAGGCCCACGCACGCAGCCACGTAGTCCGCAAGATCACGAAAACACGCGGAACCTGGTACGCGGGAAGCACCAGGAACAACGGAGATGTCGTGGTCTTCTTCGTGAAGAAGGGCTTGAGAACAAGCGCACCCAAGATCACCATGATGAGCGAGAGAACATAGAGAGAGAAGATCACTGTTCCAGCGTTATCGGGGAAGAAGATCCTAGCGATCATCAGGTAGATGGTCAGTCGCGCTGCACACGAGGTGTAGGGCGTAATGATGGTCGTGACGATTCGCTGGGCGGTGTTGGGAAGCGTACGCGTAGCCGCCAGTGACGGCAGATTGCAGCCAAATCCCATGATGAGCGGCAAGATCACGCGGCCATCCAGGCCGATCGCACGCATGACGCGGTCACCAAGGAAGGCCGCGCGCGCCATGTAACCGGAGTCTTCCAGGATGGAAATCATCAAGAAGATGATGAACATCAGGGGAATGAAGGAAGAAACCACACCCAAACCGGTGCATAGACCGCCAATGAGGAAGCTGTGGAGCCAACCCTCTTGAAGTCCACCGAGCGTGAGGAGGTAGGTAATTCCATTCGCTAGAGAGGGGAAGCCTTCATCCGTTGAAGAGAAAATGTGGTCGAAGAAGTCCTGGACCGGGCTGACCCATTCACCTGCGATTTTGAAAAGGAACCACATGAGGACGAAGAAGATCGGGATGCCGATCCAGGGGTTGAGCAGGACCCGGTCGATCTTGTCAGAGATCGAGAGGATGGGGTCGCCTTCAGCTTTTCCGACCACTGCAGTTTCGACGCGATCAACCCACGCGAAGAGTTCATCTGCTTGGGTCAGTCCACCGCATCCGCAGGTACAGCTTCCATCAGCCGCGTTGACGGGAAGCCCCTTCGGACGCGTATGGTGTTCGAGCGCGTGCCGGACAATTCCTTCTAAAAGATCGGAATTGTCATAGTGTCGTGGGTCTACGGCAAGAACGGGAATTCCCAATTCATCGGCAAGTTTTTCGACCGGATATTTCTGGCCGTCCTTCTCGGAAACATCAACCATGGTGGCGACGGCGACGACGGGGTGGCCAGCTTGTGCGACCTGCCCCAGCAGGTACAGCGAACGCGTCATTGCGCTTGCATCAAGCAGAACAACAGCAAGATCGACCTTGCGTCCGGTCCGAGGATCAGTGAAGGACCCCGGTGCGCCGCTGAGAGTATCGCTGACGACCTGCTCGTCGGGCGAGGAAGCAATGAGCGAGTATGTTCCGGGGAGGTCAATAAGGTTGGCGCCAAGTGCCTTCCAGACTCCGCGCTTCATTTCAACGGTGGTACCGGGGGCGTTGACAACGTGCTGGCGCGCACCGGTAATTGCATTGAAAAGGGTCGATTTTCCAACGTTCGGATTTCCGACTAGGACGATCGTTGTTTCCCCGCCACTTGAGGTTGGAGTATCGAGTACGGCAACCTCGGCTGCGGGTGAGCAGTGTGGGCAGCTCATGCGATTTCCTCCACTTCGATCGCTCGGGCGCTGCGGCGATCAACTGCGACGCGTGCGCCAGCAATATTGACGACGAGGCCACCGAAAGCAGCCTTGTTCACGATGAAGAATTCGCTTCCGGGGCGAATTCCAAGTTCATACAGGCGGAGTCGGTGTTCAGAGGGAACATCCATATTTCCCAGACGCGCCCGAGTCCGCAAAGGAAATTGTGATAGTTGCATATACCAAGGTTAGGCAAGCATTACTCACACAAGTGACCCCTTTGTCCCTTAGGTAGAAATTGCGCGCTTATTGCGCGACTAACTTCCGCACAATCGCTTCAAAATAGCTTTGAAGGACGGTTTTAGTCTTCTAAAAACTCCAAGCTAGTATTAACTCCAAGTCGCATTACACGCCCTGATCTTTTCATCGACGGTTAGGAACGATACGGCCATGAGCAGTATTCAAGAAGTCAAAGATATCCTGAAACGCACCTCAAGCATGCCCTGGGGGCCAACCCGAAGTGCGGAAGTTGCACAGGCTGCCGTTCTGGCAGATGCCCTCGAAGGCGAAGATGCCTTGCAGCTCGAGGTCTATCTTGAACTTGCGCTGTGCTACCAGCAGGGGAACGAAGAGTGGAAAGCACTCGCACCTACTGCCTGGTGCCTGACAAGATTCGAAGAAAACCCCGCAGCTTTCGACGCTGACCAAGTCCATGACCTCGCATGGCTCTACAAGAACGCCGTCACCGCTGCCGGCCGAAATCCCGCAGTTTCGCGCGAGCAGGCTCTCGAGCTCTCCGAAGGCCTGGGACGTTTCTTCCAAGATCAGGGTTTTTCTATGCATTCTGTGCATGGAAGCCGCTTTACCCTGGCACTGCGCATGGGCGATCCGGAAAAAGCACACGAAGAGCTTGTTCAATGGCGCGCCACCCCGCGTGATTCCGTCTCCGATTGCGCGCTGTGCGATCCCGAACGCCAGATCACCGAGGCCACAGTGACGAAGGATTGGGAACGTGCAGTTGCCACTGCGGTCCCTTTGCTTGACACCACTGAAGGCTGTGGGAATCAGCCTGCGGGAATCCAAGCTGCTTCGATGATCCCGCTCCTCATGTCCGGGCGCCCCGCTGCGGCATGGGAATCACACGTGCGTTCCTATCGTCATCACCGACGTTCCGCCATGTACATGGACATTTTGGGAACGCACATGGAATTTCTCGTGCGTTCGGGACGCTGGCAGCGCGCCCTTGAAATCTTGCGCGATTCCATTGCCCTGACTTCGCAGGCCGAAAGCTGCGCACTTTTGTTTGATTACCTTAAGGGAGCAGCTTTGGCCGCTCGCGAGGCCAGCGACCGCGGGCGCGGACAAGAATCCTTCCGTGCGCTGTGCACAGGCCAGTCTCAGTGGTGCGAGGGGCCACGCCTCGATGCGAACACTCCCCTATCCGAGGTTGCCGAAAAGCTCGCTGATTGGCTTCTAGCGGTCGCCAAGCTTTTTGACACGCGCAACGGGAATGACTTCTTCGCCGCCAGCGCGAAAGAAGTTCTTGATGCGCATACTTTCGATGATGAGGCGGAAGAACGCGCGACGAAGACCTGGACCTTCGAAATTGCTGGGGAACGAGAGGCTCTTCCCGAAGGAATTTCGACGAGCGATGTTGATAAACCCAGAAAGTACGCAACCCATCTCATTCGTCAAGACAAGGTTCGCACAACCGACGATACGGATCCCTATCCGCCCGTCGATTTCACGCCTTTCCCTGTTCCAGCAACAGTGCAAGAAGGCTACGACCGTTTCCTCAAGCGCTGCGGAGTAACTGGTTTCGATGTCGAGCGCCAGTTCATTATTGACCGCGTCATCTGCATGGATGAGTCGGTGATGGATATCCAGTACGCGGATGAGGATGCGATATTCTTCAGCCAGTTCGCCTGCGCTGCTTTGATCATGCGTCGCGAGTACGACAATGCGAAGAAAATCCTGTCTCGCGTATCAGAGCAGATTTCACGACTCCCCGATACCCCCGACATTGTTGCCCCTAGTTTTTTCTCCAAGCTCATGGGAAAGAACGCCTCTCTTGGACGCAAGCAACTTTACGAGAGCCTGCTCGAAATCAGACGCTGCTACATCGAGGTCGACTACTACTTCATTCGCAACCAAGCGGTCCCAGAAGACATCAAGACACGCGCCGTTGAGGCTGCCCGCAAGCATCGGCTCCTCATTTCAGGAGTAGTTAACCAGCTGAATAGAGGTGCTGGCCAGGCCCGCGACCTTGACATCATCAGTTCATCAATCGCAACCGCAGCATCGATGTGCAGTAGCTGCAAGGAATACGAGGAAGCAAGCGCAGGTTACGATCTGTATGAAAGCCTCGAACGTGCTTTCAACCGCCATGCAATTTCTCCTGACCGCGTCACCATCAATGTGCTCCTGGAACGGGCACAGATGGAGCGCGAACGAGATGAGTACATGAAGGCATGTCAATACGCCGACAAAGCCATGCGGGTGAGTCCCATGTGTGACCCCTACACTGCCATCATCGGTCGCGCGATCATTTGCGCCGGATCAATCGCTGCAGGGCAATACGACGAGGCACTTGCGCAGGGACGCCGATTGAGCGAGATTGTTCATTCTTTCCCAACCCGGGTGTATATCCCTCTTGCCGGCCCCATTTTTGCCAATGCTCTTGTGCAAAAGGACCGCATCTCAGAGGCTGTCGAAATTTTTGAAGAAGCTATGGGGGCGCTCGAAGACTCGCCTTATTTCCAAGCACGACGGGGTGAATTGGCTCCATCATTGGCACAGATCTACTGGCGCCTCAACGAATTCCAAGACGCCTACGATCTGGCAGTCACAGAGGCACGATCCTTGCGTGAGCGCGACTATCCTCTGTTCGCATTGAGCCTGACTGAGACGGCCTTCCATGCAGCCCGCGAAATGGATGACCGTTTGGCAAAAGCTACTGCCGCACATATGGCCGCAGATATCTGCCATGACTTGGAAGACGTCGACCAGGAGTGCCGCTGGCTCCGCCAGGAAGCTGCCGTGATCGTCGGAACGCCTGGCCGCGTCAGCGAGGAGGATGAAAGACGCGCAAACCAGGTTTTGGATCGCGCTCGAGAACTCATTGCACCAGCTCCCGGCGAGGACATCACTCGTCGGCAGAGAGTTCTCAGGGCTGATGTGAACTACACGCAAGGGTGGGTCACCTTGAACTGCGGCGATCCAGTTGGCGCTATCGAACACCTGCGATTGGCTCTTGACGAATACCGAGAACTCGGAGAATACGATGGTTTTGGGTACCCCATGCACGCCATGGCTCAGTGTTATCTCACAATGGGGAACTTTGACGGATTACGCGAGTGCATTGCAGAAACCACCGAGGTCAACAAGCTCGCAACGATCAAAGGAACAAGGCTTCGTGCTTTGATCCGAACTATTCAGGAAATGATCGATGCCGAAGAACCTCGCGAGGATTCAGAAGGCTAAGAAGCGGAGAACGCAATACGGGGGCCAGTACTTTCACGTACTGGCCCCCGTCCGCATCGTGCAAGGTGGTACAGATGTATCAAAAAACACACTAGACTGATATGGCTGCCACTGTACGTTGAGGAAGACCATGAACAAGCGAGCCCGCGGGTACCTTATTACTATTTTTGCCTCGATCGCATGGGGCTTCTCAGGGGTCTGTAGCGAGTTCCTCATGAAGGAGTACCACGCCGATCCCTATTGGCTAACGGCCATTCGCATGCTCCTTGCCGCACCAACAACGATGGCCTTCCTCCTGATCAAAGACCGCGGAATCTCCGAGCTCCACAAGAAGCTGCTTCACAACCGCAGGAGCTACCTTCCCATGGTGATCTATTCCGTCTTCGGTCTTGCAGCCAGCCAGCTGACCTACGTGGTAGCCATTGGCTATTCCAATGCGGGAACGGCGACAGTCATTGAGTTTCTCGGCCCTATCCTCATTGTTCTCTTCGTCTGCATCACAGCGCGCAGGCTCCCGAAATACACCGAACTTTTTGCAATTATCTTTGCCCTCTTCGGAACGTTTATCTTAGCAACGCACGGCAACATCGATTCCTTAGTGATTTCAACCCAAGCCCTGAATTGGGGCCTCGCAAGTGCGATTGGTTTCGCCTTGTACACCCTTATTCCCGTCAAGCTCATTCGCCGTTACGGGAGCGAATTAGTCGTCGCTTACGGATTCATCATCGGCGGCATTATCTTGGGACTCATCGTACGGGTATGGAATTACTCCATCACCTGGGATCTCATGTCGATCCTTGCCATGGCCGGATTGGTCATCATCGGGACAACCTTCGCCTTCAGCTTGTTCTTGCAGGGAGTCGGCGATATCGGTCCGGTGCGTGCAAGCCTCATTTCCTGCCTTCAACCAATCTCGGCAGCTTTCTTCTCTTTCCTCCTCGTCGGTACGCAATTCACGCTGCTCGACATTTCAGGAATGGCCCTCATCCTTGCGGGCGTTATTATTGTCAGTCTCAAAGATCTTATATCTTTGAAGCGGTCAAGTAACCACGAGCGCCAGCGTCTTCGCCAGCGTTCCGGTCATCAATAAGAAGGGACAGGGATGTCAACTTTCCAAGTGGACCTGAGAGGAATGGTCGATCTTCTCTCTCGTAATCTGTACTCCGGCCCACGCGTGTACATCCGCGAACTTCTCCAAAATGGCCTCGATGCCATCGAAGCCCGCAGCGCACTCGACCCCGGGTGTCCGCGCCGCGTCACTATCACCATCGAGGGGCGCACCCTCAAGTGCCGTGACAGTGGAGTTGGCCTAACCGAAGAAGAAGCTGCCGGTCTCCTCTCGACAATCGGCGCTTCCTCCAAGCGCGACGAACTTGGGATGGCACGCAGTGACTTCCTCGGTCAATTCGGCATCGGGATGCTCTCCTGCTTCATGATCTCCGATTCGATCACCGTCTACTCGCGCTCGGCAAAGTCTGCCAACTCCCCCACCGTCATTTGGCAAGGAAAGACGGAGGGCACTTACACGACTCAGCCACTCAGCCCTAGCGACCCCCATAATCTGGGCGAACCCGGAACCGAGGTCGTCTTGGAGGCTCACCCCGGGGAGCCGTGGATTGACCCCGATACTGTTCGTGCACTCGTCGACGAATTCGCTTCTCTTCTTCCGATTTCCATTGAAGTTCGCTCCGATTCGGCCGCAACTTTCCACGGCAATGAAACGCCCGTGTGGGAACTCGAACCAGCCGCCCAGCAGCAGTGGTGCGACGAGCACTTGGGCTCGGCAGGGATGGACATCATTCCGATTGATGTCCCCGCAGCTGGGCTGAAGGGCATCGCAATCGTTTCTCAGCGCCCCAATGCTCTTTCTTCCGATCATCACACGGTCTATGCGAAGAAGATGCTGGTGTCGCGTGCGTGCGAAGGGATCGTCCCCCAGTGGGCATATTTCGTTCGCTTTATTGGTAATTCGAACTACCTGCGCCTGACCGCTTCGCGCGAGCAGCTCAGCGATGACGAACTTTTAGAAAACACTCGCCAAGCAATTGGCTCGTCAATTCGTCAGTGGCTCGAAGAAATGGCGGAGCACTCCCCCAGTCGTTTCAATGACTTTATTTCGATCCACGCGATGGGGCTGCGCGCGGTCGCCGTTCGCGACCCCTACATGCTTGACCTCACCGCGCGCTACGTTCCCCTGGAAAGCACTGTCGGAACGCTTCCCCTCTTGGATCTCCTCGCGTCGCACGAGTCGATCCGATACACGCGCACCGTCGACCAATACCGCGCCTTGGCAGACGTCGCGGCCTCTCAGTCGATGGTCCTGGTCAACGCGGGCTATGCCTACGACGAAGAACTCATCAACGCACTACTCACCGACCCGCGCTATTCGACGCTCGCGCAGAAGATTCGCTTGGTTGATCCCTCCGAGCTTCTTGATGCTTTCGAAGAATGCACCTTGTCCGAGCAAGCCGAGGCCATGGACCTCATGCTCATTGCCGTCCAGGCGATTGATCCCTCGGATTGCGAAGTTGTCCTTCGCCGCTTTACTCCTCTGACCCTGCCCGCGCTCTATCTGCCGGACCCGGATTTCGCGGGACGCCACGTCCAGCGCAATTCTCAGGCACAGGCCTCGAAGATGTGGGCGGGGATCATGGGGGTCAGCGATCCTTTCGCGAATTCTAAGCCACCCCGTTTGGTACTGAACCGGTCGAATTCGCTCATCACGCGACTGATCCACGCAAGCAGTGTCCCGCAGACGGCCTCGAATGTTCTGCGCGGACTTTACGTCCAGAGCCTCTTGGCGGGACGCCAAACTTTGGGACCCAAGGAACGCGCCTGGGCTGCACAGCTCCTCGGCTCACTCCTTGATTCCGCACTCGACGACACCTCCAACTAAGCCCCTTCCTTCTTTCCGTAAGGACCCTCCAGCCATGCCAAATGCACAAGAAGTCCGCGAGCTCCTCGAATACGCCTCCGGCCTCCCATGGAGCCCCTCTCGAAGCGCGCAGGTCGCGCAAGCAGCGATGTGGGCAGATGCCCTCGAGGGCGAAACCGATCTGAAGATCGATGCCTACCTCGAACTCACCATGTCCTATCAGCAGGGAAATGAAGAGTGGAAGGCTTTGGCGCCTCTGTCAACCCTCCTGAACATGTTCGAGAAGAATCCGATGGATTTTGATGCCGAGCAGATCGAAGAACTTGCGTGGCTCTACAAGGGGACCGTGTCGGCCGCAGGGCGTAACCCCGCTGTTTCCCGCGAGCAGCTCGAGGAGCTGACGACCGGTTTCGCGCAATTCGTCTCTGAACAGGGCTTTTCCATGCATGCCGTCCACGGGGTGCGCGTCATGCTCGCCCTGCGCAAGGGAGACCTCGACGAGGCCCGGGAGGCGCTGACCTTGTGGCGTGCAACCCCTCGCGATGAGATCTGTGACTGCGCCGGCTGCGATCCTGAGAAGCAGATTGCCGAGGCCACGGCCCGCAAGGACTGGGAGCGTGCGGTTGCCACCGCCATGCCTCTCTTCGACGAGGAGGGGGCGTGCGCCGCTCAGCCTCACAGTATCCGCGCGCATGCAATGATTCCCCTGCTCATGTCTGGCCGCCCAGAAACTGCGTGGGAAGCACATGTGCGTTCGTACAACCACCACCGGGGCTCTGCTAACGCAATGGAACTTCTGGGCATGCACATGGAGTTTCTTGTGCGCTCAGGTAGGTGGCAACGCGCGCTCGATATCTTGCGCGACAGCATCGCTTTGACTTCTCAGGCGGAGAACGCCTCGCTGCTCATGGATTATCTTCGAGGCGCTGCACTGGCTGCCCTCGAGGCCTCGAGGCGTGGTAAGGGAGAGGATCCCTTGGGAGCGCTGTGCACGGGGCACTCCCAGTGGTGCGAAGGCCCACGACTTGACGCCAATACGCCTCTGTCTGAGGTTGCCGATCGACTGAGCGGGTGGGCTTTGGACGTGGCTGCGCTCTTCGATAAACGCAACGGGAACGACTACTGCACTGTGCTTACTCGTGAAATTATTGAGGCTGGTCCCGTTGACGACGAGGCCGAAAAGCGCGCGAATAGCGAGTGGCGTTTTGAGCTCGTAGGCGAACGCGAGAGTATGCCGGAGCCGATTTCTACGGTTGAAGGACAAGACGCTCGCCCGATTCCTCCCTCCCGCTCTTCCCGTGGCAAGAGTGAAACGATTGATGAGACGGACCCCTATCCGGCCGTTGATTACACTGTTCCGAAGCCTCCCACCTCGATGCGCGAGGCTTTTGAGCGCTATATCGCAATTGGCGATGCCATTGGTTTCAGTGTTGAAAGCAATGTTCTAACCGACTGGGCCTTAGCTTCATCCGAAAACATCGCAGACCTGGACTTCGATACCAGCAATCCTGAAGAGGCTCTGCTCTTTGCTAACTTCGCAAAGACGCTCATGACATTGGGCAAACAATACAGCGCTTTCGAGGGTATCTATGCGCGCGTCGCACCGGTGATCGCCTCGATGAGCGATGATGTCCCGGTTGTTACTCCTGGTTTCCTTGCAAAGGTCTTCGGGCGAGCCGACACAATCATGAGCCGCAAGGAATTGTTTAGCTCGCAGCTTGAGCTCCTCAAGTATTCCTGCGAGTTCAGTCGTTTGTCGTGGCAAGGTGAAGAGATCTCTGCCGATTTCCGCGCAAGCGTACGTGAATTCCTTAATCGCTTCACGAGTCAGATTGCCCAAATGGTGCCGACGATCAACCGCGGAAAGATCAGCGCATTCGATCTGTCCACCATCGAGGATAGCCTCTCGACCTGCGGCGAAAACTATCTCGAATGCGGCGATATTGAGAAGGCAATGCATAGCCTTGATATCTTCGAATCCCTGAAGCCAGCGTGCATCCGCAGTGGTACTGAACCAGTAGCCTTCGAGCGCACAATCCTTTTGGAACGCGCCGAACTTGCTCTTGAGGCACAGGATTTTCGACGCGCAGCCCAGACAGCTGACCAAGTCCTACGCTCGACGACGCAGGACCCCTACACGGCTTTCATCGCGCGCTTGATCATTTGTGTCGCAAGTCTGAAGGCCGGTGAATCAGCCGAGGCAGCTTCCCAGGCAACGCGAATGAACGAGATCATTTCGCGTACACCTCTGCGTTCTCTTGGACTGTCCTCAACCAAGTTCATCACGGATGCTTTTGTCGCGGTGAGGCGACGCGAGGAAGCAATCGAAATCCTTGAGCAGGCGATTCTGTCCTGCACGGGATCTTGGTTTGGCCAAACGATGGCCGCCTTGTTGCGCACAGCGTTAGCAGAGTATTACCTGAACATTGACAACGATCAGGAGGCCTTTGATACGGCTACAGCGGCAATTCCGGGATTGATCGAATGCGGTTGCTTCCCCACTGCGTCTCGTGCGGGCGAGATTGCGAATAAGGCAGCAGAGGAACTGGGCGATCGTTCGCTTCGCCTAACGGCCATCACGAACGCGCTCAACGTTGCTGAGCGTATGAACGACCATTCTTCCGTCATTGCCCTACGTCGCATGCAGGCGAATGTCTACCTGACTGTTCCCTCTGGCAGCCCTTCGGACGATGATAAAGATCAGGCACTGCGGGCAGCGGAAGCTGGCGTTTCGTGGCTGGATTCTCATCGCGAAACCATTGATTCCGAGGAGCTTGTTTTCCTTCGAGCGGGTATCGAGTACATCCGGGGATGGGTCTATATGAAGCGGAACGAGCCTGAGATCGCCATCCCGATTTTGAGGCAGTCCCACGAGATGCAAAAAGAGATTAAGGATAGCCAGAACTACCCCTTCCCACTTGCTGCATTGGCCGACTGTTACACCCAACTTGGTGATACGGATGCACTGCGTGACCTGGTCACTGAGATCAACGAGACTGCGAAGAAGGCTCACTCCAGCGGGAGCAAACTTCGCGCTCTTGCCCGCGAGATCGAGAAGGAACTCGGCGGCCAAGGCGAGGCATAAACAGAAGACCTTAACGAATCAGGAAACTCAGACAACCCGCAGCTTCGTTCTTTGCCTCACTCTCGCAGAGTACTAGGACTTTAGTCGGTGTACGCTGGTTTTGTTCGGAGCAGATCGTGTTTATTTGGGCTGGACGCTCACACTTCGCGAAATGCTCACACAAAGACCAAGGAGCGACTATGAACGTTGCAGAGCAGCTTGTTGCCCAACTCATCGACGCCGGCGTCCACCGCGTCTATGGCATCGTTGGTGACTCACTCAACCCCGTTGTCGATGCAATCCGCAAGTCCGGAGGCAGCAAAAAGGGCGGAATTGACTGGGTTCACGTCCGACATGAGGAAGCCGCTGCTTTCGCCGCAGCCGCTGAAGCGCAACTGACCGGAAAGCTGGCAGTATGCGCAGGCTCGTGCGGACCGGGCAACCTTCACTTAATCAACGGGCTGTACGATGCACAGCGCTCGGGCGCACCCGTCTTGGCAATCGCCTCGCACATCCCCAGCGTTCAGATTGGTCAGATGTACTTCCAAGAGACGCACCCCGATCGCTTGTTTAATGAGTGCTCGGTTTACAACGAGATGATTTCCAGTGCCGAGCAGGCCCCGCGCGTCGTTAACGCTGCCATCCGTCACGCTGTTGAACTTTCTGGCGTTTCAGTCATCAGCCTTCCCGGTGACGTCTCCGACCTAAAGGCGACTTCTCCTTCACCGAAGTACGTGCCTTCCCGACGCCCCGTGCTGAGCCCGAATGAGGAAGATGTCCGACAGCTCGCAGATGTCCTCAATCGCGCAAAGAAGGTTGCAATCTTTGCTGGTGCCGGTGTGAAGGGTGCTCATGACGAGGTCATCGAGCTTGCCGACGTTTTGAAGGCCCCCATTGGCCACACCCTGCGTGGCAAGGACTTCATCCAGTACGACAACCCCTTCGATGTGGGCATGACCGGACTGCTGGGTTACGGCGCAGCAGCTGAGGGCATGAATGATGCCGATGTTCTGATCATGCTCGGCACCGACTTCCCCTACGATCAGTTCCTGCCCAATACTTTCACCGTTCAGGTTGAAAACCGTCCCGAAAAGCTGGGCCGCCGTACCGATGTTTCGCTTCCCATTCACAGTGATGTCAAACCCCTGATCGCAGCGCTCTTGCCGCTGCTCGATCGCGATCGTTCGGATGCTTTCCTCAAGGCAAAGGTGAAGAAGCACTCGAAGATCATGCACTCCCCCGTTGGCGCCTACACGCGCAATGCAGAGCACATGAAACCAATTCACCCCGAGTACGCTGCTCACATCCTCAATGAGGTTGCATCAAAGGATGCAATCTTTACGGCTGATACGGGTATGTGCAACGTGTGGACCGCACGCTACATCGATCCGCTTGGCACCCGTCGTCTCATCGGCTCGTTCTTACACGGCTCGATGGCCAACGCACTTCCTCACGCTATCGGTGCGCAGGTTGCCTTCCCGAAGCGTCAGGTCATTTCCGTCTCTGGCGATGGCGGCCTTTCAATGCTCCTTGGCGAGCTGGTCACCGCGCGCATGTACGACCTCCCCATCAAGGTTGTTGTCTTCAACAACTCGACGCTGGGCATGGTGAAACTCGAGATGCTGGTAAACGGCCTGCCCGATTACGGCACCGATGTCCACGACGTGAACTACGCGGAAGTCGCAAGCGCAGTCGGCTTCCACGGCGAGCGAGTCACGGAGCCAACGCGTCTGCGCTCAGCCCTTGAGGAAGCCTTTGCTTTCGACGGCCCGGCTCTGGTCGAGGTCATGACTGATCCGAATGCGCTCTCGCTTCCTCCTGAGATTCGTTCGGGCCAGGTCATTGGTTTCGCAACAGCAATGAGCAAGATCGTCTTGAACCGCGGCGCCGGCGAGGTGGTTTCGATGGCGACATCAAATATGCGTAACATTCCGCGCCTGTAAGTCTGAGGGAGCGCTTTCTCAGTTTCCTCATAACGTTTCTTCTCCTTGACGAGGCCGTGGCTGGGTAGTGTGCACTTCTTCGCGCATCCCCGCCACGGCCTCGTCAATTAGGACCATCGTCCTGAAATGCTTTCGGCACTTTTGCCAATACTTTCAACCAATAAACGCACTTCTCCGCAGATTAAAAGCTATCGTTTTCATTCTTCCTAAAATCGCCATTTTCTTGCACAGTCATGCGATTGTGACACATTGAGCGAGATTCGTAAATAAATTTGGTTTTTTCCTTTTTTATGACAGATGCGTCCTAAACTGAAAGTGTCACCGTGTCAGAATCGACTAAGGAATCACCATGTCGCACTCATTTATTGCAGTCGCGAATATCGTGAACGGCGTTGATCTGGATACCTTCCCCGCATGGCTTCGAATCACCCACTTCATCAACTTCATCATGATGGGGTTCCTCATTCGATCCGGCTGGGAAGTTCTAGCGTCTCACCCGCGACTGTACTGGAATAACCACTGCACTCCCGGCTCTGAGTGGATTAAATTCACCAAGGACAAGGTTTCGACCGTCCCCGGCGAGTTCACCGCTCGCGATGATCAGCGCAGTCTTCACCCGCTGATCTCTCTGCCCGGACGAGGCGAAATTGGACTCGGACGCGCATGGCACGCCCTAGTTACCTCAATCTGGTTGCTCAACGGTTTTATCTACGTTGCTCTACTTTTTGGAACCGGTCAATGGCGCCGCATCGTCCCGACCTCATGGTCAATTTTCCCCGAAGCATGGGAAAGCGCCAAGATCTACATGGGCCTGCAGATCCCCTCAATCGAGCACTTTCAGCCCTATGACGCCCTGCAGAAGCTCATGTACTTCACAGTTGTCTTCATCGTTGCGCCTTTGATGATCGCAACCGGACCGATCATGTCTCCGACCTTCGCAGGGCGCTTCCCTCGCTACGTCAAGCTCTTCCGTAACCGTCAGACGGCGCGTTCCATCCACTTCCTTGGAATGGCTTTCTACTGCGTATTTGTAGTGATTCACGTTGCGCTGGTATTCATTGTTCACCCGCAGTACAACATCGCACACATGATGTTGGGTGAAAACTACAACGACATTACTGCAGCGCGATTCGCCCAGGCTGTGACAATGCTGATCCTTGGAATTGTCTTTGCAATCGCTCTATGGGTCGGTGCGTCCTACTGGTCATTGGCTGACAAGCGCCGCGCACAGCGCCTGGTCTGGGGAGCAACCCAGCCTATCCGTTCGCTCACCCTCGACAAGATGCACTCTCGTCAGGTTAAGACAGGCACCTTCACCGAAGACGATATTTCGCCTTTCCACTGGGTGAATACTCGTCCCCCGACACGCGAGCAATCCGAAGAGTGGGTTGAAATGCGTGAACGCGGCTTCGAGGACTACCGCCTGGAGATTGGCGGTTTGGTCGAGGAAGAGAAGTCCTTCTCGATTGATGAGCTCAAGGCACTTGGCCACGTCACTAACATCACCATGCACACCTGCATGCAGGGATGGACCGGCATTGCAAAGTGGGAAGGCATCCGTTTGAAGGACGTCTTAGCTCTGGTCAAGCCTACCGAGGGCGCACGCTACGTTATGGTCACCTCCTACGGACACGTGGGACATATGTACGACGGCGGCCCGACGACTCCGTACTACGAGTGCCTGGATCCTTCCATGGTTGACGATGATGAATGCATCCTCGCATGGGCCATGAACGGTGAGCCACTGCCCGACGTTTATGGCGGCCCCCTGCGTCTGCGTGCTGATTCTCAGCACGGCTACAAGATGGTCAAGTGGGTTCACCGTATCGAATGGATTCACGACTACCACGACGTCGGTGACGGCCAGGGCGGTTCCCGTGAGGATTCCGGCCTGCAGCACTTTGACGCACGGGCATAGAGCGCCGGGTGCTCATCCGGCTTATCCGGCCCATCCGGCCCATCCGGCCCATCCGTTCCTCTACTCCACACGAAGTCGGCAAAAGACACATTATACAAGCTGTGACATTCCCTGGCTTCGTGTGGAGCATTAGTGGCGGGAGAATGCGTCGAGGCACGCCCGAAACGCCTCCGTTCCAACATATGAAGATGCTGTCCAAGGGACCCAAAACACGCAAATCAGCACCCGCCCGTAAGACGACACACGAAGTCAGCAAAAACACAGGCTATAACCTATGCTTTTCGTCGACTTCATGTGTCAATTACGAAGGCCAGCAGGGAACGAGGCCGCGGGCAGCGCGCCGAGCAGGGAACGAGGCCGCGGGCAGGGCGCCGAGCAGGGAACGAGGCCGCGGGCAACGCAAGCAGCAAGCAGCGGGAGCAACGTGGCAAATACCCGACAGCACTTGAGACTCAAACATAGGTGGGTCCCATCCGAAAGGATGGGACCCACCTGATATATGTTTCGCGAGAGCCTATTCACCGAGCATACCGGCTCTGAAACTCGACGCCTCAGAAACTCGGCTACTTCAGACGCTCGAACCTACGGCCGAACTCAAGGCACAAGCAACACTCACGCCTGCTGACGTCGTCGCATCAAGGCCACGCCCAAGGCAAGGCCGAGAGCTCCTATGCCGATGACTGGAGCAGCGTTTACACCGGTGTGTGCAAGTCCCTTCTTCGGAGGAACCGTCGTGCTCACGCTAGGCGAGGGAACAGTCGTTGTCTCAGAAGGAGAAGGCGCAGTCG
The DNA here is from genome assembly GCA_963540435.1 of uncultured Actinomyces sp. Classification (GTDB taxonomy): domain Bacteria; phylum Actinomycetota; class Actinomycetes; order Actinomycetales; family Actinomycetaceae; genus Pauljensenia. The sequence goes on from CAUTOM010000027.1 coordinate 18,387, forward strand.
TGGGCGGAGTAGTCACAGAGGGAGTCGGAGGGGTCGTTCGCAACTGGCTTTCAACATTTCCCCAACCGACGGTTTCGATAGCGACGGTCTTGGTCGCGGTCTGACCATTGACGTTGGCGGTGTTGTTGAAAACGTTGCCAATCTTCAGGCCTTCGGGGCTCTTCAGCTCGGTGTAGTACTTGAGCTCGTAGATCGCATCGTCATTCGAGTTCGGGAAAGATGCAACAAAACCATCAGCAGTTTCGGTCATCGTGAAGGTGCCGCCGTTAATGGAATCACCAACCCATACGAGTTCGCTCGGACGCTGGTGGTAAGGATCGTTCCGATAGGCCGCAGTCGTATTCCACTTGAGCAGACGCGCCTGCTGGTTCTTCACTCCATCATTGAAAAGCTTGTAGCCCCCATTGGAGGTGTCGAAGGTATCAGTAATGGAAATAACCGGCGATTGAATCGATTGTGCAGGAATATGGATTTCCCAAGTAAAGCGTTCGTTATGCCCCTCATGGAGTTGCCATCCATACTTCCACGGCTGCTGAGGAACCCAGCTGTACTGATTTGAGATCACGTTGCCATGATCGATCTCAGCTTCGAGGGTCACCGAGTGGCCGATTGTAAAGCTAAAACGATTCGTCGCAGTGGTGGTTGCCATGTCGGCTCGGACGTGGATATCACCCTTGGCGTTGATATGCGTGTTCACGTAGTCGGTAAAAACACAGCTTACAGTCTGTCCAGTACCGAACGGCAGGGAGCATTTCAACGCAACACCACCGCCGTTCTTATCGATCACATCGAAATCGGCATTACGAGTACGAAGTTCCTGCGGAAGCTGGATTGTGAGAGTGTCGCCTTCGGAGACATTCTTTCCCGTCGTATCAAAAGTGAGATCCGCTGAAAACTCATCCCAAATCGTATTGGGGCCGTTGGGGCTGGATTCGTTTGTCATCGTTACGCCGGTGATAACGTTGTTGATTTCCACTGCCGAGGCCGTGGGAACGCCCGGTCCAAAAGTACTCAGTGCGCCCGCACCGACAAGTGCACATGTAAGGGTAGTAACGAGCGAAGCACGACTCAGCCGTTCGCGCGTTGCATCGATATTCATGACATTCCGTCTTTCTGGAGGGTGGTCACTTCCGTGACGTAACACCAAGAGGCTAGCACGATATTTTCCAGTCTGATTTCAGCTTTTCTGCGCAAAAATACGAATATTTCCAACAAGAAAACAGCGAGGTTTCGACGAAATACCCAATTTTTTTGTATTAAAACACGTAATTTACGTGTAAATTTTCTTAGTAAAGTCCCAGTTTCTGACTACACGTAAAAAATTGGCCCAAATCAAGAATCCACGCACAGCAAAATTAATCAGTTCTCACGGAACATAAGCTGACCAGACAGGAATATTCACCCACTAACACCTGCTCTGAACTGCAAAAACAACACTAATATGCACTGTGTGGCCCCCACCTTTTGGGCGGGGGCCACAGTTTTTGCTCTATTTCAGAGGCTCAGCTTTTCACGCCTGCTGACGTCGTCGCATCAAAGCCACGCCCAAGGCAAGGCCGAGAGCTCCTACGCCGATGACTGGAGCAGGGTTCACACCGGTGTGTGCAAGTCCCTTCTTCGGAGGAACCGTCGTGCTCACGCTAGGTGAGGGAACAGTTGTTGACTCGGAAGGAGACGGCACAGTCGTGGGCGGAGTAGTCACAGAGGGAGTAGGAGGAGTTGTCTTCAACTGACCCTCAAGTTCCCCCCATCCAACAGTTTCGATAGCAATTGTCCGTTCGGCCGACTTCCCGTTAACTACTGCAGTGTTCTTGAAGCTGGTGCCAACGGTTGCCGAACCAGGAATCTTGAGTTCTGTGTAGTACTTGAGCAAGTAGTAGGCATCGCTATTCGAGTTCGGGAAAGAAGCAACAAAACCATCCGCGGTCTCAGTCATGGTGAAGGTTCCACCATTGACAGAACCGCCAATTTTGACGCTTTCTGCGGGATGTTGATGGTTCACATCAGCCTTGAAATCAGCCAATGAATTCCACTTGTACAAGCGCGTTTGCTGCCAAGCATTCGGCGCCGGATCATTGAACAGCTTGTAGCCACCGTGGGAGGTATCAAAAGTATCAGTAATGTTGATGGTATTCGACGTGATATTACGTTCGGGGAGGTAAATCTCCCATGTAAAACGATCGTTGTGACCATCATGCAGCTGCCAACCGTACTTGTAGGGATCAACAGGCGCATACCCGGTTGTATTCCTCACAATATTGCCATTAGGCACAGTCGTCGTCAGCGTAACAGTGTGATTAATTGTGAAGCTAAAAGAATCAGAAGTCGATTCGCGAGTCATATCCGCAAGAACATGAATATCGCCCTTCATATTCACATGTCGCTTTGCATAGTCGGTAAAGGCACAACTAAGCGATTGCCCCTCGCCTGCCGGAATTACACAATTGAGTGCAGTTCCGCCGCCGTTCTTATCATCAACATCAAAGCGGGTGGCGCGAGTACGCAGTTCACTAGGCAGCTGAATGGTGATCGTATCCCCTTCGGTCACAGCCTTACCGCTTGTATCGAAAGAGAAATCCATGACGTAGTTATCCCAGACGTAATTCGGCCCATGCGGATGCGAACTATTCACCATCGTCACTGTCTTCACGACATCTACTTCTGCTGCCGAGGCCGAGGGGGCGCTCGGCGAAAGAACACTAAGGGCGCCAGCGCCGAGGAGTGCGGCAGTAAGCGCCGCGGCCAGTGTCCCGCGACGCACCTGTGCGCGCGTAGCTACGTTATTCATCACGTTCTTGTCTTTCTGGAGGGGTGTCACATACGTGACTCGACAGCCTCAGGCTAACACGATCACATTCAGCTTCAATTCAGCCTCCATTGCCTAAACAACAATTTTTTGCGCCCTAAATCCGCGTAATTCCAAGGTTTTTCACGAGTGTGTCAAAATTCCTCCCCGGTACATTCCTGAATATTCTTCAAGAAGTCTCAGTTTCTGACAGATCGTAAGAAATTAATAGCTCGAAGGAAACAGCAGTGCTTGAACTCTAAGTTTTCCAAGGACCGTGAACTGACCAACAGCACACATTCAGACAAATAGCCCCTGATCACCGGTAATTTTGGGTAAAGCAACGGGCCCCGTCCTCGTGGACGGGGCCCATGATCATAGTTTCGTTTCTACACGAAGGTGCTTACTCACCTCAGGCCGAGGCTTGCTCACGGCGTCGCATGAGTGCGACCCCCAGCGCCAGTCCCAATGCTCCAAGTCCAATTGCAGGAGCGGTCAGAGCACCGGTGTGGGCCAGGGAGGTCTTCGGTGAAGGTGTAGTCGAGTTACTCGGGGAGGGCGAGGCCTCGGTAGTTGATTCAGAAGGCGAGGGGGTCACCGTAGTTGCCGGAGGAGTCGAGGTCGATGGAGCGGGCGGAGTCGGGCGATTTTCGCTCGAGAGGTCACCCCAACCAACTGTTTCAATCGCAATGTTGCGCTCAGCAGTCATGCCGTTGACATCGGCCTTGTTATTGAAGACGTTTCCAGGCTTTGCATTCTCCGGAATATTCAGCACGGTGTAGTACTTGATCATGTAGTACGCGTCGCTGTTGGAGTTCGGGAAAGAAGCAACGAAGCCAGTCGAAGTCTCGGTCATGGTGAAGGTGCCACCATTGACCGCTCCGCCAACGGGAATACTCTCAACGTAGTTCTGGTGACTCGGGTCAGCCTTGAAGTCATCAAGAGAGTTCCACTTGAGCAAGCGCGTTCGCTGCCATGCATTCGGATCCGTTGAGGGGTCATTGAACAGCTTGTAGCCGCCATGAGCGGTGTCGAAGGTGTCAGTCACCGAAATGGTGCCCGAGTGAATGTTACGTTCTGGGATGTAGACCTCCCAGGTAAAACGTTCGTTGTGTCCCTCGTGCAGCTGCCAGCCATGCTTCCACGGAGTATCGGGAGCGTAGCCGTTTGTGTTCGGAACGACGTTACCGTTTTCAATGTCCGCAGATAGGACGATGTCATGGCCGATCTTGAACTCAAAGCGCGTTGAAGTGGTCGCGCGAGTCATATCTGCGAGGACGTGGATATCGCCCTTCATGTTGATGTGGTTATCTGCGTAGTCCGTAAACGCACAGTGGAGGGTCTGGCCGACGCCGGCGGGGATAACGCACTTCATTGCGACGTCACCGGTGTTCTTATCGGTGACATCAAAGTAGGCTTCGCGGGTGCGCAGCTCGCTGGGCAACTGGATGGTGACAGTATCCGTTTCGGCAACATCCACACCAGTCGTATCGAAGCTGAAATCCATCGTGAAGTTATCCCACACATGGTTAGGGCCGTTCGGAGTCGAACGGTTCTTCATTACGACGGTCTTGACGACTTGGTTTACCTCGACGGGCACGTGATCCGCGCGAGATGGAGACGCGGTCATCACCGTCATCGCACCAGCACCGGAGAGTGCGCAGATCAGCGCACCTGCAATCGAGGCACGGCGGAAACGCGCGCCTGAAGCATTGAAAATCATGAACTTAAATCTTTCTCGAGAAGCGTCACTCACGTGACCAGATATCAACAGGTTAGCACGCTGACCTTCAGCATTACCCCAGACTAAATTGCGGAAACAATAATTATTCAGGGCCAAGACGCGAGCATTCTGCCGAGTTTTCGGGAACAATACGCAATTCATGTGTAAATGCTCATAGGGAAATCCCAGTTTTAACTTTTTGCAAATTGTTCTGACCGTTGACGCAGAGATATTCCAAATGCCAGCAGCAAGGCTACACTGCCCAGCACCATCCCAGAGTTGACTCCGGTACGCGCAAGCGCGTCCTTCGGATGAGGCGAAGTACTGACGCGAGGAGCAGGTGTAACCATAGTGGTCGAAGACGAGGGGGTTGGCGAGCTCGTTTGCGGAGTGGTCGCCGACGGCGTTGGGCTAGAGGTACTTGCCGTCGGTGTCGGGCTAGAGGTACTTGCCGTCGG
>CAUTOM010000028.1:0-21682 GCA_963540435.1 uncultured Actinomyces sp.
TCACCTGCGCGGGTGGCGGAATAGGCAGACGCGCTAGCTTGAGGTGCTAGTCCTCATTTTACGAGGGTGGGGGTTCAAGTCCCCCTCCGCGCACAAGTGCCCGGGGATCGAAAGATCCCCGGGTTTTCTTCTACTTTCCGCGCATCATTCTTGGGTGAAAATGCGCCGTCCGTGGTTTAACGCGTTTTGCGGTGGTAACTCTTCAGGGGCACACGTACGCTTTTGGGTAGGACGAGCGATACCGTTTTTCAAGGAGAATGCATGCATATCGACGTATGGGCAGATTTTGCGTGCCCCTGGTCTTACCTCGGTATCCATCATCTACGTGATGCTCTGACGCGTTTCGACCGTCGTGATCAGGTTGAGGTTCGTTTCCATGCCTATTTGCTGGACCCTGAACAATCGAGCATCCTTGAAATGTCTCAGGCCGAATTCCTCGTTCATACCCATCCTGGCATGAGCCTGGAGGACGCAGGTGAGGCGCTTGAGCGTGTGAGCGAACTTTCGCGTGCGGACGGTATTTCCTTGGATTTTGAATCCTTGGTTGTTGCGCCGACGTCCTTCGCCCATAAGGCTATGGCTGCAGCGCGAGAAATGGACGAGAGATCTGGAATTACGACAGGTGCAGGAACCTATCAATTTGCCTACGCCGAGGCTTTGTTCCGTGCTCGCTTTGAAGTTGGCTTAAACCTTGCCGACCCCGACGTGTTGATCGGGTGCGCGCAGGATGTTCGGATCCCCGAAATGCTGGTTGTTGACGCTCTGAGTGACCCTGTCGCCTCGTCCGAAGTTTTCTCGGACTATCAGATCGCGGTACAGATGGGAATTGACACTATTCCGACGTATCTCTTCGACCGGAGTTTTGTTGTTCAGGGAATGCACGATACCGAAGCGATGGGGCGAATTCTGGACACTGCGTGGGAACAGGTCCACCCGAATGTATCAACACAGGAGGAAACACACTGATGGAACCCTTTGACGTTCACGGTGAAAATATTGTTTTAGTCCCGCTGTCTGCCAGCGATGCGGTGGATCTTACTCATGCACTACAGGATCCGATTTTTCACGAAACAACCTCGATTCCCTATCCCTACACTCTGTCAATGGCTGAAGAGAATCTTGCAAAGGTACCTTCGAAGTGGGAGCAGGGGAGTGCGGATTGGGCGATCCGCAGTGTCCATGATGGACATTTCCTTGGGCGTTTCGAGCTTATCCGTAATACTCATTTTTCTGACCACTATGAAGTCTCGTATTTTGTCTGCCATGACGAGTGGGGCAAGGGCATAGCAACAGAGGCTGTGTCCCTTGCTCTAGATACAGCATTCGAGAGATTAGCTGCTTCTCGCGTTGAGTGGGCGGCGCACGTAGGAAATTGGGGATCTTGGAAGGCTGCGTGGAAGAACGGTTTCCGCAAGGAAGGCGTTGCGCGCCTTCCCGGATACGAGGCCTGGGTTGGAGGCATCCTTGCCTCTGACCCGCGCACACCCGCAAGTCCGTGGGATGGACCTAGCTCCGGAGCCCCCGAACTTCTTGACTCATCGCGTCCGCAAGCTCTTGTCCAGCAGTTCCATCGCACGTACTTCATGCCTGATCGCGTGCGAGATGGGCAGGAACCAACCCTTGATTATGAGCGCCTCCATATGCGCGTGAGCTTGATTCGAGAAGAGTTCGCTGAGCTCTTAGGTGCGGTGTACGGAAAGGAAGCGCGCGCAATCGTTGAAGAAGCGACACAGCGCGCAGTCGCAGCGGATGATGGAACCCGCGACATTATTGAGACTGCGGATGCTTTAGGGGATCTGGTCTATGTCATCTACGGCATGGCCCTGGAATCTGGCATTAATTTGGATCGCGTCCTTGCTGAAATTCAGGCATCCAATTTGTCGAAACTGATGCCGGATGGAAGTGTCAAGCTCCGTGAGGACGGCAAGGTCTTGAAAGGGCCAAACTTCTTTACTCCGAACATCGCCCGGGCCCTCGGTCAGCAATAACACACTTTTTGCGCTCGTCGAGCAGATAGTTTTCAGGGACAATGAAGGGGAGCGAACGAGTAAAGGAGAGCGCTGTGGCCCGAGTCGTCGTTGTCGGTGGCGGATACGGTGGTGTCACCGTCGCTAAGGGACTTGATCCTTTGGCTGAAGTCATCTTGGTTGAACAAAAGGATCAATTCGTTCATCACGCTGCGGCTTTGCGTGCGGCTGTTGACGAGGCTTGGCAGCACTCAATCTTTATGCCCTACACAAACCTTCTGACCAATGGCCGGGTTGTGCACGGAACCGTTTCGCGGGTTGAAGGCACTCGTGTTCATATTTTTGGACAGGATCCCATTGATGCGGACTACGTCGTGCTCGCAACTGGCTCAACCTATCCTTTCCCTGCGAAGTACACGGCTTCCCGTTCTGACGTTGCAAAAGCTCGTTTGAGCCAGCTTTCCGCTTATCTCCGTGGTGCGCGCTCTGTGTTACTTGTCGGTGGCGGAACCGTTGGTATTGAATTTGCTGGCGAACTGCGTCATGCATTCCCTGACATTGATATCACTTTGGTTGAGAAGAGCCCGGAAATCCTACCGACCTACGGCTTCTCTGAGGCTCTGCGCGACCAGGTACGTGAGCAGCTGGCTGAATTGAACATTCGCCTTTTTGAAGGTTCAGAGCTTGCCTACCTTCCGCCGTTTAACGTCGGCGAACTCGGCCACTTCAATGTCGAAACCAAAGATGGCGATAGCATCGAAGCGGATATCTGGTTCCAGTGCTATGGATCGCGTCCAAACTCCGGCTACGTGATCGGTACCTCCTTGGAATCTGCATTGCGTCCCGATGGGGCTCTACGGGTTCAGCCGACTTTAGTCGTATCCGGACAAGAACGCGTCTATGCGGTCGGCGACCTGACCGATGTCCGCGAATCGAAGCGTGCGGATGCCGCCCGTGCTCAGGCGCGCGTCGTTATCGCAAATATCTCCGCACAGCTGGCTGGAAAGACTCCCGAAGTTCAATATGTTCCCAGTGACGAGTGGGTAATTTTGCCACTGGGGCCTGAGCACGGCGTCTCCCAGCTTCTCGATAGCGAGGGAAATGCTCGTATTCTAGGTGCGGATCAAACTGCCGAGATTAAGGGCGCTGACCTTATGGTTTCGGGCATTCGTTCTCAGCTGAACTTGCCCTAGAGTTTCGTGTAGGATATGTGACCATGACCACGAATCCGCGCCTCGTTCTTGATCAATTGATCGCAGCCTTCGAAAACCACTATGAAGTTACGTCTTCAGAGCAGGTTGACGAGCAAGCACTCCTTGACGCTGAAGAGGCACTTCGTGACGCCTTCTTCACCTATGACGACGTACTTTTCACGCAGTATGAAGTCGAACTTCCTTTCGATCTCATTGTCTCTGACGATGAGGAAGACGAAGAAGAGGACGCCGACGATTTCATCGATCTAGAAGATGACGATGAGTCCGACGATGACGACGATGATTTCATCGATGTGGAAGACGAGGACGATGACGACTGAGATTGTCGCCTAAAAGTCAAGTAACTGAATCAGTGTGGGCTACCTTCGGGCGGCCCACACTGATTATTATGCTGCTAGCTCGTTGAGGACGCTGCGGATAGGCGAAGGTAGTTCAAGTTGTCCAGCAAGAAGCTGCTCGAGCTGTTTGAGGTTCCTCGGTCCGATAATCGCACTCGTCACACCTGGAGTGTCGCGTACCCATGCAAGCGCAATGTCTGCGATCGATGACTCCAGCCCCTGCGCGGCCTGAGAGAGGGCCTCGACAATGGGATCACTTGAATCAAGGTAAGGCGCAACGGTGTAACGCAAATGCGTCGAGGCTGCGCGTGAGTCCGGGGGAGTGGCGTGGCGGTACTTTCCTGTCAGAACGCCCCCAGCAAGTGGTGAGTGCGCAAGAAAACCAAAATTCTTGTCTCGGGCACGATCAAGGAGGGGAGAAGGACACACAAGTGAAAACTCTTCTTCGACAGCGGCCAAGGGCAGAGTTTCGGACTTTGCCCAGGCAAGCGCGCAATCCCACGTATCACGGTGACTCAAGCCCACGTAGTGCGCGCGTCCGCTGGAATACGCCCACTGAAGTGCCAACAGTGTTTCCTCCAATGGGATGGAGGTACGTGAAGGCGTCGCAAGCCAGAGATCAACGTAATCGGTGTCGAGAATCGCAAGTGTTGTATCTAGGCAGCGCAGCATATCTCCACGAGAAGCAGAGAGCTCATTGGCTCCTTGAGAGAAACGCATTGCACCACGCAAAGCAATCGTGACTCGGTGTCTACCAACGGCGCGTAAGGCCTCGGCAAGAACGCTGAGAGCGCGGCCAGAACCGTGGAGAGGACTTACTTCTACAAGAGTCCCCCCAGCGTCAACGAAGGATTTGAGCATTGCACAGGCCTGATCCTCATCTGTGTCGCGTCCCCAAGTCAGTGTTCCTAAACCCAGACTGGACACAGAAAGTCCGTGCGTTCCACATTGGCGAATCTCCATAAGCTAAGCCTAGAACGCGCGAGCTATGACGGCATACACATGCCCATCTTTGGCTAGCGTGAGGCCAAGCGCCGTAGAGTTGGGGATATGAGCTGGCTTGATGCAATCATCCTTGGACTTGTTCAGGGTCTGACGGAGTTCCTTCCCGTTTCCTCCTCCGCGCATATTCGCATTGTCGGTGAGCTTACGGGCTCAACCGATCCGGGTGCTGCTTTCACCGCAATCACGCAAATCGGTACGGAGCTTGCGGTTGTCATCGTCTTCTGGAAGGACATTGTCCGCATCCTGAGTGCGTGGTTCCGATCTTTACCGTTGGGCGCAAAGGAAAATCGAGTGCCCTCAAGTGATCCTGATGCGCGAATGGGATGGATGATCATTGTCGGTTCGCTTCCGATTTGTATTCTGGGTCTTCTTTTCCAGGATGCGATCGATACGGGCTTGCGTAACCTGTGGATTACTTCAGCAATGCTCATTATTTTCGGCCTACTTTTGGGCTTTGTTGATCGCTATGCACCTCAAGAGCGCGACCTGAAATCGATGACGTGGAAGGATGCCCTTCTGTACGGCCTCGCGCAGGCAATGGCCCTCATCCCAGGTGTCTCTCGTTCGGGTGGAACAATTACTATGGGTCGTTTCTTGGGCTACACCCGTGAAGCTGCCGCCCGCTATTCCTTCCTTCTGGCAATGCCGGCCGTGTGGGCTTCAGGGCTCTACAAGGTAGCAAAGGTCTTGACCGGCAGTGAGACGATTGCTGTTGGCCCGACAATCGCAGCAACAATCATTGCTTTCGTGGTCGGCGTCGTTGTGATCTTGTGGTTCCTGAAGATTATTTCCACTCAGTCCTATGCGCCCTTTGTTTGGTACCGAATCGCAATTGGTATTCTTGTAGCTCTTGGTCTGTTAAGCGGTCTGCTTTCCCCCTTGGGAACAACGCCTGCTGCGTGAATCTTGTGTGAAGGACGTACGGAAGTATGACTCTGCCTGAGGCAATTCTCTTCGATATGGATGGCACCATCGTTGATACCGAGCCCCTGTGGGAAGGGGCGGAAGGACAGGTGCTCGCCGAGATGGGGACACAAATGACCCCGCAGATGCGCCAGACGATGTTGGGGTCTACTTTGCCGCGGATGGTGGCAATTTTGCGTTCATTTGCTCGTCATCCTCTTGACGAGGCTGTGGTTGCCGATCGTGTTGAACAGGGAGTGATCGATCGCCTCGACGCTGGATTGCCCTGGAAAGACGGGCTTGTTGAACTCCTAGGTTGGTGCCATGAGCACTCAATTCCGACAGCGGTCGTTACAGCGACGCGACGGCGAGTGGCATCCAGGGTCCTTGAGCATGTACCTGCGACACCCGGTTTTACGAATGCAATTTACGGAGATGATGTCTCGGAAGGAAAACCCTCACCTGAGGGCTACCTTAAGGCAGCGGAGCTTCTTGGAGTTGATATCCGGCGCTGCATGATTGTCGAGGATTCCCCCGTAGGACTCCAAGCAGCTTCCGCCAGCGGTGGGGTTCCCGTGGCGATCAAAGGTGCGGCAGCCGAAGATTTTGCGAAGAACTACCCGTACATTCGTGAGCTGTCAGACCTGAATGAGGACGTCATTCAGGCGATTATGGCGGGTGAGCGCCCGAACTTTGTCCAGGGGGCACATTCCTAACGAGGAGCAGGTCCTACGGCCAGAAGGCGCTGAAGTCCTTCTTGTGGAATCGTGGGGGTTTCTCCGTTAAAGAGCGGGCATAATTGTTGAACTCCGCACCAATTACACAGGGGGTTCTTGCGAGGTGGGAAGTATTCCTTCACGGCGTCATCTCTGATCTGCTCCCATAGAGCGCCCAGCTGTGCACTTAGACGATCGATATCTGCCGGGTTCGGGTCGAAAGTTAAGACCTTTTGTGAGGCGAGGTAAACGAGCTGGGTACGTTTAGGTAAACGCTCAGTGAGGCTGAGAAGAAGCGCGTAGAAACGCATTTGGAAGAGAGCCTCTTCTTGGAATCGCTCAGAGGGTGCTTTACCGGTCTTGTAATCAATGACGCGTAAGTCACCGTTTGGAGCCCGATCGACACGGTCTATGTACCCCAAGAGGTGCACGCCATCTTGAGTCGTTCCCTCGACAAGGGCTTCCCTTGAGTGAGGCTCAAGCGCGCGAGGCTCTTCGATCTGAAAATAATTCGAGATCATTGAACGCATGCGTGCGTACCAACGCTCAAAATCCGCATGATCCTTAAAAAGACTCATCACCGTGGGATCTTGCTTGAGTGTGGCCTTCCATTCGCGTTCCAAGAGACTGTGTGCGAGTGCTTCATCACGTTCCATTCGCGGAGCCGCATAGAGGTTTTCGAGCGCGCTGTGAACGGTAGTTCCCAAAAGCGTTGCCTGAGTGGGAGGCTCTTTGACCCGGTCAACAACGTGGAGGCGGAACTGAAGCGGGCAGCGCTGATACTCTTTTGCACGGCTTGCTGACAATGCTGGATGGCTGGGACGGGAATTCCTCATGATCCTACCGTAACGAGTTCCACCTTCTGAGGCGCGCTTTTAACAGGAATTTCATCTTTGGCTCACGGTAGTGTAGATGCGATGAGTACTCATGAAACTGCGCTCCACGGCATCGGTCAAGAACGCCATCGTGGCCCCCTCCGCGAAGGTGAGAGGGTTCAAATTCGCGATCCCAAGGGACGCCTCCATCAGGTGATTTTGGTTGCGGGTGGTCGCTTCCAATCAAATCGTGGTTTTATCGACCATGATGATCTGATTGGTCGCCCTGATGGCCAAGTGATCACTACTGAGGAAGGACGTCAGTTCCAAATTCTGCGTCCTCTCCAAGCTGACTACGTCATGTCGATGCCCAGAGGCGCTGCTGTGGTTTACCCCAAGGACGCTGGGACAATCGTTCACTACGCGGATATTTTCCCTGGAGCAGTTGTCGTCGAAGCGGGTGCCGGCTCGGGTGCTTTGTCGATGGCTCTCCTCAACGCTGTGGGGGAGAAGGGAACGCTCATTTCTGTTGAGCGCCGCGAAGAGTTCGCCGAGATCGCTCGGGACAATGTTGAACTGTGGTTTGGAACGCCACACCCCGCATGGGATTTACGTGTCGGCGAACTTGCAGAGGAATTACTCCGTCTGCCCGAAGCCAGCGTTGACCGGATTGTCCTAGACATGCTTGCGCCTTGGGAGAACCTTGACGCGGTTGCTCACGCGCTTGTTCCTGGTGGAGTTCTGTGCTGCTACATCGCAACTGTTACTCAGATGTCGCGTTTGATTGAAGATCTGCGAGCTACGCAGAACTTTACCGAACCCCTCGCATGGGAAAGTCTTTCACGTGAGTGGCATGTTGACGGTCTTGCTGTTCGACCCGAACATCGAATGGTTGCGCACACGGGCTTCCTGATGATTTGTCGACGTCTAGCTCCCAATACTCTTCCCCAGGAGCGTTCGACGCGTCCCGCGAAGGCAGCTGAAGGCCTCCAAGGAGCGTGGGATGATGAAGACGAGTGGAGCGAGTCTCGCGTGGGTTTGCGCCTGAGTTCAGATAAGAAGATTCGTAAGGTTCGCCGAGATCTTGAGGCGAAGGCCCGCACATGGGTTGAGGGAAGAGACAGCGATGAGCTCTGAACGGACAGAACTGTCGATTCTCGAACAAAAGAATGCGCACCTAAGCGCAGCACTTACCCAAGTTCGTCAAGAGCTCGTTCGTTTACGTGAGCAACTCAAACACGTGAACCAGCCTCCGTTGACCCTTGGGGTTTTTCACCGTGGCAATACGGATTCACGTAGTGTTGAGGTCTATGTTTCTGGCCGACTGATGCGTCTTGGCGTAGCAACGCAGGTTGACATCACCTCTTTCTCTCCGGGCCAGCATGTCCTGATCGACGACAAGATGGTCGTCGTCGGGGCAGGTGAATATTCACGCGTCGGTGAACTTGCGCAGGTTGCCGAATTGATCGGTACCGATCGTGCGGTTGTTTCTGCAGAAGCTGGTAGCCATCGCATCGTTGAACTTGCTGGACCCCTTCGCCATGGAACTTTGCGTCCCGGTGAAAGTGTCTTGGTCGATACTCGCACGGCTTTTGCCTATGAGCGCGTTATTCGTCAAGATGTTGAGCAGCTTCTTACTCCTGAAATTCCTCAGGTGACCTTTGATGACATCGGTGGTCTGGACGAACAGATCACAACGATTCGGCAGGCAATCGAGTTGCCGCTTAGGCATCCCGAGCTCTACCGGCAGTATGGCTTGCGCCCAACGAAAGGCATCCTGCTGTATGGCCCTCCTGGCTCCGGTAAAACACTGATTGCGCAAGCGCTTGCGCATTCGCTGCGTGATTTCAGTTCCTCTGGAGAAGGTTATTTCCTCTCGATCAAGGGGCCAGAACTTCTGACGAAGTTTGTCGGCGAAACTGAACGACAGATCCGCGCGATTTTTGCGCGTGCCCGAGTTCTTGCTTCGGCGAAAGTGCCGGTCGTGATCTTTTTCGACGAAATGGAGGCCTTGTTCCGTACGCGTGGAACGGGTATTTCATCCGATGTTGAAACCATGGTCGTCCCGCAGCTTCTTGCCGAAATGGATGGCGTTGAGAGTCTTGATAACGTCGTCATTGTGGGGGCTTCGAACCGTGCAGACATGATCGACCCCGCGGTTTTGCGCCCCGGTCGACTCGATGTTCGTATCCGCATTGATCGACCGGACCAGGCCTCGGCACACGCAATCTTTGTGAAGCACCTTGATGCATCTGTTCCTCTTCAAACGGGGCCAGATGCGCTTTCTCATGATGAGATGATCTCGCGCGCGGTCGCTCATCTCTATCGGCGTCAGGCGGACACTGCGCTCTTAAGTGCGCGCACTCATAGCGGAACTGATAAAACGATTTATCTCGCAGACATCGTTTCAGGCGCCATGATTGCCGGGATCGTTGAACGGGCAAAGAAGTACGCAATTCTGGACGCAATTCAAAATTCCCGAAACGGAATGACGATTGAGCACCTGATGCGTGGCCTCGACGATGAAATCCGAGAATCGATGGAGCTCGCGACCCGCCAGGCTCCGGCGGACTGGGCGCGCACAATTGGCCTCGACCAAGACATCGTCGACATCCGACCGATCAAGAAAGAGAAGGAATGATGTCCGCTCTGGTCATGAGTACAGAAACCGAGTACGGCATCTATTCACCTTCAGATCCTGAAGCTGATCCCGTCGATCTTTCGTGTCGGATCGTTGATGCCTATTCGAAGATTTCGCGTCGCGGGACTCAAAGCGAAGGCAGCGAACCCGTTCGCTGGGATTACACAGCCGAAGACCCGCTCAATGATTTACGTGGAATGCGGTTGACTCGTGCGGCTGCTGACCCCTCGATGCTCACTGACGATCCCTACCACCTCGCTCCCTCGGGTGGAAGTGAGACTCTGCCACTGCCTCGGCGATCACAGGGATATTTGCCAGCGGCGGTTTCCTCAGTTCTCACGAATGGAGCGCGGCTCTACGTTGACCATGCGCACCCGGAATATTCCGCACCTGAGACCACCAATGCTCGCGATGGCGTGCTTTGGGATCGAGCCGGGGAAGTCATTGCACGACGAATGATGGCGGCCGCCCGCGAGGCCGGCGAAGACATCGTATTAGTCAAAAACAACACTGATGGCAAGGGCGCAGCATACGGTACTCACGAGAACTACCAGATCAGCCGCACCATCGATTTAGACGATCTTGTTCGAGGACTCACCCCCTTCTTCGTGACGCGTCCAGTGATTTGTGGCGCGGGGCGTGTGGGAATCGGACAGCGCAGTGAAGTTGCTGGTTTTCAGATTTCCCAACGCGCTGACTTCGTTGAAAACGAGGTTGGCCTTGAGACGACCTTCAACAGACCGATTATCAATACTCGCGACGAGGCCCACGCTAATCCCGCCTATTACAGGCGTCTTCACGTGATCGGTGGAGATGGTAATCAATTCGATTCTTCTATTTTCCTGCGCTTGGGCACTACCGCGCTGGTATTAAAAGCAATCGAGACCGGCCTGGGAATGGAATGGGATGCGCTTGCGCTCGATGATCCTGTTCAAGAAACATGGAATATCAGTCACGATCCCAGCTTGACGTACCAAGCCAGTTGCGCAGGAGGAGCGCGAAGCGCGCTCGACATCCAAAAGATTTATCTTGAACTTGTTCATGAGAGCCTCACTCGAAGGGGAATCGGCTTGAGTGAAGACGAAGAGCTTGTCATGCGCTACTGGGAGGACATTCTCAACCGTATGTCAAGTGATCTCTACAGCGTCGCAACGGAAGTCGAATGGGTGGGCAAGTACCAACTTCTTGATCGCCAACGTGCGCGTTTGGGGACTTCTTGGGATGACCCGAGGCTTGCTGCAATGGATCTGCAGTGGGCGGATTTGCGTGAGGACCGTTCCTTGGTTGCCGCGCTTGAGCGAGCGGGGCGTGTCAAGCGGATGTTCACACCTGAAGACGTTGAACATGCAGCCGACTGGGCTCCCGAAAACACTCGCGCCTACCTACGCGGGTATGCTGTAAGAAATCTTCCCGCACTTGCTGCGGCCTCGTGGACTTCACTATGTGAGCGCCGTGGCGATCACATGATTCGTAGGCCGCTGGTTGAAGCGGCCGGTGTCGACGCCATACTTTTGGCTGATCTTGAGCGCGGTACACTGATCCGTGCAGAAGAGGAGGAAAGATGAGTCTTTCACAGTTATTCGCTGGCGGTAGCGGGCGCGAAGATGACGAGGCCGCGGGCCAAATCCACGCGTCGTCTTCCGCGCAGACTGATTCTCTCGATGCACTGCTTGATGAGATTGATACCGTTCTTGAGACTAATGCGGAATCATTCGTTCAGGGATTTGTCCAAAAGGGAGGACAGTGAGGTGAGGCGCCGAGTCGTCGGCATCGAGACCGAGTATGGACTAACCTGCGCGACGCGTTCAGGTGCGCCTCCGACTCACGATGCTGATGCTGCCGCACGGCTGTTGTTCGCACCGCTGGCCTCAGGCGGTCGCGCTCCCAATGCCTACCTGCGAAATGGCGGACGCCTCTACCTTGATGTGGGGGCTCACCCCGAGTACGCGACTGCCGAATGCGACTCTTTCGAGGACCTTCTTGCCCAGCACCGCTGCGGTGATGAGTTACTCAACCAACTCAATGATCGAACCCGCGCAGAACTTGAGGGACTTGCAGATCCTGAAAGGATCTACTTGTTCCGTAACAATGTGGACTCCGCGGGGAACAGTTTTGGCTGTCACGAAAACTATCTTCTTCACCGTCGTCGCGATTTTCGGCAAGTTGCTCAGGGGCTGGTTGCCTTCTTTGTGACGCGATTGGTGCTTGTGGGTGCGGGGCACCTGAGGCGTTCAGGGAACAAACTTAGCTATTGCTTTTCACAACGCGCAGAGCAGATGTGGGAGGCCGTCTCCTCGGCGACCACGCGAACTCGTCCAATCATCAATACGCGTGACGAGCCCCTTGCCGATGCCGGTCAATATCGCAGGCTCCACGTCATTAGCGGCGACACGAATGTGTGCGAAGCGACGACATTCCTCAAAGTCGGAATGACTTCGCTGGTCTTAGATGCCGTCGAAGACGGGATGAATCTGTCAGATCTTGAATTGGCCGATCCTATGCTGGCAATTCGTCAGTTTAATCAAGACCTCTCGGCTCAAGTGAAGGTTCCGATGGCACATGGCGGGGAGCTTTCTGCCCTCGACATCCAAGAGCGGATTCTTCATCGCGTCATCGATGTACTGGGAATTGATACCGGAGCTTCTTCATGCGACGCCTTGACCCGCCAAATCATTGACCTGTGGCAACGTGCGCTTACAGCCCTGCGTAGTGGTGACTGGTCGTCCGTTGATCGTGAACTCGATTTCGCCATTAAGTTCCGTCTGATTCAGGAGTATCTCAAGCGTAAACAGACCACGCTTGAAGATCCGCGCGTTGCACGTTTGCTCTTGTCCTATCACGATATTGGCCCCAACGGGCTTCGCTGCGGATTGGAAAGAAGCGGCCTCATGCGACGCCTGACAACGGACGAGCAGGTTCAACAAGCGTGCATTCAGGCACCGCGATCAACGCGTGCGCATCTTCGTTCTTCGATCATTAACGCTGCGGAGGCAGCGGGCGTTGAATTGGCGATTGACTGGGTGCGTGCTTCACGAATTGACGATCCCAGCCGCTACGTCCTGATGAATGATCCTTTCGCGACCGAGTCTGATGCGGTTGTGCAGTTCATCTCAGGTTTGCCTGCTCGAGACGAATTCCTTCCGGCATGAGTGAACACGCTAAGAGTTTGAGTTCTCGCCGTCAGCGTATGCGCGGTGCCCGTGGACGATCGCAAGGTTCGAGGCGACGCTGGGTCCTCGTGCTCATCGCGCTATTTGTTGTATGCGCAGTGATTGCTTCTTCTGTGTGGTTTGTCGCGCACAGGAAGGCTAGCTCTGTCTCGGGCGATGCCCCTCGTTCCGTCCTCGCCTCAGTTGAAGTCTCTGGACGCGTTGGGGCGACGCCCACAGTCAAGCTGAGGGAACCGCTTCAAATTGTCAGTACAAAACATGCGATTATTTCGCAGGGAGAGGGCCGCGCGATTACCGCGGGTTCCCCGGTTCTTTTAGCCGTAACTGTCTTCGATGCGCGCACGGGTGAGCTGCTTTCCCCCAATGGACGCCCACGCCTCGTTGTCGGCCGGGCTGATAATGACTCGCTGGGTGCGGATATGGCTCGTGAAGTGACGGGACGAAGCGAAGGAAGCCGGCTTCTCATTGCTCGCCCGCTTTCGAGTACACCAACCTCTAATGCGAGTGCAACTCCCACTGCGCGCTTAAATACCGGTGAAGTCGTTGTCATCGATATCTTGCCAACCTTGGCCTCGGGGCAAGCTTCCGCGCAAGTTAATGGAAACGGTCCGCTTGAAGTGACGATGCGCGATGAAGGTCCTGTCATCACCCATGGTGATCAACTTCCTTCAGGCCCAACTGTCCAGCCATTACTCACCGGTTCTGGCTCCCAGGTGCGCGCCGATGATGACATCGTTGTTCAGTATTTCGTCAGCGGGTGGAGCGATGGAATTGAACGCGAATCTACCTGGCGAACGGGTGTTCCTGAACGCGTCCGGTTGAGCGAACTTATGCCGGGGCTTCGGCCTCTTCTTATCGACCAAAAAGTTGGTTCACGTCTGGCGATCACCCTTCCCCCTGATCAAGCAACTGGTGACGATACCTTGTGCATCATTATCGATATCCTTGCGACGGCACCGGCCTCATAGTGTGGCTTCCTTGGAAGCCCTCGGCTTAAGTGTGAGAAACTACGAACATGCTCAGATGGCTTACTGCAGGTGAATCACACGGTCCCGCACTGGTTGCGACTCTTGAGGGTATGCCTTCAGGGGTTGAGATAACCACCCAGACTATTCGCGACGCCCTTGCTCGACGTCGTTTGGGTGCCGGACGCGGTGCGCGGCAGAAGTTTGAAGCCGATGACGTGCGAATTCTTGGGGGAGTCCGCCACGGGCTGACAACTGGTGCGCCAATCGTGATCGAGATTGCGAATTCTGAGTGGCCGAAATGGGAAAAAGTGATGTCCGCCGATCCCGTTTTACCCGAGGATCTTCTCGTCGACGCGGGTAAAGGTGATGAGCGTGAGGTTGCGCGAAATCGTGCGCTGACAAAACCGCGTCCCGGGCACGCTGATCTTCCCGGTGTCTTGTCTTACGATCTTGCTGAAATTCGTCCAATTCTCGAGCGAGCGAGTGCACGCGAAACGGCTGCGCGCGTTGCTTTAGGAGCGTGCGCAGAGGCTTTCCTACGCCAGCTTGCGAACATTGAATTGGTTTCCCATGTGGTTGGTGTTGGGCCATGCGAAGCGAAGTCGGCTCGTCTTCCCTTGCCATCTGATGAAGAACGTCTGAATGCGTCGCCGATGCGCGCACTCGACAAAGACGATGAGTCCAAATTCTTGGCCTGTGTCGAGGAAACCCGCGCCGCTGGCGATACCGTTGGTGGAATTGTTGAAGTTGTGGCGTGGAATGTTCCGATCGGGGTAGGGACTCATGTCCAATCAGATCGCCGGCTTGATGCTCAGCTTGCTGCTGCCTTGATGTCCATTCAATCTGCCAAGGGCGTTGAGATCGGCGACGGATTCGCGCAATCTCGCCTGCTGGGTTCCCAGGCTCACGACGAGATCCTTCGAGCTAGTGACGGAACTCTTACGAGGGCCTCAAACCGCGCCGGTGGGATCGAAGGCGGAACATCGAACGGACAAGCGATCGTCGTGCGCGCTGCCTTCAAGCCGATCTCAACCGTGCCCCACGCTTTGAGAACGGTTGATCTCGCTACGGGGGAGGACGCACGAGCTCTTCATCAGCGTTCTGACACCTGCCAGGTTGTCCCCGGTGCGGTGATTGCCGAGGCCGAAGTTGCCTTGGTTCTTGCCCGCGCTTTCAGTGATCATGCGGGTGGCAATTCCCTGGAGGAATGCACGCGTAATCTTCAGGCTTACTGCGCGCGTATCAGTGAGCGGCTTGGACTGACGCAGTGAACCCGGCAGTGATCGTTCTCGTTGGGATGCCAGCGAGTGGCAAGAGCCGGGTCGGACGCGAGCTCGCCGCCGCACTTGGCGTCCAGCACCGTGACTCTGATTCACTCATCGAGAGTAGTCAGGGGCGTAGCATTCCCGAGATCTTCGCCAAGGATGGTGAGGATGCTTTTCGGGCGCTCGAAGAAGAGGTCATTGCTCATGCCCTTGAGCTTCCCGGCGTTCTGTCTGTGGGAGGTGGTGCGCTCATCAGTGCGCGTACACGCGAACGTCTACGCGATCGGCGCGTGATCTACATCGAAGCTGAACTGAGTGAGTTACTCCGGCGCGCTGCGGGATCGACGCGTCCACTCCTCGCCGGAAACGCGGAAGAGCGCCTCAAAGAGCTTTGGGAACAACGAAAAGACTATTTCCATGAGGTTGCCTCGGTAACTGTTCAGACGAATGCTGGTCCATCCGAAGAAGTTGTCCAGCAAATCCTTGATGCTTTGGGAGAAAACACCATGGTTCGCACCATTCCTGTCGAAGTGGATCAGCCCTACGATGTTGTGATCGGTCGCGACTTTCCTATCACTACCTTGACCGACAAACTTCGTTCGGATGCAACGAAGATCTTGATCCTGTGTGCGCCACCGCTTGACACCTATGCGCTTTCTATTGCACAGAAACTTCAAGCTCAGGGTTACACGGCGATCAACCACGTTCTTCCAGATGGAGAAGATGCAAAGACAATCGAGAATCTCTCTGATCTTTGGGACCTCGCCGGACGCGAAAGAATCGGCCGAGCTGATTGCGTGGTTGCGATCGGTGGGGGAGCAACGACTGATGTCGGGGGGTTCCTTGCAGCCTCTTGGCTTCGGGGAATTGACTTCATTGCGGTTCCAACGACGCTTTTAGGAATGGTCGATGCCTCAGTTGGTGGAAAGACCGGTATCAACACTGCGGTGGGTAAGAATCTCGTAGGTGCTTTCCATTCTCCGCGTCGCGTCATCGTCGACCTTGACCATTTGAAGACACTGAGCAAACACGACTACCGAGCGGGTTTGGGAGAGGTCGTCAAATGTGGTTTTATTGCGGATCCGCGAGTCTTGGAGATTGTCGAATCTGATCCTGAGGCGATCTTTGATCCGAGCTCAGAGGTGATCGCTGAACTCATCGAACGCTCAATTGCCGTCAAAGCACGTGTAGTGAGTATGGATCTGCACGAGAGTGGACCGCGCGAATTTCTCAACTATGGCCATACTCTGGCCCATGCCATCGAAAAGCTTGAGCACTTCGAGTTCCGTCACGGCGAGGCGGTAGCCATCGGCTGTGTGTTCGCGGCTCATCTTGCCCATCAGCGAGGTCTCCTAAACGAAGAAGACGTACGACGTCACGAGCATGACTTTGCGTGTCTTGGGTTACCAACGCGCTATCAGGATGCGTCAATCGAAGATCTACTGAAGGTCATGCTCTCGGATAAGAAAGTGCGTGCCGGAATCTTGAGGTTCGTACTTCTTGACGGGATTGAGAATCCTGTGACTCTTCCTGTCACTCCCGATGAAGTACGCGTATGCGCTGGCTCAATGGGGATGAAGCGTTGAACTCCTCAATTTCCCCTCAGCTTGTTTTGGTGGGTACGTCAGGGAGCGGAAAGACGACGATTGGGCGTGAAATTGCGGTTCGATGCGGGCTCAATGTCATCGAAGATATCGATATTCTTCAGTCGGAGTATTCGCGTTCATTTGACGAACTCATCGTGGATGAAAAGTTCCCATTTGATCGCGCACTTGAAGAGGCCGGTGAGCGGCTTTTGAGCGGTGAATGCGATATTGCAGTGCTCTCACCATCGCAGGTTCACCATCAGAGGATTATCGACCGAGTTATTGCTTTGAAGGAACAGGGGACAGCAGTTGTTCTTCTCCAGCTTCCCATTGATCAAGCTGCACGACGCGTTGGTCTCAATGCTCCGCGCTCGGTGGGACTTGGTGCCCCACGCTCGCAATTTGCGATGATGACCCGAGAATTGGACCGACGCTACCTTGAGTTTGCAAGTTTTTCTTGTGACACTGGATCAAAAACTCCGAGTGAGGTAGCGGAGAACATCATCGTGGCGTGTAAGATGGCCACGGTTTAAACTCACCCGATTTGGGAGGACTTTTATAGTGGCTACGACAAATGATCTGAAGAACGGCCTCGTCATGGTGATTGACGGCCAGCTGTGGCAGGTTGTCGAATTCCAGCACGTGAAGCCGGGTAAGGGCCCTGCTTTCGTGCGCACCAAGATCAAGAATGTTCTGTCCGGCAAGACCGTTGACAAGACCTTCAATGCAGGCGTCAAGATCGAGACCGCTACAGTCGATCGTCGAGACATGACGTACCTGTACCAAGATGGTACCGATTACGTTTTCATGGATGCTTCTACCTATGAGCAGATCAACGTTCCTGCCGAGGTCGTTGGTGATGCCCGTAACTTCATGATTGAGAACCAGGACGTGATTGTTTCTCAGCATGACGGCGCTGTTCTATTTATCGAACTTCCCGCAACTGTCGTTTTGACGATCACCCACACTGAGCCCGGCTTGCAGGGCGACCGTTCCTCTGCTGGCACTAAGCCTGCAACGCTCGAGACCGGCTACGAGATTCAGGTTCCTCTCTTCATGGAAGAAGGAACGCGAGTCAAGGTTGATACCCGCGATGGTTCTTACTCCGGACGCGTGACCGACTGATAATGTCCCACAAGAAGCACCAATTCACTTCTCGGACGAAGGCTCGCAAGCGTGCTGCCGACGTTGTTTACGAGGCTGATCAGCGCGGTATGGGCAGGAATGCGACCGTGCTGCGCGACCTCCTTCGTGAACGCAAGGTGATCACCGCTGCGCTGACTCCGCTGCCCGACTATTCGATTCAAATTATCGAAGGCGTAGCGGATGAGCTGTATCGGATTGATCGTCTCATTGACTCTCATGCTCGAACGGGCTTGGATCGAATTCCTGCGGTTGACCGCGCAGTTTTGCGCGTCGCGGTGTGGGAGATGCTGTCGAACTCCGAAGATGTTCCTCCGGTGATTGCGATTGACGAGGCGATCTCCATCGTCAAGTCGATTTCCACCGAAGAGTCTGCGGGCTTTGTCAATGCCATTCTTGACGCCATTCGCCGAGACATTGAATCACCTAGCTGGTCTCGTCAATCTGTTCAGGAATCTGAAGAAGCCATCGACGATGAGCTTAGCGCCGATGAAATGAACGAATTGGATGATCTCTTAGACGAGTACTAAAACGTCGAAATGTGTAAACGGGGTGCCTTCGGGCACCCCGTTATCATTTCTCAGCTATTCAACCAATGTGAGATCTGACACATTGGGGTGCTATGTGTTTGCGCTGAGATATCTGACCCTTGTCAGTAAGTGTACAAACTATCGACTTTTCTTTGTTCACCCAATCATAGAGGTATTGACAAATCTGATGCGCATCCGGTGCAGGTCAGCGGCAGTTTCTCGCACAGATTCATGCGGATGGCGGCGCTGAGCGGCGCGCGTATTTGAGTTGTTTTTTAGATTCGCTAGGGTATTCAGTGTTAGATTTCGATGACCATGTCAGTCACTTCACGCCTAGAAATTAGCGATTTGTCGGTTGCATTTGCACCAAAAATCGTCAAGAAAGTGCGATGCTATTCCTGTCAGGGGAATCTAGAAAAGGAGCGTAGCGAGATGGCACTGCCAGATCTAACTCCGCAACAGCGAGCCGAGGCTCTAGAAAAGGCGACGCGCGCTCGTCGTCGGCGCGCTGAGGTGAAGAATGCGCTCAAGTCGCGAGAGCTCACTCTTTCAGAGGTCATTGATATGGCCGCTAGTGATGAAGCGATCGCGAAGATGAAGGTGCGTTCTTTGCTTGAGGCCCTGCCTAGAGTCGGTGTAAGTACCGCTGAAGCTCTCATGAACGAGATTAAGATTGCGCCTTCTAGGCGTGTTCGCGGTCTTGGACAGGTTCAGCGAGAGGAACTGATTCGCCGCTTCGGCTGAAGTTTTTGCTTCGCTGTGGCAGCATACAGGCATGTCTACTTCCAAAGTTACTGTCATCGCCGGCCCGACGGCTGTCGGCAAAGGAACGGTTATTGCGCGCTTGCGTGAGCGTTTTCCTCAGGTTGAGCTTTCAGTCTCAATGACGACACGTTCACCTCGCCCCGGTGAAGTAGACGGAGTGCACTACCACTTTGTGTCCGAAGAAGAATTTGTCCGCCTTGTTCACGCAGGACAAATGCTTGAATGGGCACTTGTTCACGGAAAGTATCATTACGGGACTCCGCGAGGGCCTGTTGACGATGCTGTGAAGAGGGGAGTGCCCTTCCTTCTTGAGATTGATATTGCGGGAGTACGTCAAGTTCGGCAGTCTTTGCCTGATGCCCAGTTTGTTTTTCTTGCACCTCCGTCATGGGACGAACTTGTTGCTCGCCTTGTGAATCGAGGCACTGAAGATGCTGCAGAGCAGGAACGCCGACTTCTCACGGCAAAGACTGAGCTTCAAGCCGAAGATGAGTTTGATGTCACTGTTGTCAATGATGATGTGGAAACCGCCGTCGAGCAACTGGCCCAAATCATGGGACTAGAATAGACTTTAGTTCTTGCCCGTTACTTCAGGAGAGATTTGCATGTCCGGAATTGTTGCACAGCCAGAAGGTATCACCTACCCGCCGATCGACGATCTACTTGAGCACGTTGATTCGAAGTATGCCTTGGTGATCTTTGCTGCCCGTCGTGCACGTCAGATCAATTCCTACAACATTCAGCTGGAACAGAACATGATCCAGTTTGTTGGCCCCGTTGTCGATACTGAAGTTGACGAGAAGCCTTTGGCAATCGCGCTCCGTGAGATTGATGAAGGCCTGTTGACCCTTGAGTCAGCACCTCAAGCCTGAGCACAAGCCCGCACACATCGTTCTCGGTGTTTCAGCGGGCATTGCTGCATATAAAGCCGTATACCTGCTTCGCTTGCTCCAAAAAGAGGGCTTCGCAGTATCGGTTGTCCCTACTCCGGCATCCCTTGAGTTCGTCGGCAAGGCTACGTGGGAAGGGCTCACGCAGAAAAGTGTCTTCACCGATGTTTTTCATGGTGGAGGTGCCGATCATGTGGAACTTGCCCGGAATTGTGAGGCAATTGTTATCGCGCCGGCTACTGCTGACCTCATTGCTCGTATTGCACACGGACAGGCAAACGACCTCCTTTCTACAACGGTTCTAGCGAGTTCGTGTCCGGTTATTGTGGCTCCCGCGATGCACACACAGATGTGGAACGCCTCGGCGACGCAAGAAAATATCAAAACCCTTCAAGAACGTGGGTTTATTATCGTCGGCCCAGAGAAAGGCGATTTAGCTTCGGGGGATTCGGGCGCTGGGCGAATGAGCGAGCCGGAAGATATCGCCGCACAGCTCAGTCGCGTTCTAGCTTCGCGCGGCGAACTCTTCGGCAAGAGAATCATCGTTACTGCGGGTGGCACTCGCGAGGCGCTTGACCCAGTTCGTTTCCTCGGGAATCGTTCCAGTGGTCGACAAGGAATCGAGATCGCCAAGGAAGCTGCGCGGCGCGGCGCGGAGGTTACTCTGCTCGCCTCCAATATTGAGGCTTCGCTTCTCCCACGTGAGTGCACTGTTATTGAAGCACCCAGCGCCGCCGAGGTTTACTCGGAGCTCTTCGAAAGACTCCAGTCGTGCGACGCGCTTGTGATGGCTGCTGCGATCGCTGATTATCGACCAAAGGCTCCCGCTGCCTCGAAAATCAAAAAAGAAGAGCAGGGCATGACGCCGCCAACAATACAACTGGAAGAAACTACGGATATTCTCAAGGCCGTTACTTCTTCACCTCAACGCCCCCCGCTTGTCATCGGATTCGCGGCAGAAACCGGCAGTACTCAGACCGTCCTTGAATATGGGCGGGCGAAAGCACTGCGAAAGAACGCTGACTACTTAGCAGTAAACTCCGTGGGGGAGAGTCTAGGCTTCGGGGACGTTCCAAACTATGTCTATGTCATGGATGCCCAAGGTTCGCTTGTAACCCAAGGAGGCGGGACGAAAGCCGACGTTGCCCGCACCTTAGTTAATTTAATCGCCGAACGGTTAACTACGATAGAAGCGTGAGTGACGTGAGAAAATACTTTACTTCCGAATCCGTGACTGAGGGCCATCCGGACAAGGTCTGCGATCGCATTTCTGATTCAATCTTGGACGCCCTTCTTGAAGCGGATCCGCGCTCTCGTGTGGCTGTGGAAACTATGGTGACCACAGGCTTGGTGCACGTAGCGGGAGAAGTTTCGACGGATGCATACGTTGAAATTCCTCAAATCGTACGCGAGCAGATTCTTGAAATCGGATATGACTCCTCCTGCATGGGTTTTGACGGAGCCTCCTGCGGCGTTTCGGTGTCGGTTGGCGCTCAAAGTAGCGATATCGCCCAGGGCGTTGACCACTCACTCGAAACGCGTACATCCTCAAGCGAGGACCGCCGTGAAGCACAAGGCGCCGGCGATCAAGGAATGATGTTCGGTTATGCCTCTGACGAGACGCCCGACTTCATGCCGGCTCCGATTTGGCTTGCCCATAAGCTCGCCGAGCGCCTCGCGTACGTTCGTCACAAGGGAATTGCCCACGGCCTACGTCCCGACGGCAAGACACAGGTCACGTTGGCGTACGACGAACAGGGAGTTCC
>CAUTOM010000029.1:0-20602 GCA_963540435.1 uncultured Actinomyces sp.
TATCTGTTCCTCTCAGCCCTCGATCTGGCGACTCGGGATGGTCGACTGGCGATTCGCGTTCGGAGTGTACGCCTCGATTGTCGTTGTCCAATTTCTCATTAACTCCACGGTGAGCGCCATCATGTACGCGATCTCCGATGACTTCTCAGGGCACGTCGATCAGAGTGCCCTCAATGCTGCCTTCTCGACAGGCATCTACATCCTCATCGCGGCGATCATCACCACGACGATGTACCTGCGGGCAGCGTCTCTCAGTGGGGCATCGCGCCGCACACTTGCGCTCTCGACCTACGTGCACAGCGGTGTCGTTATCGCCATCGCCAGTGTTATCTGGTGGGTGCTTGCCCTGGCCCAGACACACATGTTCTTCCTGGGGAGCCTCGAGTACCCCCTCGGAGTTGACTCCTGGCTCATCGTCGTGGTCGCCTGGATCGCCTGCGATGGGGCCGGGCGCCTGATTGGTGCGGCCTCGCGCCACGGACGAAGCCCGTGGACGGTCGCCCTCGGCATTATTGTTGCGGCTGTCCTGGGAGTGGCTGGCATCGCCGCTCCGGTCACCTGGTTGGTCCTCACCCTCGTCCACAAGTCCGGTTACCTGCCCCCGATGCACCCGGGCTTCTGGTTCCTCGGCCTCCTCACTCTCGCAGTCGCCGCTGCCGGGTGGCACCTGACCCTCACGGGTCGCCTGCGTCGCTTGGGCTGAATCGGAAACCAAACATTGCACGTGTGGGGAGCAACTCAGGTTGCTCCCCACACTCTTAGTGCCAGTGCCCACGGGCGCGGCCTCGGGAGAAAAACTAAAGTTCGACCTTGAGCTTCGTGAACATCTTTGAAATATCTTCCGCGACAGTTGCAAAGAGAGAGGTGGTCGTGGTTGCGGTTGCCGTGATCACCACGAAAGAATCCGCAGTCATGGGTATTCTCCACACCCGTTGAATAACCGTGTATGAATTCACGGCATCGGAGTAAACGCCCTTGCAATGAACGGCTTTTGCCCAGATCGCTGAAGACTCTTCCGAAGAAGAATAACGACCAGGTTCTACGTCTTCTTCTGCCAGAGTGCTCCATCCGGGGAGTTTCCCAGCCAATCTTGCAGAAAGCTCAGCGACTGAAGGGAACGCATCGGTATCTCCAAGAGACGCGCTAACCGTGAAGGACGAGGGAAAACCAGACTGTGGATCTGAGGGGCCCTGGGCGACGATCAATAGATGAGACAAAGGCGTTGCGGGGGAAGGTGGAAGCAGTTGAGACGGAGTGTTTCGAGGGAGCTCACGCCATTGCATCGACAGAGGAAGGCGTGCGCTCACGATAACAGCGTGTCCTTCACTCAAGGTAAAACGCAGTGCCTCTCGGGCAGTTCTTCCGTATTTGCTGGTGATATTCCCGTTCTCGTCAACCAAATCGTGGCGCTTGTACCATTGCCAATCCGCGTCCATCCAGCGCGGAAGTGAAAAGGGAAAAGGGAACATAAATCCAGCGCCGACTAATAGCAGCGCTAAACACGCACAGAATAGAAACGTTGAAATAGGCCCCACTCCCCAAAGAGTCAGGGACAAGAATGAGATACCTCCGCAAAGCGCCGCAACGGTCCAGATCAAGCGGCGGGCAATTCTCCTCGCGGAAGCGAAACGAGTGGCAAAGAAACCGCGCATGATCTCAGCAAGACGTGAATCGCTGTAGGTCTCCAGCCACCAGGAAAACAAGAGCACGGCGGGAACGGCTACCCACGCGATGGCATACAACAACTGATATCTCATGATTTGCTCTCCACACTTCCTAGGGCGCAACAAAACGAGCGAGCTTTGCCCACAGCTCTGTTCGCGTGCACTTCTCCAAGTCTCCTACCGGACCTGAAGGCTGAGCAAGATCGTGCGCATTGGAGGGCTGTGTCAGATAGCTTTCGGGAAGCGTGCGTGCACTCACCACGTATGCCGCCCAAGGAACAGAAAGAACAGTGTAACTGCGGTGCACATGATAGCCCTGAGGGCTTCGCATCCAGCTTGTCCACACGGCGTATTCCCAGTTCTTTTCCCTAACGAAGCGGGTAAAAGATGACCTCTTCTTCGATTTCTGCAACTCTTCAAGAAGGATGTCGTGCGCGGCTACGGCATCGCCGGAATTTGCCGCATCAATGAACTCGATGGGCACGCGTTTGGGACCATCGAAGCGATTCTTGAGTGAGGGAAAGGTTGAAAACTCTGCGACGATCTGCGGTACATCGTGCGTTTCTGCACAATAAACCTGGGTTGTTTCAGGTTCTTTCAAACTACTGAGAATGGTTGACTGTCCCGGAGCTATAAAGGCACACTGACTGCGAACTCCGGAAGAGGCATAACGCGGTGACACCGCAAATTGCGTGAGGGGAGTACTGTCCTCACGGATCGGTGCAAGGAGCATCTGTGCTTGCCCGCCCAAAGCGCCATCGGCCTCGAAAACCTTGTCGAGGCCCATCTGGGCTTCCGTCGACAAACCTTCCCGCGCGGACTCTTCGGGGCCTGCGAGAGCAATGAACGCGGGAACTGAGTCTGTCGGTAGGCTGAGGGGAGCGGAGAAATAAGTGCTCATGGTGCCACGCTCATCTTCGTCACCATCGTGCCCATATCCTTGAAATGCTTGGGAAACATGCGCGTCGTTGTTGTTGCCGTGGCGGTGATCCTGACGAATGTCGACGAGTCGAGTTTTTCAACCCATGACCATTGAATAGCTGTCAAAGATACGCCTTCATCAGTGTATGTTCCCGTGCACATGAGGGAGGCTTTCGGCTTGCTCTGCGTGATCTCGTCGAGCGTGAACCACCCCGGAACCTGCCGCGCAATTGCCTCGCTCAAAGTTCCCAGCGGTAGACGTTGCTCGCTGCTGGCCGGAGTCGCGCAGATGGACAACGTTGATGGCCGCAGATTCTCGTAATCCATGGGGCCTTGGGCGACTAGAACAACGGGGGCCAAAGGAGTAGGCGTGAGATATGAGGGCATTTCCTCAACGCGCTGCCAGCCTAGTGGAAGGTCAATACGAGTCGAGAACTCTCTTTTCTGGTTAGCGCCCAGTGCGAGCTCTGTCGTGGTACGAACTCTGCCGCCGCGGGGAAGAAGATTTCCTAATTCGTCAACGAGCCCTTTGCGGACACTGTCGTACCATCTGGGATCCAGCCACGTCGGAAAGTCCAGCGGCAGACGGCACAGAGGGATCAGAAGAATAGAAGCGCACGTACTCCAGCCAAGAAAAAGCACGATATGCATGGAGAAGCCGTGCTGCCGAGCAAAAACCGTCATTCCAGCAAGCGACGCAAACAGAGCCCACGCGCAAAGGCGTAGAAAATTCGCCGGGTCTAATGTGTGGACGTTCGTCAATGGCCAGGCTCGCTGCGCTAAACGCGACTTACTGAATGCGACAAAAAGCATGAAAATAAGACGCAGAGCAAAAGCAAGGACCCACACGATGACCACTCCGCGCGGGATCGTGTAGGCCAAGGTCGAAATCACCATGCGCACGCCTTGATGCTATGACAAGGGAATATTGCAAAGCAATCTGCTGACTATTCAGCAATTACTGGCTCGCGTGGCACTCTCCAAGCCCCCCACGCATTCACCGGCTAAAATGTGCACAGACCACTGCGCCAGCCAGGTGCGGTGAGCCCTAAAAAAGGAGTTTTCGTGGCACAGCCATCCACCTCTCGTCTTGATTCCGTGATTTCTCTTGCCAAGCGCCGCGGCTTTGTCTTCCCCTGCGGTGAAATTTACGGCGGTACTCGCTCCGCTTGGGATTACGGCCCGCTGGGCGTCGAACTCAAAGAGAACATCAAACGCCAATGGTGGAACTACATGGTTCGCCGCCGCGCAGACGTTGTCGGCCTGGACTCCTCGGTGATCCTGCCCCGCGAGGTGTGGGTTGCTTCCGGACACGTCAAGGCCTTCACCGACCCCCTCATCGAGTGCCTGAACTGTCACAAGCGCTCTCGCGAAGACCAACTCATCGAAGAGCTCGCGGATAAGAAGGGCGTTGAAGAATCCTCCCTGTCGCTGGAAGACATTACCTGCCCCAACTGTGGCGTTCGTGGCCAGTGGACTGAGCCCAAGGCATTCTCGGGTCTGCTGAAGACCTTCCTTGGCCCCGTTGATGACGAGGCCGGCCTGCACTACCTGCGCCCCGAAACCGCGCAAGGCATCTTCGTGAACTTTGCCAATGTCATGACCGCTGCACGTAAGAAGCCGCCTTTTGGCATCGGCCAGATTGGCAAGTCTTTCCGCAACGAAATCACTCCAGGCAACTTCATTTTCCGTACCCGCGAGTTCGAGCAGATGGAGCTTGAGTTCTTCTGCGAGCCCGGAACCGACGAAGAATGGCACCAGTACTGGATCGACTACCGCAAGGCATGGTACGTCGGCCTGGGCATCGATCCTGAAAACCTGCGCGAATACGAGCACCCCAAGGAAAAGCTTTCACACTATTCCAAGCGCACCGTTGACCTGGAATACCGCTTCGGTTTCCAGAACTCCGAATGGGGTGAACTCGAAGGCATCGCCAACCGTACCGACTACGACCTTGGCGTTCACGCCGAGGCCAGTGGCGCCAAGCTCGACTACTTCGACCAGACAACCGGTGAGCGCTGGACGCCTTACGTCATCGAGCCTTCCGCCGGCTTGACCCGCTCCCTCATGGCCTTCCTCATCGAGGCCTACCACGAGGACGAAGCCCCCAACGCTAAGGGAGGCGTCGACAAGCGTGTTGTCCTCAAGCTTGATCCGCGTCTGGCTCCCGTTAAGGTTGCAGTCCTGCCGCTGTCCCGTAAGGACGAACTGACTGGACCGGCGCAGGCCCTTGCAGAAGAACTGCGCGACCTGTGGAACATCGAGTATGACGATGCTGGCGCCGTTGGCCGCCGTTACCGTCGCCAGGACGAGATCGGCACCCCCTACTGCATCACCTACGACTTCGATTCCGTTGAGGATCACGCCGTCACCATTCGTGAGCGTGACTCGATGGAGCAGGTCCGTATCCCGCTCGACCAGGTCAAGTCCTACCTGATTGAGCGCTTGGGAGTTTGCTGAGTGACCTCGCAGTCTCACGCTAGTGGCCCATCCTGCTTGCAGGTTGGGCCACTGCGGCTGTTTACTCCCGTCGTCTTGGCTCCAATGGCCGGAGTGACGGATGCGCCTTTCCGCCGATTGTGTCGCATGTTTGGTGAAGAGGCCTTGGGCGGACCTTCACCCTTGACTGGTAGTCCCAGCCCGGCTGCTCTTCCCGGCGTTGCTGAAAGCGCGTGCCCGGCGGCGGCCTCGGAAATCGGAAAAGAAAGTGGCGTGGGAGAGGAACTGACGCCCCACGTCGATGCTCCGGCGGGATTCTACGTCATGGAGATGGTGACCTCGCGAGCCCTGGTCGAGGGCAGTGCACGCACGATGGCAATGATTCGCCCAGACCCTGCCGAACGCGTGCGCTCCGTGCAGTTGTACGGAGTAAACCCACAGGTCATGGCGCGCGCGACCCAGATCATGATCGAAGGCGAATACGCCGACCATATCGACCTCAACTTCGGCTGTCCCGTCCCCAAAGTGACGCGAAAGGGTGGGGGAGCGGCGCTTCCGTGGAAACGGGACCTCTACACCGACCTGCTGCGTGCGGTCGTTACCCAGGCGCAGGACAGCGGGGATACGTGTGGCCGCGAGATTCCGGTGACGGTGAAGATCCGCATGGGAATTGATAGCGAGCACGAGACCGGCCTCGAGGCTGCTCAGATCGCTCAGGAACTTGGTGCTGCGGCCGTGACCATTCATGCGCGCACGCAGACTCAGCATTACGCGGGCCGTGCGCACTGGGATTACATTGCGCGCGTTAAGGAAACCCTGGATATTCCGGTTTTCGGTAACGGCGATGTTTTCGAGGCCGCGGATGCGATGGAGATGCTGCGTCAAACCGGGTGCGATGGCATTTCGGTTGGCCGAGGCGCGCAGGGGCGTCCGTGGATTTTCCGCGATATCGTCGCCGCCTACCACGGGCGGCCGCTCTTGCCTGCACCTTCACTTCGCGAGGTCGCGCGCATCATTGAGACCCATGCGCGCTGGTGCGTGGAAGAAGAAGGCAACGAAGACCGGGCGATGCGTGAAATGCGCAAACACATCGGCTGGTACCTGCGTGGTTTCAAGGTGGGTGGGCCTCAGCGTCATGCGCTTGGTATGGTCTCCACTCTCGATGAGCTCAGCGAGCGCCTAGCTGACTTGGACCTTGATCAAGATTTTCCCGAGGCCGCGCGTGGGCCTCGTGGACGCGCAGGGGGAGAGAAGACCCCGCACCTGCCCGACGGGTGGTTGGATCACCGATACTTGACCGACGCCGAGAGGGCGTCGATTCATCATGCAGAAGTTGGCTACTAAAAGGTTGCTGAGTAGAAGGGGACGTCATGGAGCCTGTAGTTATTGGACGCAGTGATTTGGGTGAGGCCTACGGTGCAGCGCCTTCGGGCGTGGGTGCGGGATTGCTTGACCCCGCGGGTGCTATTCCTCCACGAGGCCGAGTGCTTCTGGGTGGCGGGCAGCCGGTAGTTTTCATTGTTCCTCTGATGACGGGGGACGTGAGCGGAATCGTTGAACAGATCGAGGCTGCTTCAGGTGAGCCACACGATATGTTCGAGTGGCGCGTGGACTACTTAGACGTTCTTAGGGGACTTTCAGGTGAAGAACTGAGTGACCAGGCCCGCGAAGAAATTTCAAGCTACGCGCGAGAAGTCCTAGACGCTTCGGATGTTCCTGTTTTAGCTACTGTTCGAACAGTTGCTCAGGGCGGAAAGGCTGAAGTTTCGGCACCGGTTTATGGCCAGATCGTTGAGCTGCTGGCTGGGTGCGGGATGGACGCGGTAGATGTGGAAATGGCTCCGGCTGCACCTGCATTGACCGAGAAGGTACACGCCGCGGGTGCGAAGGTCGTCATGTCCTTCCATGACTTCGAGGTGACTCCCGAGTCGGAGATCATGCGAGAGCTTCTGGAAACTATGGCGGCCTTGGGTGCAGATGTTGCAAAGCTTGCGGTTTTGGCAAATTCGGAGCGTGACGCGCTCAATGTTGAATTGGTCCAGAGGTGGGCGGCCGAATACGTGTCGGTTCCCTCAATCGTTTTAGCGATGGGCGAGTTTGGCCGCCAGACGCGTGCGACTCAACCTGAAGATGGGGGAGTCGCTTCTTTCGTGGCCGTGAGTGGCCGCGAGAGCGCGCCTGGTCAGTGGGGGGCGCGGGAATTGGCGGAGAAGCTCGGGCGAAGCTGAGCCTCTCCGCGGCTAGATTGCGCTTCCGTAGATCAGGTCTCCCAGCGCAAGGACGATGAAGATCCAGAAGACTTCAATCAGTCCAAGCGCTGCGGCAAGCCATGAACGCCGATAAATTGCCCACGCAAGTGTCGGGACGCCCAAGATACACACCCAGATGACGGTTGCTGTGCCGGTAATCATCGAAAAGATGACGAGCAAGGCCGCAATGACGAAGGAAATCGCAGTCCCGATGTGGGTTGTTGTCTTTGATTTCGTGGCAGGAATCGTGGACATGGCGAGCCTCCATTGAGCTCGGGGAATCACGGTACTCGATAGTTTAGTTTTTTCGTGTCTCAAGGAGAATAGACCTCAAGAGACAAAAGTGGGGGCGTCTCCAAAGAGACGCCCCAGTTGAAGCCAGACTCAACTAATCAGTTGAGATCCTTGGTTGCTGCGCGCAGCATCCAGGCCTGCTTCTCCAGGCCGGTTGCAATGCCGATCAGCAGATCGTTGGACAGGTGATCGTGCTCGTCCACCGGGTCCAGGGTTGCCTTGATACGCTCGGCAACGCCCAGCAGACGCTCCTCGTACTGGCGAGCAGTCTTATCGGTCGGCAGGAAGCCGGGCTCCATCGGATCAACCAGCGAGGTCGCTGCGACGGTCGCTGCGCGGCCATCGGGGGCAACTTCAATTGCTGCCATGCGCTCGGCGACATCATCAGCGGCAAGGCGAACCTCGTCAATGATTTCATCCAGGTGCAGGTGGAGCGAACGGAAGCCGGGGCCTTCGATGTTCCAGTGAGCCTGCTTGCCCTGAAGTGACAGATCGGTCAAATCAACGAGAGCCTGCTGAAGAGCTGCTGCAACAACGGGGTGTGCTTGAGTCATATTGTTCTCCTAAAACCTATCTGTAGATGCGCCCATAAGGGACGCATAACTGCTATCACTTCTGACAACTCCATTTTTGTCGATTTCATTCCGCTTTGCGCCGTAGGGTGAAATATCCGACAGGGGTTGTGACAGATCGTCGATAAAGTGTCGAGAAGTGCCCGAAAATCTTCGAATTTACTTGAAAAGCGTCCCCAGAATCGAACGAGTGAGTGAACGAGCAGCGGTCGTTCCCACGGTCTTCACCGTGGACTCAATCACGCGTTGCGTTGCCCGCTGACGGCGCTCTTCGGCCTTCTCAGCCTCGCGCTGACGACGCAAGGCTTCCTTTTCCAACTCGCGTTGACGGCGTTCTTCAGCCTTTTCAACCTCACGCTGCAGGCGCTCGAGTTCCTTCTGACGTGCAGCTTCTTCCTTCGCTGCCTGTTTTTCAGCTTCTTTTCGAGCCTTGGCCTCGTCAAGCGCACGCTGGGCTTCAGCGGCTGCCTGCTCGGCGGCCTGAGCTGCTGCGGCAAGTCGCGCTTCCATGAGCTCAAACGCGGACTCATTGTCGACGGCATCGCGGTAGCGCGGAAGCAAGGGGGATGAGCTCACGATCGAGGATACGACTGAGGCCTCGGCCGGGCCCATGACAGCGGCGGGTGCATCCAACATGGTCGGAGCAACCGGGGTCGGGCGACCCTTCTCATCCAGAACTGTCACGACAGCCTGACCGGTACCCAGCGAAGTCAGCACCTCAGCCAGATCCAGGGGAGAGGTCGGGAAGGTCGAAACTGCCTTCTTGAGGTTTGCCGCATCGTTTGGAGTGTGCGCGCGCAGTGCATGCTGAACGCGCGAGCCGAGCTGAGCCAGGACCTCGTCGGGAACATCGGTGGGCGACTGCGTAACAAAGACAATGCCCACGCCCTTAGAACGAATCAAACGCACTGTCTGCACGACCGCCTGGAGGAACTGCTTCGAGGCATCTGTGAACAGCAGGTGGGCCTCGTCGAAGAAGAAGACCAACTTCGGCT
Organism: uncultured Actinomyces sp.; assembly: GCA_963540435.1. Lineage (GTDB taxonomy): Bacteria > Actinomycetota > Actinomycetes > Actinomycetales > Actinomycetaceae > Pauljensenia. The sequence goes on from CAUTOM010000029.1 coordinate 9,135, forward strand.
TATCCGGATTGCCCACCTCGGGCAGCGTCTGGAAAAGCTCAGCCAAGAGCCACATGAGGAAGGTCGAGAACAATGCGCCTTGGCTGCCCAAGTCGGGCAGCTCGAGGGAGGAAATCACGCCGCGACCGTCTGTGGACATGCGCATGAGGTCGGAAATATCAAAGGCGGGTTCACCGAAGAAAACATCGCCGCCCGAGGCCTCCAAAGCAGCAAGCTCACGCAAGATCACGCCAGCGGTCGCCGGGGAGACCCCGCCGATTCCCTTGAGCTCTTCCTTGCCTTCGTCGTTATTCGTCAGGTAGTCGATGACGGCGCGCAGGTCTTTCAAGTCAATGAGCGCGAGGTTTTGGCCATCGGCCCAGTGGAAGATCAACTGCAGCGCTGAGGACTGCGTGTCATTCAATCCCAGCACGCGCGAGAGCAAGAGCGGCCCGAACTCAGTGATGGTGGTACGGATCGGCACGCCTTCGCCGCGTCCGCCCAGAGTGAGCAGTTCCGTGGGGAAGGCCTTTCCTTCCCAGCTCTGTCCGATGCTTGCGCAACGAGCAAGGAGTTTTTCAGAAGAGCTTCCCGCCTGTGCTAGACCCGTCAGGTCTCCCTTGATATCGGTGACAAAAACGGGGACACCGGCCTCGGAGAGGCGCTCTGCCATGAGCTGGAGGGTACGCGTCTTACCCGTACCTGTTGCACCCGCAACCAGGCAGTGACGGTTCATCAAGCCCAGCGGAATCCCCACGGGCGCGCCGGGAACCGGGGTGTCGCCGTCCAGAAAAACACCCAGTCGCATCGAAGACGCGGTGAAGGAGTATCCCGCGCGGACCTGCGCCGCGTATCCTTGCAGTTCTCCTTCGCTTGCCGAGGCCTCGGCTGGGGTAGCGGGTGCGCTTTCCATAGGCGCTGCAGGAGTTTCAGTGGGAGCCTCCTGCTGGCTTGCTGCCTCGGTTGCAACAGCTTGGGGCGCGGCCTCGCTCTGGTCGCCCTGGCGAGTCTGCTGGGCAAGAGCAGCATCGAGTGCGGCCTGTGCGGCTTGTGCCTTAGCGGCAGCAGCTTCGGCGGCCGCCTGTGCGGCCTCGGCCTTCAGGCGAGCAATTTCAGCGGAATCAGTCATGGTTTATCCTCGCAGTGTTATGGGAAAACTTAGGCATTCCAGTGCGCGCGCAAGGCATCGCACACGGCGTCATAGGTCGAATGATCGACGGTTGCACCCTCGCGGCGAACATCTGCAGGGTCGACGATGAGGAGGCGATCCAAGCGCACCTGGCTGGGACGCCCCTGCGAATCCCAAGCACCGGTGCCGATGGGGAACCAATAGCGTCCCCAATGTGCCTCTTGCTCGGCGTCCTTGCGGTGGTCCTTCGAGGTAAGTTGAGCGACGACAAGGCCTTGAGATACTCGCGCGAGGACAACGACGGGGCGATCCTTGCCTTGGCTGGGGTCATCTTCGTAGGAGACCCAGGTCCACACCACTTCGCCCGGATCCGCGTCACCATCGGGATCGGGAGCGTATTGGAAATGCGGCAAGCCGAGCGCACGCACGTCCCAGACTTTGTTTTCCTTTCCCGAGGCCGTGCGAGCCTTGGGTGAATGAGCCTGAGTTCCTGCGCTGTGGGACGAAGATGAGCGCTTGCGGCGCTTCGATGAGCGCATTTCGTCTTGGACACTCTGGCCGGCGGCCTGGATGAAAATCGCAAGAAGTCGCTTAATGAAGTCCACGTGGTCTCCAGGTGTGATGGAACAGTGATTTAAGTGTACGGGCAGTTCCGTGCTTATTCCGTGACAAACGCGCGCGGGTGAACCCGTGCGGTTTCGAACCAGGCGCACTGGCCAGGGGCTAGTGGAGTATCAGACGCAAAGGAAGTTGGCAGAACTCCCGTTGACACCAACGGACGGTGCTCGGAAGGCACAACGACAGTGGAGTCCGAGGTGTTGAAAACAACTAAAACTTGAGCACTCATGTGAACCAAGCAATCCGGACCAGCCCAAGCGAGGCCTCGTACGTGGGCAAGAGAGCCCGTTCCCATTCCGTGCTCAGCTCGGGTTCGCAAAGCTTGCTGGACCATCAGCACAAAGGGACTGGAAATTGCGTCTTTCGGGGGCGAATCAAAATAGGTAGCTCCCGGAAGGGCCAGTGCGAAAAGAGTGCGCGCACGATGAATCTCACTGTCATCGTAGGGAAGTGCAGGCCAAGCGGCCACGTGCCCCACAGGGTCACGGTTGGCAAAAGTATTGACGATGGCATCGCACAGCCCAGGGCTCTTCCACTCGATGTCGAGAAGAGTGTCATTACGCAGGTGATGGAACCAGGATTCTTGAAGAATTTCTTGCAAATCCGAGTCGTCCATGTGGGGCAGACTTGAGGTCAGAATAGGCAAGGTATCGGTGTTGGCCACCTCGGCCATGACCACGCGCAAGAGATGCATGAACTCCTGGCGCTTGGCTGAATTGGGCCCATAGTGCATGAGCGGTAGCGTCCCTAGATCAATCCCATCGACGTCTGCATCCACACATGCTCGCACGCGGCCAAGCAAAGTTGTCACCGTTTCGTCAGCGGAGTAGGGACCGTTGAAATCGCGTGTATGCCAGTCAGCTGAACCAGGAAGATGGACGATGATTTTGACACCGACCCTGTGGAAACGCTTAACCAGAGAAACAAGTTCTGGATTGACGCCCCAGATCATTTGGGGAATCGGAGAAAGCACGAGAGCATCAACGCCCACGCGAGCAAAGCGGATTGCTTCTTCGCTGAGTTGTTGCGCAAGATCGTGGTCAACGCGACGGGGAATGCGGCAAATCGCCGGCGAATGCCACCACGGATGAGTGCCTTTCCGGGCAGCATGGATGAGGGTTGTCACCACCTGAGTCCGGTTCGTTGAGTGCACAACACCATCTTACGCAATAAAAGCCTTCAACAAGCAGTTAGGCTTATCACGTGAACACTTCCTCTGCCTACGTGCCCAGCGATTGTGAGCGTTTCGTCCCAGAGACAGCGAAATCCAGATCTCGGACAGATTTCGAACGCGACCGTGCGCGAGTACTCCATTCGTCGGCTCTGCGGCGTCTCGGGGAGAAAACACAGGTTCTGGGGCCCACATCGGACGATTTTGTCCGAACTCGCCTCACTCACTCCCTCGAAGTCGCCCAAGTCGGGCGCGAATTAGGCAAAGAACTGGGAGCGGACCCCGATGTGGTGGACGCAGCCTGTCTTTCCCACGATTTGGGCCACCCGCCCTTTGGCCACAACGGGGAGCTTGCACTCAACGAGTTGGCACGCGAGATCGGCGGCTTTGAAGGGAACGCGCAAACCTTGCGAATCGTCGCGCGTCTGGAACCCAAAGTTCTTGGCCACGATGGCCCGGCGGGTCTGAACCTGACGCGTGCAACTTTGGACGCGATCTGCAAATACCCGTGGGCGCGGGGTGAAGGCCCAGACCCCGTTAAATCCCAACGCAAATTCTCTGTCTACGAGGACGACCGCCCAACTTTCGATTGGATGCGCCAAGGAATTCCCGCAGGCAAGCGCTGCCTCGAAGCTCAAATCATGGACCTTTCTGACGACATCGCTTACTCGGTTCATGACATGGAAGACGCTGTTGCAACGGGGAAGATGGACCTTGAACGCCTGCGCAGCGATTCCCATACCCAAGGGGTCATTGACTCCACCATGAAGTGGTATGGCACATCGATTTGCGAAGACGATCTCTACCGTGCGTTTGAACGCTTGGTCACCATGCCCGAATGGATGGCATCTTTCAGTGGCTCCTACGCTGATTTGGCTGCTCTGAAGGACTTGACCAGCGAGTTGATCGGGCGCTTCTCCAAGGCAACGGTTTCGGCAACCCGCGAGGTCGCAGGAGACCGGCCTCTGGGGCGCTACCTCGCCGAGCTCGTCGTCCCGGCCAATACTCGAGCGGAAATCCAAGTCCTCAAGGGCATGGCGGTCCACTACGTCATGAGCCCGCGCGAAAGCGAACCTGTTTACTACCAGCAGCGCACGCTTCTCAACGACCTGGTTGATGCTCTTGTCAACGCTGGCCCCGAATATCTTGAGCCGCCTTTTGCTGCTCAATGGCGCGCAACCACGGATGAGGGACAGCGCCTGCGAGTCGTCATCGACCAGGTCGCCTCGTTGACCGATATCTCCGCATCGCGCTGGCATGCGCGCATGTGTGGAATGCTGTCCTCGCAGTTGTGAGAGCGGATCGGGGTGGCCGACGCCATCCACATCTTTCTGCTAGAAAAGTGTCCACTCGCTAAACTGAACTCATGGCCGGCCTGATCCTCAAAGAAGACATCGCCGCCGTACGTGATGCTTCGCGCATTGAAGAAATCGTCGGCGAGCGAGTTGCCCTGCGCCCAGCAGGCGTCGATTCTTTGAAAGGATTGTGCCCTTTCCACGACGAGCGCACGCCCTCGTTCCATGTCCGCCCCTCCCAAGGTTTTTGGCACTGCTTTGGCTGCGGTGAAGGCGGGGACGTCATCAGTTTCGTCCAGAAAGTCGATTCTCTTTCCTTCACCGAGGCCGTGGAAGCCCTTGCCCTCAAGGCCGGAATTACTTTGCGTTACGAGGCCGCGGGAAGCGGAACCCTTCGCCGCGAGGAACCCGGTCGCCGTCAGCGTCTTCTTGACGCACACCGCGTCGCCGAAGAGTTCTACCAGGCGCAGCTCTCTTCACCAGAGGCCCATGAAGGACGTCGTTTCCTTGGGCAGAGAGGCTTCGATGAGGCGACCTGTCGTCACTTCGGGATCGGCTATTCTCCCAGTTCGTGGGATGCACTCACCCGTCACTTGCGCTCCAAAGGCTTTACCGATCAAGAAATCGAGATTGCGGGCCTTGCCAGTCGCGGAAACCGCGGACTCTATGATCGTTTCCGCGGCAGGCTCATGTGGCCAATCCGCGACATTACGGGAGCGACGATTGGCTTTGGCGCCAGGCGTTTGAACGACGACGATAAAGATTCTCCGAAGTACCTCAACACCCCGGAAACCCCGATCTATCACAAGTCCCAAGTCCTCTATGGCCTCGATCTTGCGAAGAAGGAAATTACAAGGAATCGCAAGGTCGTTATCGTCGAAGGCTACACGGACGTCATGGCTGCCCACGCCGCCGGTGTCGGCTACGCGGTCGCAAGTTGCGGTACCGCTTTTGGTGAAGACCACGTAAAAATTGTCCGCCGGCTTTTGGGAGACAGTGCAGACAGTGCCGCTGGAGTTGTCCTGAGCAATGGGAAAACCCACGGCGGAGAAGTGATCTTTACCTTCGATGGTGACGCGGCGGGGCAGAAGGCTGCGCTTCGCGCCTTCGAAATGGACCAGAACTTCGCAGCCCAGACCTTCGTTGCGGTTGAACCCAATGGCATGGACCCCTGTGAACTTCGCATGGCTCAAGGAGAGCGCGCCGTTGTGGAGTTGGTGAACTCTCGGACGCCACTTTTTGAGTTCGTTATCCGTTCGGTTCTGCGCCAACTCGATTTGCGCACCGCAGAAGGGCGTGTGAAAGCTCTCCGTGCGGCGGCTCCCGTCGTTGCTCGCATCCGCGACCACGCGCTCCAACGTGAGTACACGCGTTCGCTGGCGGGGTGGATCGGTATGGATATTTCCGAGGTCTCGCGTGCGGTTCGTTCAAGCGCGCACTCGCGCCCGGCCTCGCATCCGGGAAGGGGAGCACCCGCGGAAACTCCGCAGCCCGCCCCCGTGAGGCGAGGCCCCGAGGACCCGGTTTCTCGCATCGAGCGGCAAGCCCTCGAAGCACTCATCCAATACCCCATGTACGTGGTGGGATCGGGCTTTGAAGAACTCGGGGGAGAAGCGTTTTCTGTTCCCTCCTACCGCGCAGTTCACGACGCGATCCGCGCGGCAGGGGGATTGGATGCTTTCGTGAAAGTTCTTCGCCAAGCAGAAGAACACTTTGGGACTGGCGCTAAGGCTATCCAGGCGGCAACGCGGGCCTTCGTCGACGATGTCCGTGCGCTCATGATCCCCGAAGTCGCAGCCGTGTTGCTGGAATTGGCGGTTGCTCCGCTTCCTCAAGACCGCGAGGACCAGCTTCGTGCGTACTGCAGGGGCGCGATGGGCGCAATGGTTCGCCTCGATGTGACAAGACGCCTGGCTGATGCGAATGCGAACCTTCAACGCCTGAGTGAAGACGATCCCCAATACACTCAGGCCTTCCGAGAGCTGATGCGTCTAGAAGAAGTGCGTCAGCGCTTCACCGAGCGCGCACAGTAGCTCGTGGGCTACTCCAAACCGACGCTTTCGCGCAGCTGCTTTTCAAGGGAATGCGCAAGCTCCATCGCCTCGTCATCAAGAGTTCCGCGTGCTGCAAGAACAGAAAACAATTCTCCGTCCTCGCGTTTGCGGATCTGCGCGGTAATCACCGCTCCACTTGGGGCTTTCACGCTGCGAACCAGAACCTGAGTGCGATTAACCTTCTCGCTGATGTCTTCCATAAAAGGACGCATGGGAGAATGTGAAGAATGAGCAACTAGAGGGGTGCGGGCTGGATCAACCCAATTCACGCTCAACTCCTGTTTTTCCCCCTCCCAGCGAGCACTCTGAACCTCGTACCACATCGCCGAATCAGCGACTTCACCTTCGCGGAGCATGATCAAGGCATAGCGTCCCGAAACGAGGATTGCTCCGTCATCGAGCTCAATATGGAGCGCATCCGCATCCCCGCGAGGGAGTAGATCGCGATAATCGGCAAGTCCTGCACTCATTGAAGAGTCACCACCGCTGGGAAAGCAACAGTCGGAGCACCAGCCCAGAGACGAAGATCGTCAAGGGCTGCTTGAACGCCAAAGAGACGAACATCTTGCGAGTCGGACTGGAGCAGATTGACATCGGCGCGAAGACTCACCTGGGCAAGATCAGAAGGCGAGGTGTTTGTAAGAGAACACCGCAATTGGCGCGAATCTTTGCTTCCTCGTTCCAAAGAACGCGAGGCGCGATCAAGGAGAGCATTCTCAATGGTTTCCGCCTCGGAGAAATCAGCGGTGTGAATTGCAGACTTAGGCAGAGTCTGTGCGATGCAGTCCCAGCTCGCGGTGGAAGCTGCGGCCTCGTCGGAGGAAGAAAAAGCAGAGGTTGTTTGCGAGACCTGGGGGAGCGTCAGGTCAGAGGAAGCCCCCTGACGGACCAGCCAATTGGGGGTAGTGCCTGTGGTCTGGGTAAATCGCTGGGCAAGAGCATCAACGCCCTGATCGCCCGCGTCAATGTCGATCGCGTAGGCCTGAGCCAATTGCATTGCCGAGGCGTAGCGTCCCAGTGCGACTGCGCTCAGTTGGCGCGATTGCTCGGGAGAGGAAGTCGTGGGGTTGCTGGCTGCGCGCAGGTCCCGGCGAGCCGAGATCACGAGCCACGAGACGAATTCTTCGATCGTGTAGGGGGCCTCGGCAACTTCTTCGGGTTGGGGAAGATCGGCAGAATTCTCTTGGTCCTTCCACGGATCCCACACTCCACCGAGGAAATCCAAGCGTTGCTGCGAACTTTGCGCAAGGGCCTCGAGAGAAGACGCACAGGAGGAGCACTCGCTTGCGAGTGCGGCGAGGGAATGCGCGCGCTGGGCTGCGGCGGCCTCGGTCCTTGCCGAAGCATCACGGGAAAGAGCGAAACCGGTCAGTGCGGGCAAGTGGGTGACGGAAGATTCCAGGTGGATTCCGCATGCCCCCAAGGACATGCTCAGGGCAGCAATACACGCAGTGAAGAGTTTCGGGTGTTTCACAACAACATCATCCCATGGTCAAAAGACGAGTACGATTGCCTAGAATACCGTGTCGCGTGAAGGAGTGAAGGTGGCACCCACACAGATTGAAGAACAGGTCCGTGCGCTGGTCGAAGGTATCGTCACCCAAGCGGGGGCACAGCTTGATGCGGTAACGATCCTCAAACAAAACGGGGACTTGGTGTGTCGTATCACCGTTGAAGAACCCCTTGGTGCGGAGCGTCTGTCTTCCGATGCTCTTGCCGAAATTTCGCGGGCAATCTCCAAAGCCATGGATTCGGCTGACCCGATATCGGATGCCTACATGCTGGAAGTATCCACTCCCGGCCTTGAACGAGAGCTGAAGAAGCCTGAACACTGGATGCGTCAGATCGGCGGACTTGTCAGCGTGAAATTGCGCAACGGTGACAAGGTCGTGGGACGAGTCAGCCAGGCGGATGAGAAAAGCGCTACTGTAGATACCGGCGCTGAAAGCCACACAATTGCATATGACGAGATCAAGAAGGCGCGTTCGCGCGTCGACTTCGGCTCGTGGGAATGAGGGACGCTATGGAAATCGATATGACCGCCCTGCGGATGGTCGAACACGAGAAGGGGGTATCGCTCGATACCCTGGTTGACGCCATCGAAGAAGCGCTGCTCAAGGCCTACCACAACATCCCCGGTGCGATTTCAAAGGCTCGCATCGAAATTGATAAGCGCACCGGCCGTGTCACTGTGATGGCCACCGAAGAAGACGACGATGGCAACCCCATCGGAGAATTTGACGACACCCCGAAGAACTTTGGCCGCATCGCCCAGTCCACCGCGCGTTCGGTCATTATGCAGCGTCTGCGTGACGCCGACGATCAGCGTGTCCTGGGTGACTTTGCTGGCAAGACCGGGCAGATTGTTACCGGCGTCGTTCAGCAGTCTCGTGACTCACGTATGACGATCGTGAAGCTGGCTGATGATTTCGAGGCCGTTCTTCCTGATTCTGAAAAGGTTCCCGGCGAGGATTACTCCCACGGCACCCGCCTGCGTGCGCTCATTGTTTCCGTCGAGCGCACGGACCGCGGTGCTCGCATCACCTTGTCGCGCACTCACCCCGGCCTCGTCAAGGGTCTTTTTGAGCGCGAGGTTCCCGAAATCCAAGAGGGACTGGTCCGCATTAAGGCGATCGCTCGCGAAGCTGGGCACCGCTCGAAGATCGCTGTTTTGGCGACCCGCGAGGGTGTCAACGCCAAGGGCGCTTGCATTGGCCCCATGGGTTCGCGTGTGCGTGCAGTCATGAACGAACTGGGCGGGGAAAAGATCGACATCGTCGACTGGTCAGAGGATCCGGCGCGTTTCGTCGCTAACTCTCTGTCTCCGGCTCGCGTGTCCCGCGTGGTTGTTCACTCTGTTGAACAGCGCACTGCCACCGCGATTGTCCCCGACTTCCAGCTCTCGCTGGCAATCGGTAAGGAAGGCCAGAACGCGCGCCTCGCCGCGCGTCTGACGGACTTCCACATCGACATTCACTCGGACACCGAAAACGGTGAAGAAGCACTGGCGTCGCGTTCATCCACTCCGGATGACGTGATCAGTCGCTCACAATCCGATGACTTGGATGAGGACTGAACCAGCTAAGCTTGAAGGCGTGTCTCAATCCACTTCTATGCTTCGCACCTGTGTGGGTTGTGGAATACGCGCGCAACGCTCAGAGTTAATCCGAGTCGTTGCCTCTGCTGACGGACATCTCCACGTTGATGACCGTCGTCAACTTCCCGGTCGGGGAGCGTGGTTTCATCCCGAAACTCGCTGCCTAGATCTTGCCCGCACCAGGCGGGCAATGGGGCGTTCACTGCGCAGGACGGTCGACATGACCGACCAGCAGTGGAAGGCCTTGGGGGAGGCCATTGTGTCAGCGGCGCACAGGGCGCCGGACAACGAGTAGCGAAAGCGGGTTGAAAGCCCATGGGCACCCGATGAGTACCCAGCGATGAGCTGCCTGCAATATCAGTGATACGTCTCCGTTTCGGGGACGTTCCCGAACAAGGAGAAAAGTGGCAAAACTGCGTGTCCACGAGCTCGCGAAAGAGCTCGGAATCCCCAGCAAGGAATTGCTGGCCTACCTACGAGACAAGGGCGAATACGTCAAGGCTTCGTCCTCCGCACTTGAACCCCCTGTCGCGCGTGACGCGCGTGAACATTTCGAAAAGCTCTCCGGATCAGCCGCATCTGGTGATGCCGCCAAGAGCACGTCCAAGAAGCCCGCTGCCCCCAAGCCTCGTGCGAAGGCCAGCGCTGAGAAGTCGGCGGAGTCCGCTCAGGCTTCAGTGAAGGACGAAACCCCCGCTCCCGAGGCCCCCAAGCCCGCTTCGCGCAAGCCTGCGCCTCGCGCACCTAAGGCTGAGGCGCCGAAGGACGAAGCAGCCGAAAGCGCGAAGGAAACTCGCGCGCCCAAGCCGGGTGCTCGCCCCGCACGTGATACTCACGCCGCTGCCCCCAAGCCGGGCGCAGCTCCCAAGCCGGGCGCGCCTCGCGCCCCGCGTCCCGGCGGCTCTGCAGCCAAGCCGGGTGCGCCTCGTCCCGGAGTACCCCGTCCCGGCGGTCCTCGTCCCGGAAACAACCCCTACGCATCCAGCCAGGGCATGCCTCGTCCCGGCGGCGGCCAAGGTGGCCGCGGGGGAGCGCGTTCCACTCGCGGTGGCGCCCAGGGAGGCGAACGTCCCCCGCGTCCTGCAGGCGCACAGGGTGGGCGTTCCGGTGGTCCTCGTCCGCAGCGAGGTGGCGCGCCAACAGGCGGCGGTCCGCGTCCGAACCCGGGAATGATGCCCGGACAGGCAAACTTCGTTCGTTCCGGCGCTCCCGAGCCTTCTTCTGATCGTCCTCGTGGCGGTCGTGGCCGCGGTACCCGTCCCGGTGGCGGCGGCCAGGGTGCTCCCGGAGCAAATGCCGGTGGCGGTTTCGCTCCGCCGCGCGGTGGTCGCGGTGGCGGCCGCGGCGCAACACCGGGCGCATTCGGTCGCGGTGGCGGCAAGAGCTCGCGCGGACGCAAGTCCAAGCGCGCAAAGCGTCAAGAGTTTGAACAGCAGAACGCACCCGTCATTGGTGGCGTTTCGATTCCTCGTGGCGACGGACAGCAGATCCGCATCCGTCAGGGTGCGTCTTTGGCGGACTTCGCTGAAAAGATCAACGTCAATCCCGCAGCGCTGGTCACCGTTCTCTTCCACCTGGGAGAGATGGCAACCGCCACGCAGTCGCTGGATCAAGACACTTTCGAGGCACTGGGCGCAGAGCTCGGCTACGACGTCAAGGTTGTCTCTCCTGAAGACGAAGATCGCGAACTGCTCGAGTCCTTCGACATCGACCTCGAAGCCGAAGAACTCGACGACGCAGAGAACATGCAACCGCGTCCCCCGGTCGTCACGGTCATGGGCCACGTCGACCACGGTAAGACCAAGCTGCTCGACGCGATCCGTCACACCGACGTCGTCGACACCGAGCACGGCGGCATTACTCAGCACATCGGTGCCTACCAGGTGACGGTCAAGGCTGAGGACGGCACCGCCCGCCCGATCACCTTCATCGACACCCCCGGTCACGAGGCCTTCACGGCCATGCGTGCCCGTGGCGCCCAGGTCACCGACATCGCGATCCTCGTGGTCGCGGCCGATGACGGCGTCATGCCCCAGACGGTTGAGGCCATCAACCACGCGCAGGCGGCCGACGTGCCGATCGTCGTCGCGGTCAACAAGGTCGATAAGGAAGGCGCGAACCCGGA
>CAUTOM010000030.1:0-20196 GCA_963540435.1 uncultured Actinomyces sp.
AACCCCTACCTCCTTAGCAGGGAGGCGCACTCGACCGGACTATGCGACGTCTCCAATGCCGACTACTCTAAGGCATTTTCTTCGCAGACGCGAAACGCGCTGCGGCCTTATTGTTGTCGGAACCGCGGAGGGCAAGGGATTCGAACCCCTGGTGCCATTGCTGACACAACGGTTTTCAAGACCGTCACCTTCGGCCACTCGGTCAGCCCTCCAGACCCGCCAATCATAGCGGATCTTGATCTATTCGCACATTCGTCTTCCTGAATATGTAATAGATCCCTAATATTCCTCAGTGGCGTCGACGGAAAGGAACCCAGGAGCGACGGTCGGTCGGAGCCTCTTCAGGGTGGTCAAGAAGGCCTCGTGAAATCGCCGAAGCGAAAGGTGGCCACATCGGAATGCGACCGATTAATACGGTCTGAATTGCCCATGCAATATCGCCACTGCGCGGGGCCGACTCTTCGGTCACCTGGTTGTCGAAAGAGAGGACGTGCAGCCACTGTCCCGGGCGGACAATGAGCTCATCGTTAATGAAATCGAGCCATGAACGATAGCAGTGCTCATAGTGTTCGACTTCACCCTCGCTGGCGCCGTCATCGCGAAGCGCTCGCGCCAAAGAAACCGCCGCGCATACGCCCTCGCAGGCAACCCACATGTAGTGGCGATTATCCAGAATCTGCTTCTCGTGGTCATCGAAACCGACAGAGGTGACAAAGCCGGCATGGCCCAGCTGCCTCCACCCGTCGACGCGAGCACGCTCAAAGAATTCGGTCGCGGCCTCGAGAAGGGCATCATCGGGTTTCCTTCCTAAGGAGCGCAGTGCAGCGCGGACCTGGATCGACAGACGCGCCCAGCGCAGCAGGGTACCGATCTGTACTCCCTCAAGCACAGGGGTCGAGGACCAGTGTTCCCACTTCTTTGCCCACCCCTGTTCGCCTTGGGCGACGGGGGAGGAGGTCTCGATATCGATGTATTCGCCCAGCCTCCACGAGGCCTCGCTTCCCATGCGCGCGACCGCAAGGGTGATCGCCTCTGCGCGGTCGATCCACACGGGGTCGGCGGTCGCCTCAGCGGCGGCAAGGTAGGCCTCGGTTGTCGAGGCCAGGGTCCCCAGGGAGATGATCGGGGCCTTGTGCTGTGTACTTCCCGAGGCGATTGCCCCGTAGACCAGTGAATTCGGCGCTAGCCAGCGGCGTTCTTGTTCGTGAAGAGCCCCCAAGAGGAGTTCGTGTGCGCCGGGGCGGTTTGCAACGGCGGCCGCGGCGCTCGCGCTAATTAAGAGGGCGTTATCGAGCTGGTAGTCGATGTCTCCGCCGCGAACTTCTGCCTTATAAGCTTCCGAGTCGGTGTTTTCTTCTTCATCAACGGCGCGTGGGTCGGGGAGTTCCTTCAGGTGCTCGTCAATCACGCGACGCAGGGTGTGTGTTGCGTGGTCGGCATAGCGGCGAGAGCCGGGAAGCCCTAAGAGCGTCCCCAAAGAAAAGGCGTGGAGCATTCGAGCACTGAGGGTGAACTGGGTGCGCGGGCTGGGTTCTTGACCTTCCGGACCTTCGCTGAAACCTGAAGGTGTTGTACTGACTTTTGCTTCTGCGATCAGAGCTTGAAGTTGCGCTGAAAGCCAGCGATTGTGCTCGATTGAATCCAACCAGCCCATGGGGTTCTCCTTTGCCGTCCATGCCTGTCACTGTCAGCGTCGTTGCGAAAGCGACATCCTGATCGAGTTTAGCCCACGGGCGCCCAAGGCGTCGGAGCTTAACGAATATTTACTCATGATTGTGCTCTATGTGGACTCTCTTGCACGCCTGAGGGAAACATTGCAGACTAAAAGCATGTTTGATCGAGCTGGCACTGTTGCCCTTCCCGAAGACCTCACCGACATTGATGCGCTGATTTCTGCGTATTACGACATTGAACCTGATCCCTCGAACCCGGATCAACGGGTGTCTTTTGGTACCTCCGGACACCGCGGTAGCGCATTCGATGGCAAGTTCAATGAAGCACACATCGTTGCGATTACCCAGGCGATCGTTGACTACCGAGCCAAGCAGGGCTTCAATGGCCCGCTTTTCATTGGTCGTGACACCCACGCGCTGAGCGAACCCGCATGGCGCACCGCCCTGGAAGTCTTGGCCGCTAATAACGTCGATGTTCGCATCGACGCACGTGGTTCCTACACTCCGACCCCCGCGGTTTCCGTGGCGATCCTCGGCGCAAACGGTGCTCCCAAGCACCTGCGCATGACAGGGGAGGGACTGGCTGACGGTATCGTCGTCACCCCCAGCCACAACCCGCCTCGTGACGGCGGATTCAAGTACAACCCGCCTCACGGCGGTCCCGCGGACTCCGATGCGACCTCGTGGATCGCCAAGCGCGCTAACGAAATCCTTGAAAAGGGCTGGCGCAGCGTCGATCGCGTGCTGGGTTCGGACCTGCTGGACCACCCCTGCATCCACCGCTTCGACTACCTTGCCTACTACGTCGATCAGCTTGACCAGGTCATTGATATCGATGCGATTCGCGAGGCCGGCGTGCGCATTGGCGCCGATCCCCTCGGTGGCGCTTCGGTCGACTACTGGGGTGCGATCGCCGAGCGCTACGGTCTTGAGCTCACCGTGGTCAACCCAATCGTTGATCCTGCATGGTCCTTCATGACCTTGGACTGGGATGGAAAGATCCGTATGGATTGCTCCTCTCCCTATGCGATGGCGTCTCTTCGCGATGCGATGACTCCGGACGAAAATGGGAACACTCCCTACGACATTGCGACAGGAAATGACGCTGACTCGGACCGTCACGGAATCGTGACGCCCGACGGTTTGATGAACCCGAACCACTACCTTGCGGTCGCCATCGAGTACCTCTTCACGCACCGCCCGAATTGGCCCGCAAACGCTGCGGTCGGTAAGACTTTGGTGTCCTCAGCGCTTATCGACCGCGTCGCTGATTCCATTGGACGAAAGCTCATCGAGGTCCCCGTCGGCTTCAAGTACTTCGTCCCCGGTTTGGTCAGCGCCGAACTCGGTTTCGGCGGCGAGGAAAGCGCAGGAGCCTCTTTCCTTCGCAAGGATGGCACCGTGTGGTCCACCGATAAGGACGGAATCATCTTGGCCCTTCTGGCCTCTGAGATTCTGGCCGTGACCGGTAAGACCCCCTCGCAGCTGCACGAAGAACAGGTCGAACGCTTTGGGGCCTCGGCTTATGCACGAATCGATGCGCCCGCGAACCGTGAAGAAAAGGCAAAGCTTGCCGCTTTGTCGCCCGAGGATGTTTCCGCAACCGAACTGGCCGGTGACCCCATCACCGCAAAGCTCGTTCGCGCTCCGGGTAATGATGCGGCGATTGGCGGTCTCAAGGTCACAACCGATGTTGCATGGTTCGCTGCCCGTCCTTCGGGCACTGAGGACGTCTACAAGATCTATGCCGAGTCCTTCCGTGGGGCCGAGCACCTTGCTCAGGTTCAGGAAGCGGCGAAGCAATTGGTGAGCGAGGCCTTGAAGGGCTGAGTTCACGTTCATAACCTTTGTGAGGGGTGCGGGGTCGTGTGACGGCCCCGCACCCCTATCTGTTATTCGCGTTCAGGATTTGCGGCCGTGGTGGAAAAAGAGCCTCTTGACCGGTACCTTTAAGGGGTCTCATTAAAGCAGGAGAGGTCCGGTAAAAATGGTGGAGAAAACGCGCGAAGGTGCGGATACCTTAACCTCTGCACGCCCGCCTTTTCCCTGGCGCCGGATGATCCTTCTCATGGGGGCGGCACTTGCGCTTCTTGCGGGACTTGACGCAGCTCTTGTTCGCTTGGGTGCTCTTGCTCCCGTGGGCTCCACTGAATTGGGCGCAATCCACGGAATCCTCATGGTCTACGGCTTCCTAGGAACAGCAATCTGTTTAGAACGTGCAGTAGCGCTGAACTCTCGATGGGCCTACCTTTCCCCGGCCGCCTCGGCGCTCGCGGGAATTGCCGCCATCGTCATCTCTCAAAGCCCTGCGGTTGCCAATTTCATTGCCACATTGCCGCTTCCGGCCTACCTGAGCCGCATCCTTCCCGGATACCAATCCCAGCGGATGCTCCCAGCGGTGCTGTGGACAATCTCCATGATCACCCTGGTCATGATCTATCGGCAGGTGTGGAGAAAACGTCAGGCCTCCTACGCAGTCCTCATCCAGCTGATTGCTGCCTGCGTCGGCCTGTGTGGGGTTCTTTTGTGGATGCGAGGCCTGGAAGTCGCCCTCATCATGCCGTGGTGGCTATTCTTCTTGGTTCTGACGATCATCGGTGAGCGCCTTGAACTGGCGCGCCTTGCCTTCAGTGAGAGAACCGAGAAACGAATCCTGGTCTGGGTCGCTGCTTTGTTCATCTCGCTTGCGCTCACGCTGATTGTTCCCCTTGTCGCCTACCCGCTTCTCGGGATCTCCCTTGCAGCCCTTGCGATCGACATGGGATATCACGACGTCGCTCTCAAAACCATCAAAATTCCCGGAATCCCGCGTCTTTCAGCGGTCGCGATGCTCGCGGGATATGGGTGGGCACTGCTTCCTGCTCTCCTCTGGATCAGTGCGCCCCCAAGCTTTTCCGGTTACGGCTACGATGCGATTGTTCATGCCCTGACAGTGGGTTTCGCAGTCTCAATGGTTATCGCGCATGCGCCGGTCATCATCCCCTCGGTCATTCGTCGCGAGGTTCCCTACCACCTTTCGATGTGGGTTCCACTGGCTCTTTTCCACTTGAGTCTGTTGATCCGTTTCCTTTCTGGTGCGCGCGAGGCCGCACTTCCCTGGCGCTTTGGCGGAACCTTGGGCGTGTGCGCCTTCCTTCTCTTTGTCGTCACGACGGCGAGCGTGACAATTGTGAACGCGAGGCGCGAGCGGGGCACCCATGCCTGAACTTGCTTCGCCTCCCGCGTCCACGCTGACGCCCGCAAAGACCTACCGACAGCGCAGCGATACCTTTACTTCGATCTGGATGATCATCGCGGTCGCGATGGCTATTGTTACGCTGGTCGTTAAAAGCCGGATGCCCCAACCCCTGTGGACCATGATCCATCTGGTGACCCTGGGCGTCTTGAGCAATGGAATTTTTCAGTGGTCGTGGTTCTTTGCTCGCTCGCTCGCACGCTTGTCCGCTGATGACCCACGAGCGCGCCGCCATAACACCATTCGCATCCTGATCTTCAATGCCTTCTTCGCCTCGCTCTTTGTCTCAATGTGGATGGGATGGATGGTCGGCACGATAATCGCCGCGACCGCAATTGCCGCAGTCGCCGCGTGGCACGGTGCCGAAATGCTCTCGGTCCTTCGTGAACGCCTGGCATCCCGTTTCGTCATCGTCGTCCGCTACTACGTGTGCTCGGCCTCCTTCTTCGTTCTTGCCGCGCTGCTGGCTTCCTTTGTCACTGCAACGATGTTCTCTCCCTCCATTCCCGAGGCCATGGTCGCGATGCGCGATCGCCTGACCCTCGCTCACGCCCTCAGCGGCGTCGCAGGATGGGTTGGTCTCGCGATCGGCGGAACGGCCATTACCTTGGGGCCAACAATTCTGCGCACTCGTATGTCTTCCGATGCAGTTAGCAGCGGTGTGAGGGTTCTTCTTCCCTGGTGTTTGAGCCTGCTCCTAGGGGTCGCGGGCGCCCTTCTGGGTGTGATGCCCCTGGTTGGAGCAGGGATTCTTGCGGTTGGGACATGCGCAATTGTCGGGATCGTTTACCCTTACGCAAAAGTCCTTCGAAATAAAGGCCCGCGTGAATATTCGGCCTGGTCATTCCTGCTTGGCTTGCTGTGGATCAGCGTGGGAGTGTGCGCTCTAGGCGTCGCGTCACTGTTCGTCTCCACCCCCTCACAGCTTCGTGCGCTCACTCTCATGTGGCTTCCCATCATTGGAATTGCCGGATTTGCGCAGCTCTTCCAAGGCGCCCTGTCCTATCTGATGCCGGTCGTCATCGGCGGTGGACCCTCCATCGTCCGGATCGGTATTGCGATCATCGACTGGCAATTTCCCCTACGTCTGGGGTTACGAAACAGTGCCCTGATCCTTGAGCTATTTCTGTTCTTCGCAGGCGACAGCCACTCTGTTCACGTGCTTCGAATGGCGGGATGGCTTCTTGTGATCTCAACCTTCGTTATCGATGTTGTTATCTATGCAAAAACTGGAGTAATTCAAGCGCGGGCGCGCCGCGCGCGCAGTGAAACCCTGAGTGAAAGTAGGCAGGCTCAATGAGCGAAGAAACCACCGGACCCTCGCGGGCAGCAATGGTCTTCACTGGCCTTGGCGCTGTTGTCGCACTGGTTCTTGCCAGTGTCCTAGCTGGCGGAAGTAACGCAACGCAAAACTCGGCGACGGGGAATACCTCAAGCGTGGCCTCGTCAACTCAGGTGAAAGAAACCGGCGAAACCACCCACGTGGAAATCGGCGTCCAAGGGATGTCCTTCACTCCCTCTGTCATCCACGTTCCTGCGGGAAATCGCCTGCACATCACTTTCACAAACACCGCGGAGCAACGCCACGACCTCGTTCTTGCTAGCGGACAAACGACCGGCTCGCTGGCCCCCGGTGCAAGCGCGGAACTGGATGCCGGAGTGATCACAGCCGATACCGAAGGCTGGTGCTCACTGCCAGGACACCGTGAGATGGGGATGACGCTCAGCATTGTCGCCGATGGCGCAGCGGGCAGCTCTGCCTCAGCAGGCTCGCACTCTGGCGGCACCTCCCACAACCACGAGGTTGCAACGGGGACGGGAATCCCCACCGCGGACCAACTGCGAGCCTACGCGGCGAAAGTCGATCCCTATCCCGCTGAAGTTGCACCGGCCTCGGAAGAAAAAGACCACTACTACACCCTGGTTGCACGCGACGACATCGTGCAGAACCTGAGCGAGGATGTCAGCCGGACGGTCTGGACTTTCAACGGGAACACTCCCGCCCCCACCCTTCGTGGAAAGATCGGCGACACCTTCCACATCACCCTCAAAAACGAAGGGACCATGGGGCATTCTCTGGACTTCCACGCGGGCGATATTGCGCCGGATGAGGCCATGAAGACCATCGATCCCGGGCAGACGCTGGAATACACCTTCACTGCCAAGGCAGCCGGTATCTGGATGTACCACTGCTCGACGCACCCCATGTCCATGCACATTACCAACGGCATGACCGGTGCGGTGATTATTGATCCCACTGATCTGCGCCCAGTGGATCACGAGTACGCGATGGTTGCGACCGAGCTGTACTTGGGGGACAACGGCGGAACCGCAAGCGCCACGAAGATCGCCTCGATGATGCCTGACCTGCAGGCATTCAACGGCCGCCCCTTCCAGTACGATGCGCACCCCCTCAAGGTTAAGGTCGGCGAGCGCGTGCGTTTCTGGCTGATGGATTCGGGTCCAAATACCGCCATGTCCTTCCACATCGTCGGTGGGCAATTCGATACCGTCTGGGATGAGGGTGGCTACACGCTCATCGACGGCGGCAATGCCATTAGCCGTGGGGGAGGGGGATCCCAAACCTTCCCCATGCTTCCCGCGCAGGGCGGTTTCGTGGAGCTTTCTTTCAAAGAACCGGGGACCTACACCTTCGTGAACCACATCATGAGCCTTGCCGAGGCCGGGGCCCACGGCAAGATTGAAGTGACGAACTAGGGCTGCAGTCGGTAACTACTGCAAGGGTGCGCAGCACCATAAGCGTGGAGCGTATGGAAGCAGGCTGCGCCGGCCTAGAATGGCGATGTGCTGTCGACTTATGCGGAAATTCTTCGTCTGAACCGTGCCTGGCGTTTTTCTCTGGCCGCTGCCATTTTGCGCTTACCTTCATCGATTATGCCGATTTCCGTTGTGTTATCGCTTCAAGCGGCATACGGCAGTTACACCTTGGCCGGTGCTGTCTCCGCAGTCAACATCATCGCTCTGGCTGTATTTGCGCCGCTCTTGGCTCGTTTGGTTGATCGCTTTGGACAGCTCAAAATCATGGGGCCTGCACTGACAATCTCGGCGATTGCGACCACTGTCATGTTCGTTGCGACCTATTACGTGGCCCCGCCGTGGATTGTCTTTATCTCAGCGGCTATTGCAGGCGGCACATGGGGTTCTCCGGGCGCACTGGTACGTGCGCGTTGGATTCGCACGACAGAGACTGTCGCCCAACTCAATAGTGCTTTTGCTCTGGAATCTGCGGTTGACGAGTTCGTCTACATCGTCGGCCCGGTGATCGCGACCGTTTTGGGAACCATCTTGCACCCGACAACGGGGCTTGCTGTTTCTGTTGTTTTCTTGCTTGTTGGCGGAAGTCTCTTCCTTGCACAGCGTTCCTCTGAACCCGATCCGGTCGACCGCAGCGTTCAAGTCGACGAGAAGGGTAATGTCATCCGCCAGCGCTCCCTGCTCTTCCTGCCGGCCATGATCGTGTTGATGCTGACCTACGCGGGAATGGGTGCCCAATTCGGTGCTAACGATATTGCGGTCGTTGCTTTCACGAAGGAACTCGGAGTTCCTGCGATGGCCGGGGTGCTTCTCGCGATGTTCTCTGTTGGTTCCTTTATTTCCGCACTGATCTACGGTGCGCGTACGTGGCGCCGTTCCCTGTGGTCTCTCTTCGCCATCGGCGTCGTTGCGCTGGCCATTGGCATGAGCGCCTACCTTCTGGCGCGCTCGATTCTCACCCTGGGAATCATCATGCTGATGAGCGGTATGGCATGCGCACCCACCATGACTAACGCCAACATGATGGTCACCAAGACTGTCCCCCGACACCGCCAAACTGAAGGTTTGGCCTGGATGAGCACCGCGATCAACTTGGGTGTTTCCCTTGGTTCTTCCGCTTCTGGACCGGCAGTTGACCGCTATGGTTCCACCGGTGCCTACGTGATGATTGCGATTTTTGCTTGGCTCATGGTTCTGGGCATGCTTGTTGGTTTGCCAACCCTCAAGAAGTCTCTCCTCAAGTCCGCCCAAGAGGAGGCGGAACACCAGCGCGAAGTTTTGGATGAGGATTGAGATGATCGATAACGAAACCCCATCCCTCGCGCTTTCCGCCGTTGCTTCCCTTGACGAGGCGACTTCGCGAGGCCTTGCGCGCCTGCTGGGGTGGGCAGGCTTCTACCCCGGAATCGTGGGGTTTGGCGGATATGCCTCCGAGAAAACAGCTCGCGTCATGGCGCGAGTCATTATGGAGGATCGCGGCGGTGAACGTTCGTGGCTCAACCAGCGCCGCGGCTGGCGTCAGTTTTTCGATGCCCAGGTCCCCGGTCAACCTGTTGTTGTGACTTTTGGCCAGGCGCAAACTCTTGCCTTTAGTGATCGCGGTGGATACATCGATATTGATCTTGAGGGACACGGTCTGGCGCCTGGATGGCATACTGCCTCGATTCAGCCCTTGAACGCCTGCGATGTCGCAAAATTGGGTTTGTGCGAGGGGGAGAAGCTTTTCCATTTGTCCCAGCTCGGCCAAGGCGAGCTCAGCGCGGGCGGCGAATTGTTCCGTGTTCAAAGCGCTGACGATGATCGTGTTTTGGGGCGGGTGCGTGCAGCAAAATCGGTTGATGTCTCTTTGCGCGTCATTGGCAATGATGAACAATTTGGTGTGATTTCCGACATCGACGACACCATCATTGTCTCGATGATTCCGCGACTTCTTACGGCTGCGAAACACGCACTGATGGAGCGCGTTTCGCAGCGCGAGGCCGTGCCTGGAATGGCGCGTTTCCTACGTAAACTGTCTCGTCGAGGGATGCCGATGCTCGCCCAGGGAAAGGATGCTGGTGGGCGCGGGGGAGCGCGGCCTCGTGAGCTGCCAGTCATGTACCTGTCGACGGGGCCATGGAACTTGGTCCCCGGCTTGCGTGAATTTTTGCGACGTGCTGACTACCCGATGGGCGCTTTGCTCATGATGGATTTTGGCCCCTCGAATACCGGGTGGTTCCGATCCGGGATGGAACACAAGAAACGCGAGCTTCGTCGTTTACGTCGAACTTTCCCGCATATCCGGTGGATCTTGGTTGGCGATGACGGACAGCATGATCCTGAGATTTATGCCGAATTCGCGCGGGAATTTCCGCACAATGTTGCGGGAATTGCTATTCGTTCGCTGTCTCAGATCGAGCAATTGATGGCGCACGGTACCTTTGAAGCGATTTCCTCAGGTGCTTTGGATGATGTACCGGCGAGTATCCCGCGTTGGTGCGGCGAAGATGGAGATGCGTTAAGGCTGGCGGTTGCAACTGAGCCGCCGCAACCGCCAACCCCGTAACGTCTAACCGGATATTTGAGCCGCTGAAGCAAGACCAAATATCCGGCTGCAGTCCCCGAGGCGGCGAGTCCTGCACTGTTTAGATTAGTCTGTTTCAGTTCGTTACGGCAGGGGTTAGTTCGTGCTGAACGCTAAATTTTCGCGCCATTTAGCGGGCTGTTGACTGGGCAATAAGCCTGATGAGACCGGATATTGATGGTTGACGAGGAAGCAAAATTGATGCCCCTGTGATATGTAGCATAGGTTGACATAATCAACACGGTGCCCAGAGATTCTTCTTTACCAAATCTTGACAATCGTAATCGAAATGTAATGTTTAAATCATGGACACGTGAAGTTTTTGGGAAGAAAGTCGGCTATGCTCTCGGTCATCAGCACTTCTGATGAACAGCATTCCTAATAGGAGGAATCCCTATGAACCTCAAGAGGTCTTGGCTGGCAGTGCCCGCCGTCCTTGGTCTGACACTGACCGCCTGCTCTTCTGGCAGCACCGGCTCCAATGGTGGGTCGGCTAGTGGTTCTTCGGACAATATCGTTACCGTTAATGGTTCCGAGCCCCAGAACCCGCTGATCCCCGCGAACACCAACGAAACAGGTGGTGGCCGCATCGTCTCCAGCATCTTCTCGTCCCCCGCTTACTACGCGGCTGACGGCTCGACTCAGCTGGACGCTGCGGAGTCCATTACTCCCAACGCTGACAACACCGAGTGGACCATTAAGCTCCGCGCCGATGGTAAGTTCTCCGACGGCACCCCCGTTCTGGCAAAGAACTTCGTCGAGGCGTGGAAGATGGCCACGAAGGAAAACCTGGGCTCTGCAAGCTTCTTCGCTAGCGTTATCGGCACCGACGATGATGGCTCCGGCGACATGGAAGGCGGCCTCGAGATCCTCGATGACTACACCTTCGTCGTCAAGCTGAAGGGCCCCGAATCGGACTTCATCAAGCGCCTGGGCTACACCGCCTACTCGCCGCTTCCCGATTCGACGCTGGCAGACCCCAAGAACGGTGGCGAGCACCCCGTGGGTAACGGCCCCTACATGCCCAACGGTGAGAATGCTTGGCAGCACTCCAAGCAGATCGATCTGGCCGTGAACCCCAACTACTCCGGTCCTCGTACCGCGAAGAATGGCGGCCTCCGCATTATCTTCTACCAGTCCCTCGATGCTGCTTACGCTGACCTGAGCTCCAACGACCTCGACGTGCTCGATGGCGTCCCGACCTCGGTCTTCTCCAGCTACCAGCAGGAACTGTCCGGACGTACGGTCAACCAACCCGCGGCCATCATTCAGTACGTCACCATCCCCAATCGCTTGGAGCACTTCTCCGGTGAAGAAGGCAAGCTGCGTCGCAAGGCTATCTCGATGTCGATCGACCGTGATTCGATCATCAAGACGGTCTTCGCCGGTACCCGTACCGCTGCTAAGGACTTCACCTCTCCTGCAATTGATGGATTCAAGGAAGGCCTGAAGGGTTCCGAGGTTCTGAACTACAACCCCGAGAAGGCTAAGGAACTGTGGGCGCAGGCCAATGCCATCTCCCCGTGGAGCGGCAAGCTGCAGATCGCCTACAACTCTGATGGTGGACACCAGCAGTGGGTTGACGCGACCTGCAACTCCATCAAGAACACCTTGGGTATTGAGGCTGAAGGCGATGCCTACGCAGACTTCAAGTCCCTCCTGGGCGACATGAAGGCTGGCACCACTAAGGGCGGCTTCCGTCAGGGCTGGCAGGGCGACTACCCCTCGCTCTACAACTTCCTGTTCCCGACCTACTCCTCGAACGCTTCCTCCAACTACTCCGGTTGGAAGAACGAACAGTTCGACCAGTACCTGAGCGACTCGCTGTCTGCTTCGGGCACCGAGGCACTCGAGCTTCAATACAAGGCCCAAGAGCTGCTCTTTGAGGACATGCCGGTCATCCCGACCTGGTACTCGAACACCAACGGTGCATGGTCCACCAAGGTGAGCAACGTTCAGTTCACCTGGAACTCGACCGTGAACTACTTCGCGATCACCAAGAACTGAACATAGTTCTTCCCCGCTGAACATAGGCGGAAAAACTGTGGGGTGGAGGTCATGAGGCTTCCACCCCACAGTTGTTCGTGACGTGTCAAGGAATGAAACCCTGTGCGCGTAATTAAAGACACACGATTGACCATTTACCACTTCTTTGCATTACTATGATCAGTAGTACGCATGAGTAGTGTCGTGTACCTGCTTTCGGCCTCAGGCTTGTAGAGTGTGCGACCCATGCGAAATCCCGTTCATCTTGATGAACCCCGACGAGTTTGCGAAAACCATTCGTAAACGCATGTATTAAAAGGACCTGTCCATGCTGCGATACATCGGACGACGTCTCCTGCAGACCATTCCGGTCTTCTTTGGAGCAACGTTCCTGATCTTTGCGATGGTCTACCTGATGCCAGGTGATCCCGTCGCGGCCCTCGGTGGCGATAAGGGCTTGACCGAGGCTGCGGCAGCTCGAATTCGCGAAGAGTACAACCTCGATAAGCCTTTCTGGCTGCAGTACCTGCTCTACCTCAAGGGCATCTTCACCCTTGACTTCGGAAAGACCTTCTCCGGGCGACCGGTGACCGAGGTGCTGGCCACCGCATTCCCGATCACCATCCGACTGGCCATCTACGCCCTCTTGATCGAGGCCATTCTCGGTATTCTCTTCGGTGTTATCGCAGGTGTGCGTCGCGGCGGTATCTTCGACTCTACGGTCCTGGTGCTCTCTCTGGTCGTCATTTCTGTTCCGACCTTCGTTATCGGCTTCCTCATGCAGTTCTTCCTTGGTATCAAGTGGGGCATCTTCCCGCCAACGGCAAGTACTGTTTCATTCAAATCGTTGACGATGCCTGCAATTGTGCTAGGCGCAACCTCTCTTGCATACGTCATCCGACTCACGCGCCAATCGGTGTCCGAAAACGTCTCTGCCGACTACGTGCGTACCGCTCGCGCCAAGGGCCTGAAAGAAGGCACCGTGATGACGCGCCACATTCTGCGTAACTCGCTAATCCCCGTTGCAACCTTCCTCGGTGGCGACTTGGGTGGCCTCATGGGTGGCGCGATCATCACCGAAGGTATCTTCAACATCAACGGTGTTGGCGGTACCTTGTGGCAGTCCATCGTCCGCGGTGAGCCCGCTACCGTTGTCTCCTTCACGACAGTCCTGGTCATGGTTTACATCACCGCAAACCTCCTTGTTGACCTGCTGTACGCCGTTCTTGATCCGAGGATTCGCTATGAGTGATTTCATCCCTTCGCAAGCTATTTCGCGTACTCGCGCCGGTCAGGAGCACTACGTCTCGGATATTGATGAGACCGGTTTGGGCGCAGTTGACGCCGTCGCCGACGAGTCCGCGCCCGCCTCAATGTGGGGTGAAGCGTGGAAGAATCTGCGCAAGCGTCCCCTGTTCTGGATTGCAGCGGTCATTATCGTTATTGCCGTTTTGATCTCTGCGTTCCCACAGCTTTTCACGAGTGTTAAGCCCGACTACTGCGAACTCTCGCACTCTCTGGGCAAGCCCGAGGCCGGACACCCCTTCGGCTACACCTTCCAAGGTTGCGATATTTACGCCCGCGTCATCTACGGCGCACGCGCCTCGGTTTCCGTCGGTGTCCTGACGACAATCTGCGTCGTCTTGATCGGTGCAACTCTTGGTTCCCTCGCCGGCTTCCTCGGCGGCTGGATCGACGCCGTGATCTCACGTGTCACCGACATCTTCTTCGCAGTTCCCCTGCTGCTTGCAGCAATCGTCTTCATGCAGATGTTCAAGCAGCACCGCAACATCTGGATGGTCATCTTGGTCTTGTCGATGTTCGGCTGGACTCAGATTGCACGCATCACGCGCGGTTCGGTCATGAGCGCCAAGAACGAAGAATTCGTGACGGCCGCGAAGGCAACCGGTGCATCGCGTTGGCGCATCCTGCTCTCCCACATCATCCCAAACTCCATGGCACCGATTATCGTCTACGCGACGGTTGCTCTGGGTTCCTTCATCGTCGCCGAGGCCTCGCTGTCCTTCATGGGTATTGGTCTTCCTCCGACGGTGGTGTCTTGGGGTGCTGACATCTCGCAGGCGAAGGATAACCTGAGGCAGGCACCGATGGTTCTCTTCTACCCCGCTATGGCACTGGCCTTGACCGTGCTTAGCTTCATCACGATGGGTGACGCCGTTCGCGAAGCCCTTGACCCGAAGGCGAAGAAGTGAACGAAGAACAATTCGAAGAGACTGTCACCGAGGTCATCCTCGAAGGCGCCGAGAAGGCTGAAGTCCACCCGGACGACGCCAACCCTTTGCTCAAGATCACCGACCTGGAGGTCACCTTCACGACCTCGACCGGTGTCGTTCCCGCCGTTCGCGGAGCTAACCTGACCATTTACCCTGGCCAGACTGTCGCAATCGTCGGCGAGTCCGGTTCAGGTAAGTCGACCACTGCCGCTGCCGTTATTGGCCTGCTTCCGGGTACCGGTAAGGTCACCGGCGGCTCCATCGAGTTTGACGGTAAGGAGCTCACCAAGATGAGCTCCAAGGAATGGATCGACCTGCGTGGATCTGGCATCGGCTTGGTTCCCCAGGATCCGATGAGTAACCTGAACCCCGTTCTTCGCATTGGTACGCAGGTGAAGGAAGCTCTGCTGGCGAACAATATTGTTCCCCGCTCCGAGGCAGGGGAGCGAGTGACCGAGCTCCTCGAGCAGGCAGGCCTTCCCGACGGAGAGCGCCGCGCAAAGCAGTACCCGCACGAGTTCTCGGGCGGTATGCGTCAGCGCGTGTTGATCGCTATCGGTCTTGCTTCTCGTCCGAAGCTGCTCATTGCTGACGAGCCCACCTCGGCACTGGACGTGACTGTTCAGCGTCGCATTCTCGATCACCTCGAGACGCTGACCAAGGAAATGGGCACGGCGGTGCTGTTCATTACCCACGACTTGGGTCTGGCCGCTGAGCGCGCCGAACAACTGGTCGTCATGCACCGTGGTCGCATCGTGGAATCCGGTCCTGCCTTGGAGATCCTCCAGCACCCGCAGCACCCCTACACGAAGCGCCTCGTGTCCGCGGCTCCGTCCTTGGCCTCGGCACGTATCGAATCCGCTCACGCGCGCGGCATCACGCACACGGAAGAAGAGTTCACCGGCTCGGCGAAGAACGCCTCGAGCGAGGAAATGATTCGCGTCGAGCACCTCACCAAGGAGTTCCACATCCGCGGTGCGAAGGGCGACGCCTCGAAGCTTCTCGCGGTCGACGATGTCTCCTTCACGCTGCGCCGTGGAAAGACTCTGGCGGTCGTGGGTGAATCCGGTTCTGGTAAGTCAACTGCCGCGAATATGATCCTCCACCTGCTAGAGCCGACCTCGGGGAAGATCTTCTTTGACGGCGAGGACACCTCGGAGTACAGCGAGGCACAGCTTTTCGCGCTGCGTCGTCGCCTCCAGGCCGTGTTCCAGAACCCCTACGGTTCGCTCGACCCGATGTATTCGATCTACCGAATCATCGAAGAGCCGCTGCGCATCCACAGCTACGGTACGAAGGCTTACGCTCAGCAGGAAGTTGAGCGCGCCAAGGCTGCGGGCCGTGACCCTGAGCCGTGGGCAGTTGCCGCTCTTGAATGGCACTCTGAGTCCGATAAGAAGCTGCGTGAAGAGCGCGTTAAGGCCTACGCTCAGCAGGAAGTTGAGCGCGCCAAGGCTGCGGGCCGTGAGCCCGAGCCGTGGGCAGTCGCCGCTCTTGAAGGACACTCCGAGTTCAACCCGAAGAAGCTGCGTGAAGAGCGCGTTGCCGAGCTGCTTGACTTGGTTGCCCTGCCGCGTAGCGCCATGCGTCGTTACCCGAATGAGCTCTCCGGTGGTCAGCGTCAGCGCGTCGCGGTTGCGCGTGCTCTTGCGCTCAACCCCGAGGTAATCGTCCTTGACGAGGCCGTTTCCGCACTGGACGTGCTGGTTCAGAACCAGATTCTGCACCTGCTCAACGATCTGCAGGCTGAGCTTGGATTGTCTTACCTGTTCATCACTCACGACCTGGCCGTTGTCCGCCAGATCGCAGACGATGTTGTGGTTATGGAGAAGGGACGCCTGGTCGAGGCAAACACGACCGATGCACTCTTTGATCACCCAGTTCAGGATTACACTCGCGAGCTGATCGAGGCCGTTCCTGGTCGAAAGATCCAGCTGAACCTCTGAGTGTTCTTTCGCGGTTTTCTCGTGTGGGCAGGCCTTCGGGTCTGCCCACACGTGTATGTGCGCGCGGTGGTCGCCTGCCGTTCTTCCCCTCCCTCCTTCTTATTCCTGCTTTAGCTCACTTATTCCTGTCCTATTGCTGTTCTGAGGCCGCAGGTGTGCGAGCTAAAACAGGAATGAAGGAGCTTACGCGCTTAAGCTCGAAGGGTTGAGCGGCGGATCGAAAGCGTATGTGAGACCGTTACGTCTGCCACCGCCTGTGGGAGATCGACTGACGAGGCCTTGCTTTCCTCATTGCTCTGCTCTTCACGTGATGTGGGGGCCTGTTTGCCACCTGCGCCCCCGCGTCCCTCAATAAGCGCAATCAGCCCCTGGACGGCCTCGCGAGCGATCGCATGAGTATCGGGCGTGATTGTGGTCAGCGTCGGCGTTGAGAAGCGCGAAAGCACCGTATCGTCCCACGTGGAGACCAGCACGTCCTCGGGTACGCGCACATTCGCTTCGGCAAGCGCGCGCAGTGCGCCAATCCCAAGGAGGTCGTTCATCGTGAAGATCGCATCGGGGAGGTTGTTGGACTCCAACCACTGAGAGAGCGCTTTTTGCGCGCCACCAGCGGTCCACGGGGAAACTTCGACGCTGCGCCATGCCCACGAGTCCAATCCGAGTTCGGCCAGCGCCTTCTCGATCCCGCGTTGGCGAAGTGCGCCCGCACTGGAGGTTGCCTGCGTGTGCGTCGATCCCAGAACCAGGAAACTGCGCGCTCCCTGGTCGTAGAGATGATGAATCATTTCCGAGGCCGCGGAGACGTTATCCATCGAAAAGTGCGGGATACCCGCATCCTGGATCCTCTCGCCGAGCAGTACCAGCGGCGCATCCAATTCGAGCTGGTTGAGACCTTCGAGGTCGAGTTCGATGGGGGAGAGGATGAGCCCATCGATAAGGTTGGTGCGGAAGTCGCGCAGGACCGAGACTTCATGTTCGCGCGAACCGGCAGTCTCGACAACCATGATCGAGTATCCGCTGCGCCGCGCCTCTTCTTGGATCAGGTGCGCAAGTTCTCCGAAGTAGGGCCACGCAAGGTTGGGGATTGCGAGCGCTAAGGTGTGTGTTTGACCTTGACGAAGGCGTTGCGCAGCAATGTTTGGCCGGTAACCCAGTTGACGGATTGCATCCTCAACTGCCTTCCGCGTAGCAGGGGAGATGTGCGGAAAGTTATTTACTACGTTTGAAACGGTGCGCTGTGAGACGCCGGCAAGTTGCGCAACATCGCGCATATTAGGCCGTGAAGCTTTCATGTCCGTCTCCGTTAAAGTCGCGGCAGGATGTGGCATTATCGGGGATCCTGAGCTTTAGTCTACTGAAAAATCAGAGAAACTGCTGGAGAGATTGCGATAATTTGCTACGTTGCAATTTTCTGGAAAATCCTGCATGATAATCCTATGAAGGTCAACGTAGACACTTTTGAAGCATGGAGCGACGCGCACTATCCTCGCCCCGATCTTTGCCGTGAATCATGGTTGAACCTAGGCGGCCAATGGGAATTCGCAACGGATCCTACCGATGAGGGTCTTACCTTGGGATGGCACCTCCCCGGCGCCCACTTCTCGCACACAATCTGCGTTCCTTTCCCGCCCGGAAGCCCCAGTAGTCAATGGAGTGGAGAACGCTCCGATGTTGTCTGGTATCGCAGGCAGATTACTTCTGAAGAGATCAGGGATGCGGGGCTAGGCGATGCAGGACCCCATCCTCATCTCCTCATTCACTTTGAAGCCGTCGATTTCGCGAGCGACGTGTGGGTCAACGGGCTTCACCTCGTCCATCACGAAGGCGGATACACCCCCTTCGCCGTCGAGATCGACCCCAGTGACTACCTTGATGCTGGTTTTGAAATCGTTGTGCGGGCACACGATCGCCTTGACGCGGTCGATCAGCCTCGCGGTAAGCAAGACTGGCAAGAACATCCCCACGGTATCTGGTACCACTGCGTCGTCGGGATCTGGCGCGATGTGTGGATGGAAGTCGTGCCTGAAAACTACGTCCGCTCATTGACCTGGTCGTGGGACATCGAAGAAGCCCAAGTAACCTGCGATGTGGAGTGCGCTGGCCTCCCCCTCAACACTGGCATTCACGAGGCAATCGAGGCAAGCCTCACCCTTGACCTTGCGGGCGAAACCTTGGCGGCGACAATGGTCCGTGCGCACTCAGGCCAGCTCCGCCTCGTCGCACAGATCCCCGCATTGGCAAACCGTCAGGAATGGGGCCGGCTACTGTGGTCGCCCGCCCACCCTAACCTCATCAACGCGCGCATCTGTGTGGGTGAAGACGAGGTCGTCTCTTACGTGGGAATCCGCGACGTGCACCTTTCGCACCGCTACCTCGAGATCAACCACCAGCCCACCTACCTGCGCGGCGTTCTCGACCAGGGTTACTGGCCGAGCTCCTACTTCACTGCGCCCAGCGCCGAGGCACTGAAAGAGGACCTGGAACTTGCCCGAGATATGGGCTTCAATTTCGTGCGAATCCACGAACGCAGCGCCGATCGACGAAGCCTGACGTGGGCCGATCGCATGGGTTTGATGGTGTGGGGAGAATCCGCCTCGGCCTACGCTTTCAGCGACCGAGCGGTCAGCGTCACCACGCAGGAATGGCGCGACCTGGTTCTGCGCGACCGTAACCACCCCAGCGTCATCGTGTGGGTGCCCTTCAACGAAAGTTGGGGGGTAGACCTCATCGTCACCTCAGCGCGCCAGCAGGCTTTCGTCCGCTCGGTTGTCGCCCTGACCGATGCGCTTGACGGAACTCGCCCAGTCATCGCCAACGACGGGTGGGAGCAGCTCGAAACTCCGATTGTGACAACCCACGACTACGGGGTTTACGGCGAGCAACTCCGAGTCAACTACGCCGACCGTGAATCGATTGCAGAGCTGGTTAACGGAGTCGGCCCACAGGGACGCAAGATCCTTCTGGGGCAGCCGTGGGACGATGATCGCCCCGTTATGGTCACGGAGTTCGGTGGAATCTCATTGCCTCTGGACGCGGAAGACGCATGGGGCTACGCGGTTGTGCCCAACGCCCAGGCCTACGAAGACCGCGTGAGTGGTCTTTTCGAGGCCCTCGAAGCCTCCCCGATCCTTGCGGGATTCTGCTACACGCAACTGACGGATACCCGTCAGGAAACCAATGGCCTCGCCGATGAAAACCGCACTCCGAAGCTCCCGCTGGATGTGATTCGTGGCTTCGTCACCAGCTCCGCTCAGCAGAGCGGACAGATTCGGCCTCGCACGATTGTCGAGGCCAGCGCGGTGGTCGGCACCGACGATCGCAGTGCCGTGTCAACGGCTTTCGAAGGTGATCACAATGCCTAAACCTCGTGTCCTACGCAGATGGGCCGTGAACTTTGCCTTCACGCTTCCCTTCCTGATTTTCTACGGGGTCTTTATCCTCTTCCCGGTCGTCCAAGCTGTCCTCATGTCCTTCTTCAAGTGGGACCTGCTGGGCAGCACCCGCGAATGGATCGGGTTGGAAAACTACACCCACATGCTCGGCGGTACCGGCCTGGTCTGGGACGTCACTTCGATGTGGCTTGTCCGACTGCTGTGCTTGCTGTGCGGAGTGTATGTGGCCATCAAGGCGGTGCGCGAACGCGACCTCAACTCAGGGCGCATACTGTTGATCGTCACCTTGATCGGTGCGGCAATCATCTTGGGAATCCACCCTGGAGATGGTGGCTCTTGGTCTGACCCGCGTTTTTGGAACGCGATGAAGAACACTGCGATCTTTACCCTGG
>CAUTOM010000031.1:0-19684 GCA_963540435.1 uncultured Actinomyces sp.
TCATGTCGGGAATTAAGAAGTTCCGCGAAGAATTCGAGGCCGGGCTGACCACGCCCGCGCGCGAATTGTTCCCCTACGAGGCCTCGAGCAACTTTGCCAAGGGAGGAGTTCGATGAGCGAGAACCTAGTGAAGGTCACAATCGACGACGTCGAATTGGACGTTCCCGCAGGCACCCTGGTGATCCGCGCGGCCGAGAAGGCCGGAATCCGCATCCCGCGATTCTGTGATCACCCGCTGCTTGAGCCCGTCGCCGCATGCCGTCAGTGCTTGGTTGAGGTCGGAATGCCCGATCGCAATACCGGCGAGCTGCGTTTCATGCCCAAGCCTCAGCCTTCATGTGCTCAGACTGTCACCCCCGGCATGGTGGTGAAGACCCAGCGCACCTCCGAGGTTGCCCGTCGCGCCCAGGAAGGCGTGATGGAATTCCTGCTCATCAACCACCCGCTGGATTGCCCAATTTGTGACAAGGGTGGCGAATGCCCCCTGCAGAACCAAGCAATGAGCGAAGGCCGCGAGAGCTCGCGCTTTATCGATGCAAAGCGCACGTATCGCAAGCCCTTGAAGCTCACCTCGCAGATTCTGCTGGACCGTGAGCGCTGCATCCTGTGCCAGCGCTGCGTGCGCTTCGGTAAGGAAATTGCGGGCGACGTGTTCCTGGACCTTCAGGGACGAGGCGGTGGCACCGCGCCGACCGAACACCACCACTTCATGGGTGAGCAGGTCGGCTCCTTCGATACCGCGGTCTTGGATTACTTCAATCCGCAGGAAAAGGACAACGTTCAGGCAGGAATTTCGGGTCCTTACGGTCAGGAAGGCATTATTGGCTCCCTCAATGAGGGTGATCTTGCCCCCAACGATCGTGATGTTTCGGGCCGCGCATTCGCCTCATACTTCTCGGGCAACATCATTCAGATCTGCCCGGTTGGCGCTCTGACCTCAAATGATTACCGCTTCCGTGCACGCCCCTTCGACTTGGTTTCGACCGCTTCGGTGACCGAGCACGATGCTTCCGGTAGTGCGATCCGCGTGGATATTCGCCGCGGTGAAGTTCTGCGACGCCTCGCTGGAAATGATCCCGAGGTTAACGAAGAGTGGATCACCGACAAGGATCGTTTTGCCTTCAGGTGGTCGGGCGTTGAGCGTCTCAATACTCCTTTCGTTCGCGAGAACGGTCAGCTTGTCCCGACCTCGTGGTCGGATGCCTTGGACCGTGTCCACCGCGCACTTGCCGGCCTTTCCGGTGATCAGGTTGGTTTCCTTCCCGGTGGCCGCCTGAGCTTTGAAGATGCTTGGGCGTGGTCGAAGTTCGCGCGCACCGTCGTGGGATCCGATTCCATCGATATGCGTTCGCGTAGCCACAGTGAAGAAGAACGTTCATTCCTTGCTTCCCACGTGGCAGGCAGCGGTTTGGGCGTTACTTACTCGCAGCTTGAGAGTGCCGGCCAGGTCCTCCTGGTTGGACTCGAGCCCGAGGATGAGTGCGGCGCGCTCTTCCTGCGGATGCGTAAGGCTACCCGCAAGGGCAAGCTCCGCGTTGCTTCTTTGGCCCCCATGACTTCCCGAGGCCTCGCCAAGCTTTCTGGAGAGTTGCTCCGTTGCGCTCCGGGTACCGAGGTCGAGGTTGCTGCTGAGATCCGTGAAGGTGGTGAGTTCGCCGATCTCGCCTCGCGTCTTGACGGGGGAGTGATCCTGGTCGGCGAGCGCGCCAGCCGCACCCCGGGTCTGCTCAGTGAAGTTGTTCGTCTTGCCCAGCGCTGCAAGGCACGCATCCAGTGGGTGCCTCGTCGTGCGGGTGAACGCGGTGGCCTCGAGGCCGGTCTTCTTCCCGGACTCCTGCCCTTTGGTCGTCCGGTGCCTGGCGCAGATGCGCGTGAGAGCCTTGCGTGGGGCGAAATCCCCGCAACGCGCGGACTCGACGCTTCGCAGATGCTGGAAGCTGCAACTGAGGGCCGCGTCAAGGCCCTCGTCGTCGGTGGCGTTGACCTGCGCGATTTCGACGATCCGGCCGCTGCGCGCGATGCCCTCGACCGAGTCGACTTCCTTGTCAGCCTTGAAGTTCGCCGCAGTGAGGTAACTGATCGTGCAGATGTGATCTTGCCGGTCGCTCCGCCGCTTGAAAAGAACGGTACTTTCATCAACTGGGAAGGACGCCTGCGTCCCTTCGGTCAGGCAATCGCTTCTCGTGCACAGACCGACCGCCTTGTTTTCGATGCTCTTGCTCGCGAATTCGGCGCTGATCTTGGTCTTTCCGATCTGGTGAGCCTTTACGACCAGGTCAACCCGCTTATGAACTGGACGGGTGAGCGCGAAGAATTCGTTCCGGCTCAAGCCTCACCGCTACTTGAACTCGCAGAGGGACAGGCACTCCTCGCCACCCATAAGCCGATGCTCGATGCCGGTCGCTTGCAAGATGGCGCACACATGCTGGCTGGAAGCGCACGTCGCCCCGTCATCTTCGCGGCGCGCGCGACGGTAGCGGGCCTCGGCCTCGACGAAGGGGAACTGCTCACGCTGAGCAGCCCGCGCGGAAGCGTGACGCTTCCCCTGCAATTTGCTGATCTTCCGGAAGGAGTCGTCTGGGTGCCCGAGTGCTCCCAAGGCTCCCTCGTCCACGAATCACTGGGGAACTTCGGTTCTTCTGTCACCCTGAGCGCAAAGGGGGAGGTGGCCCGATGAACATGATCCCCATGGAAGTTCCCAACTATTCTCCCGCGGACTTCTCGCAGGAAACCTGGTGGTTAACAGTCCTCAAGGCCGTTTTCATCATTGTTTTCCTGATCCTCAACGTTCTGCTCGCACTGTGGGTTGAACGTCGAACGATCGGACGCATGCAGACTCGTCCCGGCCCGAATGTCGCCGGTCCCTTCGGCTTGTTCCAAGCAATTGCCGACGCCGTGAAGCTGCTCTTCAAGGAAGACATGTGGACGCGCAAGTCCGAGAAGTTCATCTACCTGCTTGCGCCTTCGGTCTCCGCATTCGCGGCCTTCAGCATCTTCGCCGTCATCCCGATGGGTCCGAATGTTTCGATTTTCGGCCACTCAACGCCCCTGCAGCTGGCAGATATGCCGGTCGCTGCCCTGTATATCCTTGCGATTTCTTCGCTGGGATTGTACGGCATCGTTCTGGGTGGTTGGTCCGCGTCCTCAACGCTTCCGCTCTACGGTGCGGTGCGTTCCTCGGCGCAGGTGATCTCCTACGAACTGTCAATGGGAATGTCCTTGGTTGCGGTCTTCCTCATGGCCGGCTCGATGTCGACCTCGCAGATCGTCGCATCTCAGGCGCAAACCTGGTGGTTCCTGCCCTTGGCACCGGCCTTCGTCATCTACCTGATCTCGATGGTCGGCGAAGTGAACCGTCTTCCCTTCGACCTCCCCGAAGCTGAAGGCGAATTGGTCGCCGGTCACATGACCGAGTACTCCTCGATGAAGTTCGGTTGGTTCTACCTGTCTGAATACGTCAACATGTTCAACGTTTCAGCGGTGGCAACGACCATGTTCTTCGGCGGATGGCACGCCCCGTGGCCGCTGTCGCACATCGAGTTCCTCAATAGCGGCTGGTTCGGCATGCTGTGGTTCTTCCTCAAGATGTGGTTCTTCATGATCCTCATGATCTGGACACGAAGCACCCTTCTGCGTTTCCGCTACGACCAGTTCATGCAGCTGGGCTGGAAGCGCCTCATCCCGATTTCCTTGGCGTGGCTCGTCATGGTCGCTGTCATTCGCGCCGTGACGCAGTGGGTGTCCCTCACCCTGCCTCAGCTCATCGGCGCGGTCGCCGGCATCTTCGTTGTCGCGCTGATCATCATGTGGTTCGCAGATTCGGCTGATGCCCGTAAGGAAGCAGCGAAGGAAGAAGAAGCGCGCGCACGCCTCGAGAACTTCGATCCGATGGCCGACGGCTTCCCGGTACCTCCGCTTCCCGGACAAAAGCTCCCGCCCTCGCCGCGCGCTTCCCGCGTGGTCAACGCAGTAATGGAGGAGACGAATGACTGAGCAGAACCAAAGCGAGAACCTGCGCTACGAGCAGGATCCCAAGGGACCGATCGGTCAGTTCTTCGCACCCTTCGCCGGGTACGGAGTGACCCTGTCCTCCTTCTTCCGCCCGACCGTTACCGAGCAGTACCCCTTTGAGGGGCCCTTCGTTGAACCGCGTTTCCACGGTCGGCACCAGCTCAATCGCTACGCCGACGGCCTCGAAAAGTGCGTCGGTTGCGAATTGTGTGCGTGGGCGTGCCCCGCGGATGCGATCTACGTCGAGGCCGCATCCAACACTCCCGAGGAACAGTACAGCCCCGGGGAACGCTACGGTCGCGTCTACCAGATCAACTACCTACGTTGCATTTTCTGCGGTTACTGCATCGAGGCCTGCCCGACTCGTGCACTGACGATGGGTCACGACTTCGAACTGGCCGAATACACTCGCGCAGACGATATCTACGAGAAGGAACAGCTCCTGGTTCCCCTCTCCGAGGGAATGCTGCAACCTCCTCACCCGCAGGTCGAAGGACTCTCCGACGGTGACTATTACCGAGGCGAAGTCCACGGCCCCACGCAGGCGCAGATCGACTGGGTGCGCGAGCATCGCCCCGAAGATCCTTCCCTTGCTACTGCACGTCCCGTC
This sequence comes from uncultured Actinomyces sp., assembly GCA_963540435.1. Taxonomy (GTDB): domain Bacteria; phylum Actinomycetota; class Actinomycetes; order Actinomycetales; family Actinomycetaceae; genus Pauljensenia. The sequence goes on from CAUTOM010000031.1 coordinate 4,622, forward strand.
TACGAGGAGGCACGTCAGTCATGACCCTCATGAATTGGCCCGAAATGGCATCAACAGGGGAGGCGATCCTCTTTGGCTGCGTGGCAGTGTTCATGATTGCCTGCGCCCTGGGCGTGCTCTTCTTCAAGAAAGCCGTCCACTGTGCGATTTGCATGGTCGGCGTCATGCTCGGGTTGGCCATCCTCTACCTCATGCACGGAGCAGCCTTCTTGGGAACTGTCCAGGTTGTCGTTTACACCGGCGCGATCATGGTTCTCTTCCTCTTCGTCATCATGATGATCGGTCTGGGAGCATCCGACAATTATGCGCAGCAATCGCGCGGACGCATCATCACTTCGGTGCTCATCGCTCTGGGCTTGGCAGCTGTCGTTATTGGAGCTGTTGCCCGCTCGCGAGCAACAGGTTCCTCTAATTCCTTGAGTTCAGAGCCCTACTCGAATGCTCCGATCACCGACCTTGCAGCAACGCTGTTCTCGCGCTACTGGTTCTCAATGGAACTTGCGGGAATCTTGCTCATCACCGCGGCTATCGGCGCCATGCTGCTCACTCACTCCGATCAGCTCGGCCCGGTCCTCACCCAGCGTGCAACCGCAGAAGCGAAGATGCGCGCCTTTAAGGCCTCGGGACGCAGGATTGGTCAGCTTCCCGCCCCCGGTGTTTACGCGCACTCCAACGCGGTTGACGTTCCTGCAATCTCCGGCGAGACGCACGGCCCGGTCGAGGCCTCGGTCCCCAGGGTGCTGCGCGTGCGCGGTCTGGAGCGTGTCGTTGGACAGGTCGAACCCGAGGTCGCGCAGTCCTTGGCACTTGCCAAGAGCGGTGCTCTTGAGGACACGATCTTCGATCCCACACACCCGCAGACTCGTCAGCGTTCGCAGGCTTGGGGTATGCCCGGTGCGCCCGCCCCGAGCGGCTTGAACCAGCCCCTTGCCAGCGATAACAGTGAAGAAGGGAAGGAAGAAGAATGAGCCTTGCAGCCTACCTCGTGCTCTCGGGGATCCTCTTTGCGATCGGTGCAGCGATTGTTCTGGTCCGTCGCAGCGCAGTGATCTCCTTGATGGGAGTCGAGCTCATGCTCAACTCCGCCAATCTTGCCTTCGTGACCTTCGCGCGAATCCACGGAAACGTCAGTGGAGAAATCATGGCCTTCTTCGTCATGGTTGTTGCTGCGGCTGAAGTCGTGGTCGGACTGGCAATCGTTGTGTCCATCTTCAAGTCACGCGTTACCACCAACGTTGACGACCTCGATCTTCTGAAGAACTGAGGAGTAAGCCGGAATGACCTTTACACTGCTGAATGCTGCGGCCCAAGCCGCAGCTCCAGTCGAGGCTACGGGAGTCTTCTCCTGGGCTTGGCTGATGATCGCAATTCCAGCTGCATCCAGTGCGCTTCTTCTAGTGTTGGGACGCCGCAGCGATCGCTGGGGTCACCTGCTGGCAACCTTGGCATCATGGGCCGCCTTCGCGGTGGGCGTGGCGGTTATTGCCACAATGCTCTCCCTTCCTGCCCAAGGACAGCGAATCGCGCTTCCTCTGTTCTCGTGGATTCCCGCGGGAGACTTCTCCGTTGACTTCGGATTGATGCTCGACCCACTGTCGATGACCTTCGTCATGCTGGTCACCTTCGTTGGGTCTCTCATCCACGTCTACGCGATCGCGTACATGGAGCACGATACTGATCGTCGTCGTTTCTTCGCCTACCTCAACCTCTTCATCGCCGCAATGCTGATCCTGGTTCTGGCGGACTCCTACGCGGGGCTCTTCGTCGGCTGGGAAGGCGTGGGCTTGGCCTCGTACCTGCTCATTGGCTTCTGGAACCACGTTCCCGCCAATGCGGTTGCCGCGAAGAAGGCCTTCGTCATGAACCGAGTGGGCGATATGGGCCTGCTCATCGCCATGATGGCAATGGTCGCGAACTTCTCGACCGTCAACATGGAGAAGGTCAACTCGATGGTCGTCTCGATCTCGCCGCTTCAAGCAACCATCATTGGTTTCTTCCTCCTGGTGGGTGCGTGCGGTAAGTCCGCTCAGTTCCCGCTGCAGGCGTGGCTCGGCGATGCAATGGCTGGCCCGACTCCCGTGTCCGCTCTCATCCACGCGGCAACGATGGTCACCGCCGGTGTCTACCTCATCGTTCGCTCGGGTGCGATCTTCCAAGCGTCACCGATTGCGGCCACCGCGGTTGTCATCGTCGGTGCGATCACGCTGCTCTTCGGCGCGATCGTCGGCTGCGCGAAGGACGATATGAAGAAGGTGCTCGCGGCCTCCACCATGAGCCAGATCGGCTACATGATGCTCGGTGCAGGTCTTGGCCCCATCGGTTGGGCCTTCGCGATCTTCCACCTCTTCACCCACGGCTTCTTCAAGGCCCTGATGTTCCTTGGCGCGGGTTCGGTCATGCACGGCATGAACGATCAGGTCAATATGCGTCGCTTCGGCGCATTGCGCACCGCCATGAAGGTCACGTGGATTACCTTCGCATTCGGCTGGCTGGCGATCTTGGGAGTCCCGCCCTTCTCGGGCTTCTTCTCCAAGGACAAGATCATCGAAGCCGCTTTCGGTGCGACCACTTTTGCCGGCCACGAGGCCGTCTGGGCCGGTTGGGTCTTCGGCATCGTCACCATGGTTGGTGCTGGAATCACCGCTTTCTACATGTCGCGGCTGTTCTTCATGACCTTCCACGGCACCGCTCGTTGGACCACCGAAGCTGAAGGCTCGGGCGTGCATCCGCACGAATCCTCTCCTTTGATGACCGTCCCGATGATCATTCTGGCGATCGCGGCTGCCGCTATCGGTGGAGTGCTCTCAATCGGAAACGCTTTCACAACGTGGCTCCAGCCTTCGCTGGGCGAGGTTGAGCACGCTCATCCTGTTGCCCCAGAGATCGCAATCCAGGTCGTCACCTTGCTGCTGGTGCTTGCGGGCGCTGGGCTTGCGTGGATGATGTACGGACGTCGTGAGGTTCCCACCGCAATTCCTGCGGGTAATGCGCTCACGCGTGCTGCTCGCCAGGATCTCTATCAGGATTCGGTGAATGAGGCACTCTTCATGACTCCGGGTATTGCCCTGGTTAAGGCCGCAACTCTTGGCGATGACAAGGCGATTGACGGCATCGTTCACGTGGTGGAAAAGGCATCAACGGGTGCTGGACGTGCGGTGGGTGCTACCCAATCCGGACGCGTGCGCACCTATGCCTCCTACATTCTTGGCGGGGTAGTCCTTGCCCTGGCCGCCGTCTTGGCATTCACGCTGTGAGGAAGTAAGAGTTATGCAGATTTCTCAAATGACCAGCGCGCCACTTCCGTGGCTGTCGATTCTTGTCGCGCTTCCCGCGCTGGGTGCCTTGATGCTCGCGATGGTCCCCGCCCTGCGTCGCGCCGGACGTACCTTCGCCCTGATCTTGTCGGTGTGTGAACTTGCCGCGGCCATCGTGGCATTTGTCAGCGCCCTCGATTGGTCGTCTTCCTCCACCTATCAGCTTTCCGAGGCCTACTCTTGGATTCCCCAGATGGGCCTGAGTTGGGCGCTGGCCGTGAATGCACTGGGTGCGGTTATGATTCTTCTTGCCGTTGCCTTGGTTCCCCTGGTCGTGTTGGCCGGTTGGAACGATGATGAAGACGAGGCAAAAGCTGGAGCTTATTTCGGATGGGTTCTGCTTCTTGAGGCCTTCATGGTGCTGATCTTTGCGGCTTCCGATGTCCTGCTCTTCTACTTGGCTTTCGAAGGAATGCTCGTTCCTCTCTTCGTCATGATTGGTCGTTACGGAGTCGGTGAAAAGAAGGCACGTCAGCGTGCTGCGATGAAGTTCCTTCTCTTCTCTCTGGCCGGTGGTCTGGTGATGCTCGGTGGCCTCGTCGCCATCTGGGCACTGGCTGCTCGCCGCGGAGATACCCTCTTCCGCATCGATACGCTGGCTTCGGGGACAGTGAGCCTTCCCGCGGGCATTCAAGTCGGTCTCTTCCTGACCTTCTTCATTGCCTTTGCGATTAAGGCCCCCATGGTCCCGGTTCACACCTGGCTTCCCGATACTGCGCAGAATGCTCGCCCGGGTACCTCGGTGCTCCTCGTTGGCGTTCTCGACAAGGTCGGAACCTTCGGCATGATCACTCTGTGCTTGCGTTTGTTCCCGCTGGGAGCGGCCAGCCTGCAGTGGTGGATCTGCGGCTTCGCCGTGGCCTCGATTCTGTGGGGCGGCTTGGCTGCCATCGGACAAAACGACATTATGCGTCTGGTGTCCTACACCTCGGTCTCGCACTTCGGTTTCATGGTCCTCGGTATCTTCATCGGCTCGCAGATCGCGCTGACCGGCGCCATGGTCTACATGGTCGCCCACGGTGTGTCGATCGCAGCGATGTTCCTCCTTTCCGGTTGGCTTTCCGCACGAGGCGGCACCCAGGACATGCGTGAGTACGGCGGTATGCAGCGCGTGAGCCCGGTCCTCGCAGGCTTGTGGCTCTTCTCGGGTCTGGCTTCGGTTGCGCTTCCCGGCCTGTCCGGATTCGTCCCCGAGTACTTGGTCCTCATGGGAACTTGGAAGGTCTCGACGATGCTCGCGCTCTTCGCAGTGCTTGGCGTGATTTTGGCCGCGCTGTACATGCTGATGCCTTACCAGCGAGTCTTCACCGGTCCGCCGCGAGCTGGAAAGGATCAGATTGCTGATCTGAATGGACGTGAGAAGACCGTTATGACCCCGTTGGTCATTGCGATGCTCGTCTTGGGTATCTGGGCGGCGCCGTTGGTTTCCGCTCTGACGCCGATTGCGACGCAGGGCGAACAGCTGATGACCGCTGCAAGTGCAATTTTGAGTGAAGGGAGCGCACAGTGAATTCTGTGGCAACAGCCGTGACGTTCACGGTCCCCGAGATTTCCTGGGCTGCACTTGCACCCATCCTGTGCGTCCTTGGTGGCGGTATCCTCGCGGTTCTCGCTGAGTCGTTCGTGCCGGTGCGTGCGCGCCGCTCGAGCGTCATCGGAATCGCTCTTGTTGCGCTCATTGCTTCGGCGGTTGCCCTGGTCATGCGCTGGGCAGTGGTCACAGTGACACCCTCGTCACTGGGGGAGTACATCGACGATCCTTTGACGATCGCCGCGCAAGGCATTCTTGTCCTGATTGCCTTCTTCGCGGTCCTCGTCATTGCTGATCGTTCCGAGGCCGGCGACGGCGCCTTTGCCGGACAGCCTTCGGACCGCCCGGGTTCTTCCGATGAGGAGCGTTCGGACGCGAAGGGTTACCAGCGTTCTGAAATGTTCGCGCTGGTTCTTTTCTCAACTGGCGGCATGATGATCTTCCCGGCAGCGAATTCCTATATTGCACTCTTCGTTGCTCTGGAAGTGATGTCTCTTCCTTTGTACATCCTGGCCGCAACCGCGCGTCGGCGTCGTCAGCTCTCGCAGGAAGCTGCGCTGAAGTACTTCATTCTTGGTGCGTTCTCCTCGGGCTTCATGCTCATGGGTTCTGCTTTCCTCTACGGTTACTCCGGTTCGCTCATCATCTCCGATGCAGCTACCCCGACCCCGCAGACGGCTGGAATGCACGTGCTCTTGCTGATGGGCACTGTCATGGTGATGGTCGGCTTGCTCTTCAAGGTTGGCGCAGCTCCCTTCCACGCGTGGACTCCCGATGTTTACACCGGTGCTCCAACTCCCGTGACGGGCTTCATGGCCGCGGCGGTTAAGCTCGCAGCCTTCGGCGCAATGCTTCGTTTCTTCCAGGTTGTGGCAGCTCCCCTGCAGTGGAGCTTGATTCCGATCATGATCGTTGTCGCTGTCTTGACCATGCTGGTTGGAACTTTCGCCGGCCTCGTGCAAATGGACGTCAAGCGCATGCTTGCCTACTCGTCGATCGCTCACGCGGGCTTCATCCTCTTGGGCATTCTCTCGCTGGTGCGCTACTCAGCTGGTCACGTACTCTTCTATGTCTTGGCCTACGCGGTGGCGACCGTTGGAGCCTTCGGAGTGATCACCCTGGTTCGTTCAAGTGACGACGAGGGAAATATCGGCGGCGAAGTGACGGATCTGCGCCGCTGGGCGGGACTGGGAAAGACCAACCCCGGCTTGGCCTCGGCAATGCTGATCTTCCTGCTCTCCTTTGCGGGCATTCCCTTCACGGGTGGCTTCATTGCGAAGTTCGTCGTCTTCTCGGATGCTTTCGCGGCTGGATACGTCTGGCTGGTCGCACTCGCTCTTGCCTGCTCTGCCGTGACGGCCTTCTTCTACTTCCGTCTGGTTCGCGTGATGTTCTTCATGCAGCCGCACGAGGACGTCGAGGTCGTTCGCTCTGAAGGTTTCGCTGGTGTTGCGATCACCGTGTGTGCTGTGGGTACGATTGCCCTTGGACTCTTCCCGAGTCCGGTTCTGTCTCTACTCAATCAGGTGGTTGTGCTTCTCCCGTGAGCGCCGTAATCGATTTACACGTTCCTGATCTCGAGGCCCGAATTCTTCCGGGCCTCGAGGCCGTTGAGGACCGTTTGCAACGTTCCGTTAGTGATTCCAGGGACTTGGTCACTGAACTTACCAGTCACTTGGCTCAGGCCGGTGGTAAGCGCATGCGTCCCTTGCTCACGCTGGTTGCAGCTCAATTCGGTGATCCCGAGCGAGCCTTGAGTGATGAGGTTCTTACTGCGGCGACAGGTATTGAACTCACGCACTTGGCATCGCTCTACCACGACGATGTCATGGATTCTGCTCCGACTCGTCGCGGAGTTCCCTCCGCTCAACACCTGTGGGGGAATAACCGCGCGATTTTGGCCGGCGATATTCTTTTCGCTCGTGCCTCTGCGATGATCGCGACTTTGGGTGATGAAACGGTTCGCCACCACGCCGTCACTTTCGAGCGCCTGTGCATGGGCCAGCTCAATGAGACTTTCGGTCCCGAAGAAGGCGATGACCCGCTGACTTTCTATATCCAGGTTCTTGCCGATAAGACTGGTTCCTTGGTGGCATCGGCTGCCGCCTTTGGCGCGATGCACGCGGGTGCGGATCAGGCGACCACCGAAGCGCTCACGCAGTTCGGAGAGCGCCTAGGCGTCGCCTTCCAGATCGCGGATGACGTCATCGATCTTGGGCCCGCCGAAGGGCAATCGGGAAAGACCCCGGGAACGGATCTTCGTGAGGGTGTGGATACCCTTCCCGTGCTGCTGCTTCGCCGCGCGCAGTCCAACGGCAATCTGGATCCCGAAGGCCAGAAGATCTTGTCGATGCTGGGTGGGGATTTGTCCTCGGACGAGGCCTTGGCCGGCGTGGTTGCGCGGCTGCGTGAGCATCAGGTTGTCACCCAGACCCGTGAGCTTGCTCATGAGTGGTGCGAAAGCGCATTGGAGTGTATTGCCGATCTTCCCGAGGGGGAACCAAAGCAGGCGCTTTTTGCCTTTGCACACTTGATGGTGGATCGCGTCGCCTAAGTCCTCTCGGCTGCTCCTGAGGTCGTGTGATTGTAGGATTGGAGCAGGATAAGGGGCTGCGCGTGGGCGCAGCCGGAGAAGAGGATCACGCGTGAGCACCTACAACGTTGCCGTTATCGGCGCAGGCCCTGCGGGCATTTATGCATCTGACATTCTGTCCAAGTCCGGCTTGGATGTGAATATCGATCTGTTCGAACGCCTCCCCGCCCCCTACGGCTTGGTGCGCTACGGCGTTGCCCCGGACCACCCTCGAATCAAGCAGATTATCGTCGCCCTCTACAAGATTCTTCAGCGCGGCGATATTCGTCTGCTTGGCAACGTTGAGGTGGGTCGTGACATTACCATCGAGGACCTCCACGCCCACTACGATGCGATCATCATTGCCACGGGCGCTGATCGCGATGCTCCGCTGAACATTCCGGGTGTTGATCTTCCGCAGTCCTATGGCGCTGCCGATTTCGTCTCCTGGTACGACGGGCATCCGGATTACCCCCGTACGTGGCCTCTTGAAGCAAAGTCTGTTGCCGTTTTGGGCGTGGGAAATGTTGCTTTGGATGTTTCGCGTGTCTTGGCCAAGCACGTTGAGGACATGCTGGTCACTGAGATCCCGGAGAACGTCGCCAAGGGTTTGGCTGAAAACCCGGTTACGGATGTGCATGTCTTTGGTCGCCGCGGCCCCGCGCAGGTAAAGTTCACTCCGCTGGAACTGCGCGAATTGGGACATGTTCCCGATGTCGACATCATTGTCTCCGAGGACGATTTCGACTTCGATGAGGGCTCTGAAGAAGCCCTGCACGCCTCGAACCAGCAGCGTCAGGTCGTCAAGACCTTGACCAACTACGCGATGGAAGATCCCGAATCGCACACCGCTTCGCGCCGCATCCACATTCACCTTTTCCAGTCGCCGGTCGAGATTCTTGCCGATGAAGATGGAAACGTCAGCGCAATTCGCACCGAGCGCACCGAGCTCACGGGAGATGGCTCCGTACGCGGAACGGGTGTCATCACGACCTGGCCCGTTCAGGCGGTTTATCGCGCAATTGGATACTATTCTTCGCCTGTTCCGGGGCTGCCTTTCGACAAGCGTGCAGGCGTTGTCCCCAACGTCGAGGGACGCGTCATCGATTCGGATACAACACAAGATCCCAATGCTCCGGTGGTTCAGGGCGTTTACGCGACCGGTTGGATTAGACGTGGCCCGGTCGGCCTGATCGGTTCGACGAAGTCGGATGCTCAGCAGACCATTTCTCACCTCGTTGAGGACGCGGAGGCGGGCCGCCTGCACGCGACTTCTTCTGAGGTCGGTCACGAGGCCATGGTTGCTCTGCTTCGTGAGCGTGGCGTGGAGTTCACCACCTGGGAGGGATGGGAGCTTCTTGACGCTTACGAGGCCGCGCTGGGCGAGAAGTACGGTGAGCTTCCCGGTGGCCGCGGCCGGCGTGAACGCATCAAGGTTGTCTCGCGTCGCGCGATGACCGATGTGTCTTTGGGTAAGGATCAGGTCCACGAGGATCTCATTGGTCAGATGGGGGAGATGGGAGTTCCTTCTGCCCCCGAGCGTTTCGAGGATTACTCGGGCCCCAGCCGCATCTAACGGATCAGTCGCGCAAAGGAGGATTATGTGCACGCGTCACTATCACAACGGTTTCAAGACCGCACTGCTCCTTGGGGGAATGTGGGCCCTGCTCTTGCTCATCGGCTCAGGCATTGCCTATGGAACTGGTCGCTCGGTGTGGATTTTCATCTTCGCAGGAATCGGATTGGTTCAGACAGCATGGTCCTATTGGAATTCGGCAACCATGGCCCTGCGCTCGATGAACGCCTACCCGGTTACCGAAGCTCAACAACCGGCTATGTACCGCATTGTCCGCGAGCTCTCTCAAACGGCCGGGCAGCCGATGCCGACGCTGTGGGTCGCGCCAACCATGACTCCCAATGCTTTTGCGACGGGACGTAACCCCGCGAATGCTGCAGTGTGCTGCACAGAGGGGATCTTGCAGCTACTGAACGAACGTGAGTTGCGCGGAGTGTTGGGCCATGAGCTCATGCACGTGTACAACCGTGACATTCTGACTTCCTCCGTTGCGGCCGCAATGGCCGGGGTGGTGACGTCGATCGCCCAGTTCCTGTTGTTTTTCGGTGGTGGCAATCGTCGTGATCGTGAGGGCGGGGGACTGGCAGTGATTGGCTCGCTTGTCCTTGCCTTGGTTGCGCCTTTAGCTGCGACACTCATCCAGTTTTCTCTCTCGCGTACGCGCGAATTTGATGCTGATGAAGACGGTGCTCTTCTGACGCAAGACCCGCTGGCGCTCGCTTCTGCATTGAAGAAGCTTGAGAGTGGAAACTCACAGTATCCCCTTGCGGTCACCCCGCAGACGCAGAATGTCTCGGCGATGATGATTGCCAATCCCTTCAGGGGAGGGGGGATCCGTAATCTCTTCTCGACGCACCCGCCGATGGATCAGCGAATCGCACGCCTCGAACAGATTGCGGGTTACTGACGCGCGCGAATACATAAATATGACTGTGGGGCCGAGCATGTCGCTCGGCCCCACATTTTTGTTAATCAGTTGCTCATCGGTAGTTCACGAACTGAAGAGCCACGTCAAGCTTCTCGCCGGAAGGACCCTTGAGAAGGGCGATCACTGCCTGAAGATCATCGCGTGACTTGGAGGAAACGCGGATTTCATCACCTTGGATCTGCGCCTTCACTCCCTTGGGACCCTCGTCGCGAATCAGTTTTGTGATCTTCTTCGCAACATCCTGCTCGATACCTTCGCGCAGAGGGGCAACGAGGCGGTAGATCTTGCCCTGTGCCTTAGGCTCGCGATCCTTGAGATCAAGCGCCTTAAGTGAAACTCCGCGGCGAATAAGCTTCGTCTGTAAGACGTCGACAATAGCCATGACGCGCTCAGGGGTGTTTGCCTCCATTTCGATGGCGTCACCAACCAGTCGAATCGAAGCGTCAACATTGCGGAAATCGTAGCGAGTTGAGACCTCTTTTGCGGCTTGATTGACCGCATTATCGACTTCCTGTCGGTCCAATTTGGAAACGATGTCAAACGATGAATCTGCCATGATCATCCTTTCTTTGTGCGTTGTGGCGCACTTCGGTCACTTTGATTGGCGCAGTGCCGGGTCATTCTGCTATTCTTCCACAGCACCGTTTTTTTCGGCGCATGGCAGGTTTCCCGAGCGGCCAAAGGGAACTGACTGTAAATCAGTCGCAGTATGCTTCGGGGGTTCGAATCCCTCACCTGCCACGGTCTCTTCGAGACTCGTTGTGATGTCATTCTCAATCACAGGAATTGCATTGTGGTTCCATTTTGAGTTAGGCTTCTCGGCGTTGCCCCGATAGCTCAGTCGGCAGAGCGTCTCCATGGTAAGGAGAAGGTCAAGGGTTCGATTCCCTTTCGGGGCTCCGGTTGCGGATTTATCCGCTTCCGGCGGCGGGGTAGCTCAGCTGGTCAGAGCGCACGACTCATAATCGTGAGGTCGCGGGTTCGAGCCCCGCCCCCGCTACCAATTCTTGATCCGACAGGTCGCACGAGCGACGAAACTAAGCGAGGGAAACAACCGTGGCAAGCAAGTCTCAGGACGTTCGCCCCAAGATCACTCTGGCCTGCTCGGAGTGCAAGGAGCGCAACTACATCACCAAGAAGAACCGTCGTAACACGCCGGATCGTCTTGAACTGCAGAAGTACTGCCCGCGTTGCCGCAAGTCTACGCTTCACCGCGAGACCCGCTGACGGCGTCGCGCTAACCCCGAGGAACGCAAGGTCCTCGGGGATTTTTGTTATCCCGGCGGCGCCGGTGGTTTATTCTTTCGCTTATGACTGCACATAGTGAGCCCCGTCAGATCCTTGCCCCCATCGGCTCGGGTGAGGTGCGTATTCCGGCGATTGTCACTGTGGCCGGTGGACGCACAATTCTTTTCTATGACGAACGCCCAGCCCCGGCCTCGGGAAATGGATCGGACTTTAATGGGCTGACGATGGCCTCGGACCTACCCAACCCGAATCGTATTCGCTGGATGGAGCGCACGTTCTCAGACGAAGGTGACAACGCGCCAAGGTGGAGTACTCCGCGCGATCTTCCTCCTGCCCTTCCAGCGATTACCTCCGATGCGTGTGTGGGGATCGATGGCGACGGTCTTCTGCACTTGGCCTGCGCCTCGACGCGGGGACAAGTGGGATATATGGATTCGCGTGCCGATGGTGAGCACCTTCAAGCGATCCTTGCGTGGGGGAGTGGTCCGGAGGATCTCCAGGCGCGTGATATGACGGACGAGCTGTACTCTCGCACAGGCGCTGATGCGCTCTTTGCGACTTCTGGTTCAACTGTGACATGGCAGGGAGCAGTTCTTCTTCCCTACGTTGTGCGAGTGGGTGATCGCACCCATGTGCAGGTGGTTGCGGTGCGTGGTGGTGAGATTCAGTGGCTTTCTGATTCCCTGGTTGGTCCTCAAGGCATTCTTCTTGATGAGACGACGCTGGCCCTTTGGGGTGGACAGCTCGTTGCCAATTGTCGTTTGCAAGGATTTGAAGGTCGAGGCTCGGGAGCTCGTTACCTTGCATGGGGAGATGGGCGTTGCTGGAACGGCGGGCAGGTGTGGGATTGCGAGGACCCGGGATGCAATGCGAAACAGCTTGCGGACTTCTTTATTCACCCGCATTCGCTCAGTTCACGTCGTGCGGGTAGCGTTCTGCGCTTGAGTCCTCCTTGGGAAGGAAACGTGCGCGCCGAGGCCCTTGCCGCCTTGGGTGGGGGAGAGTTTGGGTATAGCGACGTCTGCGTCCATGGTGACGAGGTTGTTGTTGTGTTTGAACGGGACCGTGGCCTGTGGGAGTCGGTGCTTTCTATGAGTGAGCTTGTGTCCTAGAGTTTCTGTGCTCTGTGGGGCAGATCTCAAGGGGTGTATGAAATTGTTATCTGAATATCTTGCGAGAATTTGTCAGACAACATATGCTTGCTTCAGCGGACGTGATAAACGGCCCGCACATCCCATTTCTCGAAGATGAGGAGCGAGAATATGCGTATGCGCAAGCACTTCGCAACCGGTGCTGCAATGGCAGCAGCGGCAACCATGGTCCTGACCGCATGCGGTGGCGGATCGTCCACTTCAACATCAACCAGCAGCAGTAGTTCAGATTCAGGCGCACCCAAGGGCACCATCACCGTTGGTTCCGCCTATGAGACCACTGACTACAGCCCGATCACCACCTCGGCACTCGGCATGGGCGCAAACTGGCAGGTCCTCGAAGGCCTGTACCGCTTCGACATGTCCGACTACTCGGTCAGCCCCGCGCTGGCTGCCGGTGACCCCGTCAAGGTTTCCGACACCGAGTACGAGATCGCCCTGCGCGACGGAGCCAAGTTCTCCGACGGCACGGATGTCAAGGCTGCAGACGTCGTGAGCTCTTACGAGCGCACCACTGGCGACAAGTCCATCTTCCGTCAGTTCTTCACCTTCGTGGATTCCGTTTCCGCGAAGGATGACAAGACCGTCACTGTTAAGCTCAAGTACCCCTTCTCCAACCTGAAGGAGCGCTTCGTCAACGTTCACGTCGTTCCCTCGACCATGAGCGAAGACGCACTCAAGGCCAAGCCCGTTGGCACCGGCCCCTACAAGTACGATAACATCTCGGCAACTGAAATCACCGCTGTTCCCAACGAGCACTACAACGGCAAGACTCCCGCGAAGGCAGCCACCCTCAAGTGGAGCGCCCTCAAGGATGACGCAGCACGCCTCTCCGCTGCTCTCGGTGGCAGCATTGACATCATGGAAGCCGTTCCCGCCGCAGCGCAGGATCAGCTCAAGGCAGCAGGCTGGAACGTCGAAGCCAAGCCCGGCTACGGCAACCCCTTCATGATGTTCAATACCCAGAAGGCTCCCTTCGATAAGCCCGAGGTGCGTCGCGCATTCCTCAAGGCCATCGACAAGCAGAAGCTGATCTCTTCGGCTCTGAACGGTGAGGCTGTGGAAGCTAAGTCCTTCCTGCCCGAAGCAAACCCGGCCTACAAGAAGCCCGCAACCGACCTGTCCTACGACAAGGATGCAGCCAAGAAGCTGCTCGCCGATGCCGGTGCTTCCGATCTGACGGTCAACCTGGTGACGACCGACCACCCGTGGGTTCTCTCCCTGGTTCCCCAGATCAAGTCCGATCTCGAAGCTCTGGGCCTGAAGGTCAACCACCAGCAGATGGCTTCCTCGGCCCTCTACTCGACCGTGACCGACGTTGACAACCCGACCTACGATGTCGTCCTGGCTCCCGGTGACCCCTCGGTCTTCGGTGTTGACCCCGGCATCATCATCTCCTGGTGGAACGGCGACAACGTCTGGACGAAGAAGCGTAACGGCTGGCAGGTCTCGGATCCCGAGTCCTTCAAGAAGCTGCAGTCGATCATGGAAGAGGCCGTTCAGCTTGACGGTGACGCCGCCAAGGCCAAGTGGGGCGAGGCTCAGGATCTGCTCGCCGAGCAGAGCGTGCTCTACCCGCTGGTCTTCCGCAACATGATCACCGCCTCCAACCCCAAGAAGGTTGACGGATTCAAGGCGATTTCCTCCACCGGCGTGCAGCTGCTTGGAGTAAGCGCGAAGTAAAGCCCTAACAGGCTTTCGACGAAAGGAGGGGTGGGATGCCCACCTTGGGCTAAGGCCACAGTGGGACCCCACCTCTCCTTCATTTTGCTCAATTCCGCTTGACATGGAGGTCTAGCAGTGAATAACCTTCTGCGCCTTATCGCGCGACGACTGGTGGCGCTGCCGATCATGGTGGTCGGCGTGTCATTCCTCGTCTTCTTCATCATGTCGCTGTCTCCCATTGACCCCGCCTACTCGGCACTGGGCGAGACAGCAACTCCCGAAGCTCTCGAAGCGTACCGCGTTGAACGCGGACTCAACGAGCCCTTCTTCACCCAATACGGAACGTATCTGTGGAACATGCTTCACGGTGACCTCGGTCTGTACGCAACTGGCACGGATTACCACGTGAGTGATCTGGTCGCACAGGCGCTGCCTGTCACTCTTCAACTCACCTTCTTGGGTCTGTTCTTCGCAGTCGTTATCGCTTTCCCCCTCGGCGTCATTGCTGCTCTCTACCGCGATCGCTGGCCCGATCAGCTGATCCGCGTGATCTCGGTTATCTGCATTGGTACCCCTTCCTTCTGGCTGGCAGCGCTGCTGGTCTTGGCGTTCGTCGGTGGTTCCATCCCGGTTTCCGGTCCTATTCCTGCATTCAGCGTCGATCCCTCGGGTTGGTTCCTTCGATTACTTCTTCCCGCCATCGCATTGGCTGTTCCTGTGATCGGCCAAATGACCCGCGTCGTGCGTACCTCGATGGTTGAGGAACTCGACCGCGACTACGTTCGTACCGCAATTGGCGCAGGCATTCCCAAGCGTGTCGTCGTTGCTCGCAACGTCCTGCGCAACGCCCTCATCACTCCTGTGACTGTTCTGGGTCTGCGTATCGGCTACCTCATGGGTGGTGCCGTCGTCATTGAAATCATCTTCGCCATTGATGGCATGGGTAAGCTCGTGCTCCTCAAGGGCATCCAACAGAACTGGGTGACCCTGGTGCAAGGTGGCGCCTTGGTCGTCGCAATCGCCTTCATCGTTGTCAACATCATCGTTGACATGCTCTACCTGCTCATCAACCCGCGTA
>CAUTOM010000032.1:0-19556 GCA_963540435.1 uncultured Actinomyces sp.
ACCGGGTCAAAGTCGATATTTGAATCCAGAACGCGCCTCAACACACCAAGACGGTTCTCTTCGACTTGCTGAAGGATTGGTGCGCTCTTCTCGTCCAAGCCATCCGGCGTGTCGGACAGCTCAAGTGCCGCTTGCACTGGATCAAAACGTTGCAGCGCCTTGTCAGCCGGAAGAGTGGGATCACATCCACACAACTGGTAGGCCTCGGGGATCACGCCCATTCCCAACCTGGTTTTGTAGCCTTGCGCATCGTGGTCAAATTTAACTATGTCGGTAAAAACTGATGAACCAATTGAGGGCTTGTCGTAGAAGTTTGCGCTTAGCGTAAGCGAGGGATTCTCGCTGGCAGCATACCCAGCAAGCTGAGCAAAAATATCGTAGCCGAACAGTTTCTTTTCAGGGCGGAGATCCGTGCCGGGATGGGTGTATGTCGTCCGACCGCTTTCCTTCAATTCATTAAGCTTCGTGTCAAAAATCTGAGAGACCGTTGCACCATCTTTACCAATCAGGTGCTCGGACATAAGATCGAAAGATGCTTGGGCATCAAGCGTCGTTTTCGATAGGTTGCTTCCTCCCATCGACATTACCATTAAGGCTCCAAGATTCTTGTTGAAGTCTTCAAAGGAGCTATTAGTCATCAGACCGTTGTTATCAAATCCAGTCGCATAAGCGGCAATTGACGCCTTATTGATATCGTCAATGCTCACACGCTCTGCTACAGCAGCAGCAACATAAGGATTCGAAAGATGTTCGCCGTACTTCTCGTTAAACAAGCGGACATCCGCAGCTGTCATGGGTTCCTTTTTCAGAGCGTCCGCAATCTTCGGAGCAAGCTCTTGCGCGAATTGCCACTCTGCAGCGCTATCAACAATGGGAGTATCCGATCCAAAGATCGCCGCTCCAACGGCGCTGCGTCCAGCCTTTACGGCGTCGCGAGGGACTACGCTATCCGCGATTCCATTGATTGTCTTTGCCGCTTCACTTGCAGCTGTGCTGAGCGCCGTAATCTTCTTGTCATACGAGCTTTTTAGATCACTCTGCTTGCTGATCATCTCCTGACGAGCTCTTTCCAAAGCAGCTTCACGATCATAATCTGGGTCGCTTGCAGCATCAGCTTCAATTTGCGCGACCCTGTCGTAATAGTTGCTCAGCTCAGAGTCCCACTCTTCCTGAAGTGTCTTGACCTCAGAAATAGCAGTATCAACCTCGCCCCTCCACGTTTCCAGCACACCCGCTGGCTCAGGGAATTTCCCTGACAGGGATGAGACTTTCGTGCCCATTGTCTGAATCTCGGTAACAACGGCCTGAGCTGTTTGGCCCGACCACTGCTCAGTGGGAATCGAGGCATTCTGAACAGCTTGAACATTGTTGGCCAACGCCGAACCCGTTGCCCTCCAATGCGAAGCGACTTCAGAAGCTGAAGAAACAGCCTTCGGAGCCTCTAGAGCCGAACTACCAGAACGAAAATCAACGCCACTCATTTGTTCCACTCAACTCCCAAGCGAGCCGCACGCTCACGGTTGTACTGCTCAGTGCTGTCAAAGTTCTTACGAGCACTATCAACCCCAGAACCCAAAGTCGCAAAAGCATCCGAATATTCTAAGACGACCATCGACATTGCGTCAGTAAAATGTTTCGCCGCCTGGAGCAACTCACTCGGGCCTTCACCCCCCGGACCGGGAAGAGAAAAAGCAACAGAACTTGTTGAAATACGTTTAGCCGAGGCGCCGATCCCTGCAAGAGTGTCAGCGTCAGTCCACTGGTCATTCGCAACAACGCCGACTCCAGCACTGTCGAAATTAATCTGGTCGGCGGTCGATTTTTCAGCTCCGGTCATTGGAAGTACTCTTCTCTTTCCAACGTGGTAACACCACTTGCCTGAGCAATACCTTCGTATCCCCATTTGGCGTGCGAATAGATCGATCATTAAATTACCAGTTCAACGACCTCTTCTTCAAAACACGAAAAACTCAAGCACACACCGTGTGATGCGCGTTTAGCACCATCGCGATCATTGTTCCGAAGACATCGCCATCATCAGAGAATTCTGGCTATTAGGCTCGCGACTCATCCCACGCCATCTGCGCCAAGAAGGTTCCTTGATCGCGCGAGACGACCAGGCCTCGGCCCTTGGGGAGCATGCGCGGACGTTCGCGGCCAATGACCATGCCCTCTGAGGGGTTACCCGACATCATGATGCCCGTTGCTGACAGTTCAGACAGGGCCTGTAGAACCGACTCGTAGGCTGCGCGCGAAGCACCACCCATGCGGCGAGTAATCACCAGGTGGAAACCAATGTCTTGCGCCTGAGACAGCAAGGGAATCAGCGGCGCAAGCGGAGAACCACTCAAACCACCCGTAGAGATCAAGTCGTAGTCATCGACCAGGACCCACGCCTCTGACCCCTTCCACCAGTTGCGCTGACGCAACTGCTCGGGAGTGACATCCGGTCCGGGAAGACGCATGCGCAGCTGCTCGGCAACTGCCTCCATGCTGCCCAAGATCTCATCACGGTTCGAGATGTACATCGGCATGTCTTGTTCGCTCCACTCACCCAGTAGGGAGCGGCGAACATCGACAACGACCAGCATGGCGCGCCGGCTTCCCGGCTTGGCCAAGACCTGATTGCCCAGGTTGCGCAAGAAGGAACTCTTTCCGCACTTCGCATCGCCAAAAACGTACATGTGCGACTCGTTGTCGAGGTCGAAAGTCCACGGCTTCAAGCGGCGTTCTTCCAGACCCAGAACGATCCTGTTCTGCGGACCGTGAATGGCCTCGATCTGCGAGACTGTGATCTTCTCAGGCAGCAGGCGCAGGCGCGGACCAAGCTCGGTCGCGGAAGCAATGCGAACAAGGGTCGCCTCGACACCTTCACCGATCGTTTGAGGATCATGGATCCCATCGGCGCGCGGCAAGGCAACAAGCATGTGGTGACCCGTCATCGACAGACCGCGACCCGGGCGCCCCTCGGGGACCTTGCTTCCCTTTTCACGGCGGAACTCCGAATCCGAAGGATCACCCATGCGTAGCTCAAGACGCGAACCGAAAATATCCTGCATCTGAAGACGGAAGTCCATCTTGCGCAGTGCGGTTGCAATGAAGTGGACACCGAAGGAGAGCGCGCGCTCAGCCATGAGGCGAATGCGGTCTTCCGCATCGGGGAAGTCGCTTCGCAGGGTTCCCCAACCGTCGACGATCAGGAAGATATCGCCATAGCCATCGTCGAAGCGTCCCTGTGCACGGCCTCGACGATAGGTTGCCATGGAGTCGATGCGGTTCGCACGGAAGTAGGCGGCGCGGTCCTCGATGATGCCCTCAATTTCAGAGACCATACGATTCAAGATGTCCTCGTCGTCTCGAGAGGCAACGCCCGCGATGTGGGCCCCGCCCTCAAAAGCAGCGAAAGTGCCCGAGAAATCGATGACGAAGAATTGAACTTCCTTCGGCGTGTGTGTCAAGGACAGCGCCATGACCACAGAACGCAAGGCGGTGGACTTACCTGAAAGCGGACCACCGAGGATCGACATGTGACCGCCCGCCCCGGAGAAGTCGTACTCCAGGGTTTCGCGGCGCTGTTCGTGGGGAAGGTCGACAATACCGAGAGGAATGTGCAGCGGTCCCTTCGCGCGCCATTCGTGCGAAATGAGGCCGAGCTCGGGATCCACGGCCAGGTCCGGCATGAGCGAATCCATGGTCTCGGGGACATCCAGGGGTGGGAGCCACACTTGGTGGGCGGGCATTCCCTTGCCCTTCATGCGCGCCACCGCGATGTCGATTTCCGTCATGCCCTCCCAGCGCTCGTCGCCGGGGGCAACGAGGCCACCCTCGGGAACGTCATCCTCGGGAGTCTCGTCCAGCACCTCTCCCAGAGAGAAAGGCAGCAGGCGGATACGCGCGGTTTCGGCCTGTGCGCTGGGTAGGACGCTACGAGGTGGCGGCGGGGCTGCGACGTAGGAGGCGCGGAAACGGATCAGCTGATCCGTGCCCGGCTGGAGGAAGCCCGAACCCGGGTAGGGAGGAAGGTCGTAGGCGTCCGTCACGCCCAGGACTTCTCGAGATTCAGAGGCGGAGAAGGTCTTCAGACCAATGCGGTAGGACAGGTGCGAATCCAAGCCCTTGAGCTTGCCGGACTCCAAGCGCTGTGAGGAGAGCAGAATGTGGATCGACAAGGATCGGCCCAGACGACCAATGGCGACGAAGAGTTCGCCGAAGTCGGGCTTCGCGGTCAAGAGTTCAGAGAACTCGTCGAGGATGATGAAGAGCGCAGGAAGCACGGGATAGTTGTGTTTCCCGGCCAAACGGTCCTCTTCGTAATCGGTGACGTTGGCGTAGTTACCCGCGTCGCGCAGGATCTCTTGGCGACGAACCATTTCACCGTGGAGAGCGTCCTCCATACGATCCACCAGGGACAGTTCCGATTCCAGGTTCGAAATCATGGCCGAAACGTGGGGCAGATCAGACATGCCCGCAAAGGTCGCACCACCCTTGAAGTCGACCAGAACGAAGTTCAGCTGTTCGGGAGAGTGCGTGAGCGCCAGGGCCAAGACCAAGGTACGCAACACTTCGGACTTACCTGAACCTGTCGCACCGATCAGCAGGCCGTGGGGGCCCATACCCTGTTGGGCGGCTTCCTTGATGTCCAAGACAACCGGGATGCCCTCGGGGGTCACCGCGAAAGGCACGCGCAAGCGGTCACGACCAACCCTGCGCTTCCACTGGTGATCGGCATCGAAATCGCGAATATCTCCGATATTGAGCAATTCCATGAGGTCTTGGGAACGCTTGGGGTCGGGCTTACCGACGGGGGTTGCCGCATCCCTGCCGCCGGCGGTCAGGAAGCGGGTCAGGCGGCGGGCCACGGCCTCGGCCTGCGGAATTCCCATGAAGTCCGCGTTGGCAAGCACAGGCTTGGCTTCCAGGAGCAGGATCTCCATTGGGGTGCGGTCATCCGAGCTCGGGTGGAGGAGCAGGCGCACGCCGGTGGGAGAGGCAAACATTCCCCACGAGGTGAGCACCTTGATGATCGTTACGCCCGCGCAGCCCTCGATGGAACCCAAGTGGGAGTCCGGGGGTAGTTCTTGGCCGTCAGTGACGACGATGAGGTGCGGCCAGGGGCTGGCGTCGTTTCGAGGCTGGAAGTGGCCTCGGGTCGTCATTTCCTCGCCCAGGAGCTGCTCAAGTTCGGCGTAGCTCGTGCACACCATGCGCGCGCCGCCCAGGGCGTCGGTCACTTCGGCGGAGCGGATGTGGGGAAGCCACTTCATCCATTCCCATTGGGAGAGATTCTCAGGGGTGGTGAGCACCGCGATCTTCAAGGCCGCGTCCGGCGTCATGACCGCCAAGTGACACAAGAGCGCGCGGATTTCCCCGCGAGCAAGCTCCGCATCACCTGCAACCTCAACGTGAGAGAACTGCCCAAGATCCAAGCTAAAGGGGAGGTTTTCTACCGTGTGGTGAACGTCGAGGAAGCGGCGCATAGCCGAGTGACACACGACGTCGGGGTTAGCCATCTGTGGAATGTCGGGTTCGACCAGGCGCATTGCGAGCTCCTGATCGGATGTACCCACGCGAGTCGAAACTGCCGTATCGTCTCCAACTTCACGTTCCCACAGGCGCGATCCTTCTTCGGCGAGAAGCACCAGGGCATCGGGCTCGGGAAGGTACCACTGCATGAAGATTCGCTGCTTCGCGGCGATGTTGCGCACGCTGGTACGAGTCTCGGAGAGGTAGGAGAGGTATTCGCGGCGCTGGGAGTTGAGTTTGTTCCGGTATTGGGAGACCTGGCGGTAAATGTTGAAACCGACCATGGACAGCATCATGAAGACCATGCCGCCGGCCATTAAGAGCATGCGCGTGTTCTGCCCTTGTGTGAGCGCCATGATCACCATGACACCCATGGAACCCATCATGGGGATGACGGTCGCGAAGATCGAGCCCATTCCCCCGGCCTCGACTTGGCTGGGCGGTTTTTCGACAGCGATTTCACCGCTGGGGAGCTCGGGGGCTTCCGTTTCATTGACGGCCATACAGTCTCCTGGAGTTCAATCTCCCGTTTTTGTTCATATCTGTATGTATCCTAGCTTGTAGCTGAGCTGCCCGTGGCATGGTGCTTGTTTCGTCGGGTAGTCTGAATGATGACTTTTGAACAGAATTGACGACCAAATCCGGGTGATACCGAAGTGAAGGAGGGGGCGTGGCTCTCAAACAGGCGGCAGTCACTGTCACCGATGCTTCGGGTACTCAAGATCTCATTGTTCCTTTGGGGACAACAGTTACTGGTCTTCTGTCCATGCTCGATATCGATTCAACTGATCCGAGCCTTCAGATCACTGGAGCCGATGGCCGCGCTTTAAATTTGGGAGCCGTACTGGGAACAGACCTCCCCCAAGGCGTCCTTATTTCCATCACTTCTGGCCGCGAGCGCCAGATTCAAGAGCAGCGCGCGATCGAGAGAACCTCCGACCCCTGGTTCCGCCCGTCCCTGGTCTTCACCATCTGCGGTCTTCTTGCGTGCGCAATGGATGCGCTCCTGATCTTCTGTGCGCTCATTGCTCCCCGTTTTGCGACGAAGTTGTCCCTTCCCTGGTGGGCGACGCTCACGGTCGGGGCTTTGTCCTTGGTGCTGTGCCTGGTCATGCTCTACCAGCGCCGCGTGCACACCAACGCGGGACTGCTGTGTGCGTGGACACTGAGTGCGGGGATTTCTTTCCTTGGCCTACTGCCAGCGCTGGGCAACGCGCGAATCTACGCCGACGCCTCGCAGATCATGACGATGTCGCAGGTCGCCGCGCTTCTCTTCCCCCTGTGGGGCGCGACCGGCGTGGCGCTTGGCCTGTGGCTGTGGCGCAGCACTCCCCTGAGCAGTGCGCATGCAGTGAGCTGGGGGCTTCTCACGGGTTGCGCGACGGTTTTGACCTTCCTTGATGCGCCTCTTCATCGCGTTGCTCCTTTTGCTATTGCTTTCGCAGTTTGTGCGATTACCGCATCGCCGAGCCTGTCGGTGCGGATTCCCGCCACACAGCTGCTCGACATGCCACTGGTGACGACTTCAGCGCCGACTGTCCGCTCCCCCGAGGTCCCCTCTCCCTCGCGCATCACGGGTCGACGCGTGAACCGCACGGTCACCGACGCGACCTCACGCACACGCCTGGTGCAGTACGTGGGCTTGGGCTTGATCTTTGTTGGTGCGCCAGTCATTTACTCGATGGTTGGAATTCATTCGACGCGACAGATCGCGTGTCTTGTACTGGTCTGCGCTTCGGTGATCGCGCTGGTTGTGGTTCCCCGCGAGCGTCGCTGGGCGTCCTCGCGCGTGGTTCCTCGCGTGGGCGCGCTGATTTTGCTTGCGACGCTGTTGATCTCACCCGCTTCGCGAGACCTGGTCGGCAATGCCTATGCTGCAGCTGCTCTGGTCGTGCTGGGCTGCGCGTCGCTCATGTGGACTCGCATGCGCGCAGAGCAGGACCACGCGCCTTTGATCGGGCGTTTTGCTGATATTTTCCAGGCGCTTTCATTGACCGTTATTTTCCCGGCTTCTTTCTTCGCTGCGGACCTCTTTGACCTCATTCGACAGGTGGCATCATGAGCGAGCTTCGTATTACTCCGGTTCAGGTTCCTGTTTCCCAGGCAAGGGGCGTGGACGAGATGGGTTTTGCCGGACAGCCGAGCTACCCTGGCCAGCCTGATTTTGGTGCTTCCATGGGATTCCCGGGACAGCCGGGGGCTTTTGCCGCGCCCACTGCGGCACCGCGCAGCTACTCGGCACCTGCGAGCGGTGGCGCGCTGGCAGCTGCTTACCTGATCGACATGGTGTGTTTTGCGGCGCTCACGGCCCTGGCATGGTGGGTGTATCCCTCGTTGCCCGTTGTTGTGATTGTTGCCTGCGAGCTGTGGATTATTGGGACTTTTATTCGTGCGCGTTCGGGGCGTACTCCCGGTGCTTTTGCTATGCAGATCGCTGCTATTTCTACGCAGCCAACTCCCACCGAGCGCGGGATGGAGTTCGACCGTGCTCCGGGTTTGGGCAGGCAGAGCGCGCATAGCTTCATCATGTTGCTCTTGCACGTAACGGTCGTTGGACCGGTGATCACATGGGCTATTGCTCGAGATGGTCAGACCTGGGTTGATCGCGTGTGTGGCATGGGGAACCTCGATATTCGCGCGAGCCGTTCTGGTGCTTCTGAGGCTGTTTTTGCCTCGCGTCAAACTTCCGCAAACGAGGCCGTGCCTGGCTCGGTTGCTGCGCCTTCCCCTGCTCATCAGTGGGCTGGTCCTTCTGCTTCTCCCGAGGCCGTGCCCGGCTCAGTTGCTGCGTCTTCTCCCGCTCCGATGGCTCCGCCTACGACTGCGCCGGTCCAGGTTGCTCCGCCTTCGGCGCCTGTGGCTGCGCCAGATCCGGTAGTGATGTCCGCTCCGGCTCCTACCGGGGCACCGGTGGAAGCACCGATTGCCGCTCCCGCACCTACGGGCGCTCCTGTTTCGATGGCTGCTCCTGCTGTTTCGGCGCCCGTTCAGCAGCCGGTTCCACCGGCGGGGCCCGCTGTGCCCGCGCGTCATGGCGGGGCCTCGGCGATGCCGAAGGTTCCCCAAGCGCCGACCCCGCAGGCAAGTGCGCCGCAGCAGGCCGCGCCGAGGCCGTCTTTCGCCTCGGCGCCGACGCTGGCGATCATTGTTGATGATGGGCAGCGCATTGAGGTGAATGCTCAGATTGTTCTGGGGCGCGCACCCGAGCAGACTCCTGCGGACGCGCAGGCCATTGCGATTGCGGACTCGACGCGTTCGCTTTCGCGCACGCACCTGCGCGTTGCACCCTCCGACGGTGAGGCCTTGTGGATTGAGGACACATTCTCGGCGAATGGCACGCGACTGCAGGCGCCCGACGGCTCAACCCAGCCGCTGCCTCGTGGGCAGCGCGTCAAGGTCCCGGTTGGGACCGTGCTCTTGCTGGGTGAGCGCAGGCTGTCGGTTAGTCGATAAACGGCCTTACGGCTTCGGGTTTTTGCCCCGCGCGGGGCCGCAGCTCGCGGCCTGCGTAGGACGCGTTCTTGCTAGGCAAGCGGACGTGTTGGCTTTGTCAGCGGGTAGTCGTAATAACGCCTCGGATCTTGACCCGCAACAATGCGACCCATGTCGCGACTAATTTCAGTGCCTCTGCAAATATAATTGCTGTGATTGGTCGTTTCTGGATCAATCGAGCTGGGCCCAGCCCATGCATCATAGTCTTTACAGCCGGTTGCATCGCCTGAAATATGCGTAAAACCAGATTCATGATCCATCGGATTCATTCCAAGGTGCCCAATCCCCAACTTGTCGGTCACAATTGGACCTAGCAAAATCTGAGATAGCGGGCGACCTTTGTCTTCACCAGCTCCCTGGATAGAGTCACCCGTTGGAATACCAGAAACGAATCGGTGATCTCTGGGAACGTGTATCTCTGAGGGATCATCGGTTCCCATTCCGGGGGAGCCACACAAAATCACATTATCGACGTCCCCATCTCGAGTCATCGTTGTGGCCATTCCTGAAACAGCCGAGCCGTAGGAGTGCCCAATCAACGTGATATTCGCATCTCCGGCACCGTACCTGCGCGAGGCGGCTAATCCAGTTTCAAATCCAGCGAGCTTAACAGCACCCTTTTCTGCATAATCTGGCGTTGCAATGTCTGGAAGATTCTTGAGACTGTCCACAGGATGGTGCAGCGGGTCGAAACCTCCCGGTGCTTTGTAGCCCAGCCAAGAAACAACCGCTACATCCTTGGTCTGAAGTTCGCCCTCGGCGACCGCGGCATCACGAATAACCCCGGCACGGTCGATTTCGCCACCAAGTTTCCCATTTACTGTTGTCCCGATACCCGGAACAATAGTGGCAACGTTCTTCGCATGGTCGACATCGCCACGAGCGACTGCGGCCAGTACACGCCCATCCTCTACTTGGAGCGTGAGCAACGAGAAGGGTTCTCCCTTCGCGCCATGCTGGTAGTCTTCGAGACGAATTCGGCCCTTCTCATTCAGCTGACTTTCAATCGCCTTGTATGAGGCCACTTGCGCCTCAAGTTCTTTCTTTCGCGCTTCAAGTTCTCTTATTCTAAAGGAATTTGCGCGGCCAGCGTTTAATTCTTTATTTACGCTGTCGAGCTCATTCTGTGCTTCCTGCTTGAGTTTTGGCAGCCTAAGGCGATTCGCACGGTCTCGCGCCCACGCCTCAACCCCATCCGCATTACCGATGAGCTCGGGGTAGGTGTCGCAAAGATATCTCTTTTGTTCTGGAGACTGTTGCGACCAATACTTCGCCCGCTCTTCCGTCGACATGTTCTTGAAAGCCTCTTGCTCAACTGCGGACAGAGCATGGACACCCTTGTTCGAATATTTCGCTGAAGAAGTCGTTAAACCGACTGTTGCTAAAAGTCTATAGAAGGCATCATCGACTTTCTCTGCTTCTGCAAGCGCCCGCCGAACAAGAGGAGTAACTTCAGAAGATTTATCCGGCTCGCCCGATTGAGGAGGACGCGGGCTAAATGGAATGCCGTTGTCTCCAATCATGCATCCCCGAGCTTTCGCGGCCGATTGAGCAGCGTGAACCAGAGAGCGCACATTTTCGACAGAAGAGACTGTCTTTGTAACTGCGCCGCGAAGTTCTTCCATCTGCTCTGAGATCCCACGCAACGCTGCATGAGCAGTCCCCATTGCCGAGCGCAGTGCATCTGCAGTTTGCCCCTCACCTTGGAAGCTATTTTGGCGATTTTCAAGCGTCGCAATTTGTTGATCGATTGTTTGTTTCCTCGAACTCAGCGTTTCGGCATAACTCGATAGCGCTGCAGAATTCCACAGTTTAATATCTGACCAGGTAGGCATTTCGTTTCTTCTCCCCAAACCTCAGGCGACTGCAAAAACTTGGGCAGTACGACGACCCGCACTTCCACTGACAACGACGCTTCGACTATTCCCTACAGCATGGGTGTTCTGCTGCTCGGTGAGTTGCAAGTTCACTCCGGCAGCTTTCGCGGCGCTGGCAAGTTCGTAGAGCGCCTTCGAGTGGGCGACAAGAAGAGATCTGAAACAATCCTCAGTCGTGGACGCACCCTTGATTGCCCGCGCTCCTCGCATTGCAGTCTCGACAGCCTCAGATAAATCATTAATCTGCGCACCTTGAAGCTCAGACGCCACATTACTGAGATCCTGTGACGCAGAGTCATACTCCGCTGAAACGCAATTAATAGCAGACATCGCGCAACCTCCCATAACAAATAGCACTAATAAAAACCAGTCAGCCTTGACTGAAAATATTGAATTCATTTATGTATCGACTGGGTTTTCTTTACCAGTACAACACATTTGTTGCACCGATCACACTAGCATTGCTGAACAGATGGTTCAACATTGCTAAGGAATTTGATCACTCTTCGGGGATATCGATATCGACGCGCCCCGCGATGAAATCGCGCGGATTCTCCGTACTCCCATCCGAGGGACGCAAACCCGTCTGATAACGCATCAAGGTCGCTTTCCCCTCGTGAACGGTCACATACAAGAATCCCCCATTGACCGGGTCGCTCCACGACAGCTGGCGCACCCCGCCCTTGTCTGACCCCAACTCATAATCGGAGTAGGTTTCAGACAAGACCTCGCGCCCGATCCTCTCGACCTCAGGAACGGGAACATAAGGACCGGCAACATCTTGCCCAACAAGCTCCCACGCTGGTTGCTCGTTGCCTGAGGATTGGTCAGTTTCCTTATTGATCGCGGACCCAAAGCTGCGCGCTTCCCACGCGCCTCCGCCACCGGCCTCGGCAAGGCGACGACGGAACTCAAGAATCTTCGGTTCCTCATCACGCTGAAACGCCTGAATGGACTGACGCTGCTCCAGGGGGAGGCTTCCATCCCAATAGACCATGCTTGTTGCCTTTCCGCTCTTAGATGGTGACGCCGATTGCGTAGCTGCACTCTGGGGGTCCTTAAGGGAGGGCGAACATGCAGCTAGGGCCAGCACACACACTGCCCCCAGCACAGGCCGCCACACAGCGCGCATCAGCGCTTCACCCCCGCAACGACACGACCGATATCCTGAAGCGTTTCGGTGCCGTCTTCCAAATAAATGTTGTGGTTATCAAAGTTGAAATTAAACGGCTTACTTGCGGGGGCATCCTTGTTGTATTTCGGCGAGCCTGTCGCATCGTCCGAGAGATGAGTAAACCCTGAATCAGAGTCCATGGGGTTCTTACCCAAGCTACCGACGATTCCACCTCTAATTGCCCCCATACCTTGGACACTATCACCCTTCGGGACCCCCGAGACCCACAGATGATTTTGATCAACGTGGTAGTTTTTCGCATCGTAGGTACCCATACCAGGCGAGCCACACAGCACCAGATCATCGATCACGCCGTACTTAACCTTTGTTGCTGCCATGCCTGAGGTACTCGAGCCATAGGAATGCCCGACAAGGGTCATATGCGCATCACCCGCGCCGTAGTCACGCGATGCCTGCATACCGTTCATGAAACCAGCCAAACGGTCTGAACCCGCTTTTGCGAGGAAGGGGGAAATAATCCCCGGAATATTCTGAGGCTGATTCAAATCAGCCTTACCCGGGGCGTCATAGCCCAGCCAGGCAACAGTTGCAACATCGCTTGCAGACAGGTTCCCCTGAGCCATCGCAGCGCTACGGAGGTTTTTGGTTTGTCGCATGTACTCACCCATGCTGCCTTCGACTGTCGTGCCGATACCGGGGACAAAAGTCGCCACGTTCTTCGCATGATCAACGTCGCCTTGACCCATCGCGGCCTTGACTCGCGCACCATCGTTTTGAAGAGTCAGGAGCGATACAGGATCCCCCTTCTTCCCGTGCTGGTAGTCCTCAAGGCTTATGCCCTTGTCGAGCTGTTCTTGCACGGCAGCATAGG
This sequence comes from uncultured Actinomyces sp., assembly GCA_963540435.1. Taxonomy (GTDB): domain Bacteria; phylum Actinomycetota; class Actinomycetes; order Actinomycetales; family Actinomycetaceae; genus Pauljensenia. The sequence continues at coordinate 12,899 of CAUTOM010000032.1, forward strand.
CTTTTACTGCCTTCTCTGCCTTATCCAGCTCAGTCAGATAGTACGCACGGGTATTGCCATCGATCCACGGGCTCTTCAGGAGCTCCGTGTACGTGGAGACATTGTGCTCGGCTTCCTTTTTCAGCCCAGGGAGGCGATTTCTGTTCGCGCGATCCCTTGCCCAGCCCTCAACGCCATCAGCGTTACCGATCAGATCCGGGTACTTGTCACACAGATGCCGCTTCTGCGCCTCAGATTGCTGCGACCAATACTTCGCGCGCTCCTCCGGCGTCATCTTCTTGAACTTCTTCTGTTCAGCATCCGACAGATCGTGCGTCTGCGTCGAAGTCGATTTCGCGGTACTCCCCGGCGTCCCGACGGTATTTAACCGAGTGTTCAACGTCGTGTCGGCAGTATTGGCCAAGTCGACCGCCTGCCTCACTAATCGATTAACCGAGGCTTCGATGCTCTGCCGGGTGTACTGGCTCATCGAGTTCCCAGGAGGATGACATGTCGCTATTCCCACCGCAGAAATCGTGCAATGCGTCGAAGACGCCTGTTGCAGCGCCGCCTTGACCGCGTTCTCAACCTGGGAAACGTCGCCCGATGCAACTTTGACGGCCTCTTGGATTTCTAGAAGGTCATCGGCGAGCGTCGTCAGTTCCTTGTGCGCAACGCCCATCTTCGCACGCAACGCATCCGCAGTCGCTCCCTCGCCCTTGAAGGAACTCATACGTGCCTGAAGAGCATCAGCCTGCTTAACGACAGTATCTCGCCTGGCACCAACTGTCCCCGCATAGGTGGACAAACCAGCTGAACTCCAGGTCTGAATCTGGCCCCACGTTAACGACATTGTTGGTCCTTCACTACGCCTGAATTACGCCAATACTGGAGTCTTGGGTGGAGTGGGGAGCGAAACGAAGCCATCCCCCTCCGGATAGTCGGTAGGGCTCGGCGCGTAGGGAGGCATCCCCTGGCCTGGCCGGTAGACGGGTGTATCCACCTGCGCCCCTCCGGTAGCTATCGGCAGCGTCTCCATGGCGTATCCCGAGCGCAGAGGACCGCGGGTTGGGCCATTGAGCGCGGCTGCCTTTTGCGCCGCCACTGACGAGGCCGCAGAGCCCGAATTTGCACCGCCAGGCACCGCCTGCCCCTGGCTATTGACAGCCGCCGTATTCTGCGCTTCGGTCAGATCGAGATTCACTCCAGCGCTGCGTGCAGCACTTGCGAGTTCGCTGAGGGCCGTGGAATGAGTCTGAAGGAGCGACGTGTAGCGAGATTCCACGGTGCCCGCTGTCGAAATCGACTGAGCGCCATTCATCGACTCTTGGACAGTCTCGGATAGGTCGTCGATCTTTGCACCCTGTAGCTCACTCGAAACCTGCGACATCGTAGTCGCTGCAGCGTCATACTCCCCAGAAATAAGACTGATCATTACCACAGCTGATTTCCCCTCTAAGGAAGCCCAAATTCAACGATCTACCCACATCGGCCGATCAAATTGTTGTAAGTACAGCAGTGGGTGAGCAGATTACTCTACTCACCCACACACCGTTTAGGCGCAACACTCAGGAGCGCTACGCACGAGTCGTATCAGCGGCCAATTCCCAGACCATTGAAGGTCGCTTCACCCTGCTGGTCAGTCGTAACGTAGTTGCCAGCGAGCTGATCCACCAAGCGCGCAAAGGCCTCGAGAGCCGCCTGCATCTGGTTCATGCCATCGTTCCACTGAGCCTGCTTCTGGGTGTAGGACTCCTTAGCAGCACCTTCCCAAGTGGCGCTACGAGCCGCAACATCCCTGTCGAACTCTCCGAGTCGGTTGAGCAGATCGGCTGCCTGCGAACGCATTTCAGCTGAGACCTGCTGGAGCACCTGAGGGCTTACGCGAAAATCTCCACCGTTCATTTCCTCATCCAATCTCTCTATTAGTTCAACATGGCGGCACCGGCGCGGTTAACAGCAGCCTGTGCCTCCATTTCGTTCTGAGTGACCTTGCCACCGACGGAGGCAAGCGCACTATCAAAGTCAGTCAGAGCCTGAGTGGCCTTAGCCGAGCCAGCATCCCACTGATCCATGACCGAGTTGAATGCCTGCGAGGCACCACCCTGCCATCCACCGATAGCGGTAGCGACCTCGGCCTTCACCTTCGCGTTCAGCGTCTGCAGATGGGTCTGCAGGTTACGGACTGCCGTGCGAATTGCGTCATAGCTCGCTTGTTCAGCAGAAATATTTGCACCGCTCACAGTTCACCCTCCTAATTGTTGTTCGGGTCTCCCCGAAGTTCTCTATGCGATTGAGACCCTGTAACGGAGGGCACAATCTCGATGTCGGGTATTACATTATCGAAGCGATCTGGGAATGCAAATACAGGTTTCATGAAACCAGCTAGGCTTAAGACAGCACTATTGAGCAAAGGAACCTCATGGCAAGCACTACCGCATCCAGGCCTCCAGCCCTTATGCCCGTTAGCATTCGCATGGGTGAGAACACCGTCGATATGTCGGTGCCGACCAATGTTGCACTGGCAGAATTTGCCCCAAATATTGTGTCGCAAATCACACAATTATCTGCGAGTTCTGCCTCTCAGGGCTACCGAATTACGAATTCTCAGGGCAAGGTCCTCGACCAAAGCCAGACTCTGATCAATCAGGGAATCCAAGCAGGATCCGTTCTAATTCTGTCGAAAATTGGCGACAGCACACAGGATTTGCGCTATGACGACCTGGTGGAAGCGGTAGGAACCGCGGTCGAAAATGATCAGGCTCCGTGGAATTCTGACAATTCGGTCGATCTTAGCACACATGCTTCTGCGCTTTTGGTCCTCACAGCAGCCGTCCTCATCTTCACAGGAGGACGCGGAAGCACCATGGGACTCATCGTCGGATTATCCGGCGCAGTCCTCGCTTCCCTCGCCTGCGCGGTCATCGCACGCAACTCATCACGCCTCGCGCCCCTATCTCTTGCCCACTCAATTCCGATCCTCGCGGGCGCAGCTGTCATGAGCGCAATTCCCGGCCCCTGGTCAGGTCTTCCCCTTGCAGGCTTTGGAATTGCAGCGATGCTGAGCGCCTCGGTACTCCTTGTCGTCCTCCCGAAAGCTCTGCGCGGATCCATCACAGCACCGCTCACCTACGGTTTCTCGGCCACAGCAATTGGCCTATTGACCGGTTTCGCACACCTTTCCACGCAACGTGCAGCAAGTGCGGTCTATACCTTATTAATAGTGCTTATTTTGATCGCACCCTGGTTTGCCATGGCCAGAATTCCTGTGCGCGTGACAGGAATCCAAGAAACCATCGATCCCTACGAGGTCGTCCATAAGGTTCACGAGGGTTATATTCTGACCATTTCCCTCAAAACTGGTGCTTCACTGGGAAGCCTGATCTGCATCCCACTCCTCCTCGATACACGCTATTCGTTGCTCCTTCTAATCTGTGCCGGCGTTGCTCTCCTGCTCTCAACGCGCTCACTACGCTCGCGCACCGAAGTCCTTATCGGCGCACTGCTGGGAATCATCCTGATCCTCAGCGGCGCAATCGGGAGCGCAGTCTTGATGCCTCAGGCACTCATTCCCGTCGTTTTGCTTCTCTTCGTCGCAACCGGCTTGGTCCTCGCGCTCACTGTTATTGATCCCAAGATGCGCCCATGGGTCACTCGAATCGCTGATGCCCTTTCTCTTGTCAGCATGCTTGCACTGGTGCCGATCGCAACTTTGGTGTGGGGAGTGCTCTAATGCCATCTAATAAGGACATCCTCGAAGCCCAGCGATTCAACCGCCGCAGGCTGGTCACCGCCTTTACCTCGGGCACTCCGGGAGGCAAGGAACTCGAATCAAAGTCGACCACTCGCCCACTCATTGTTGGAGCATCCATAGCCGCTGTTGTCGTCTTAATCGCAGTGGCAATTGGACGCTTCATGCCGACATTGCCATCAGGCTGGGAGAACTCACACCTGATCATTACTAAGGGCGAGGGCGCACGCTACTACTCGATCGAGGGAACTCTGCGTCCGATTTCCAATGTCACTTCCGCGAAGCTTCTCAGCGAAAACGGCAAGATGGTGACCTCATCGGTCGCGACCTCCTCACTTGAAGGTATTCCGCGCGGAAGTGCGATCGGACTGAGCGACGTCCCCGACGATATCCCGGCAGCCTCCCAGCTTCATTCCTACGAGTGGACCTCCTGCGCCTCGTCCTCAGGCATGAAAACTTGGGTCGCTGGTAACCCCGATGGGCTCCAAAACGCCAACACCGCGCTGGTATCAAATGAAGGCCGCCTTTACCTGGTCTCGGGCGGCGTCCGCTACCCCATCGATCCTTCGCGGTCTCAAGCCATTATTAACGTCCTGGACCTGTCGGGACGTAACGTCACCCCGGTCAGTGCAAGCTGGCTCAGTTTGTTCACCGAAGGGTCAACATTGACCCCGCTCAACATCCCCAACCTGGGCCGCCCCGTCTCGGGAATGTCATCACGAATCACAGCCGCACAGGTCGGAACACTGATCGAAGTCGACGAATCAGGCACACCCCGACGCTACGTCATCACTGGTGACGGAACGATCACCCCGCTCACGGACTTCTCCTACAAGCTCTACCAGGCCTCGTGGGCAGATCGCGGAAGCCCGCAAAACCTCATGATCGACCTCTCAGAGCTCGCATCGCTGACCGTGTCCACTCAGGGAATTATTCCCGCCGATTGGCCCACCCAAGTTGGCGAAGTCCTCGGCGGCGATGAACTGCCCTGCGCACAGTTGAGCATCAACCATTCCCAGGCCTCGACAAAGCTCATGTCCCTCTCGACCAGCCAAATGGCCCAACTCAAGCCGCGCGATATCAACGTTCGCGGCGGTTCCGGCGCTCTGGTTCGAGCTTCATCCGGCGGAGCAGCAGGACCGGTCATCTTCGTCTCCGACCTTGGGAAGGCACACGGATTGGGATCAAACCCGGCAGATTCGCTGGCACGCCTCGGCCTAGCTGAAAACGCGGTCTCTCCCCTGCCCGCAGCGTGGCTCGCGTTGATCCCCGAAGGACAAGAACTCACCTCGAGTGCCGCATGGGAAACGGTGGGTGCTCAGTGACACGCGTCAAAAAAGCTCTCCTCGGATCCTGTGCTGTGCTCGCCCTCTTTGCAGGCACAGCACTCCCCGCTGCCAACGCTGACACGCCGACACCGGAAAGCACTCAGAGCGCCACCGAAAACGAGCACTCACAGCCCAAGGCAGGAAACGGGTCCTCGAAGGCGCCCGAAGAACCCTGCCAAATCGGCGTCGACAAGTGGATCGCCCAAGCTCCATCGGCATATTCCTTCCTCGGAATGAAGGAAGCACTGGAACTCTCCCGTGGAAACGTTCGAGTTGCACTGGTTGATTCCGGAGTCGCCGCGGGCAACGCACACTTTAAAGATGCGGTAGAACCCGGCGTTGACCTCGTCGAATCCGGCGACGGACGAAAGGACTCCTCCGGGCACGGGACGGCGATCGCCGGACAAATTGCCGCGCGAGAAGTATCAGGTTCGGGCGTCGTCGGTTTTGCCCCGCAATCCACTATCGTCCCCGTACGCGTCTACGTTGACTCCAGTGACGACGCCAAGCGCGCGGGCAAGGGGCCGACAGCTGCGCGAACAGCCGAGGGTATTCGTTGGGCTGCAGATCAGGGAATTCGCGTGATCGTTGTCCCACAATCCTTGACCTCAGACGATGTCGCCCTGCGCACAGCCACACAGTACGCGCACTCGAAGGGCGCGCTGGTTGTCGCTTCGGCTGGAAACGTCGAACAGAATGCAAACTCGGGCTCACAAGACACAGCGGTCCGCTTTCCCGCGGGATACCCCGAGGCCCTGTCCGTGACCGCCGTTGATGCGCAAGGTAACCCCAGTCAATCTGTCGTCCACGGAACGCACGTTGAAATCGCAGCTCCCGGTGCACAGATCGCGACTACCTTCTTCGCCAACGGTGACTGTATGTTTGCCACCCAAGGTGCGTCGACCTCGTACGCAACGGGATACGTCGGCGCGGTTGTAGCACTAATCGCAGCACGCTATCCCGATGAAACACCAGACCAATGGAAGTACCGGCTCCTCGCAACCGCCTTGCGCAGCTCGCCTTCGCAACGCACCGCGGAGGAAGGGTGGGGAATCGTCGCGCCCTTCAATGCGCTCAATTTTGTCAACGACGGGACCATGCCCGGGCCCCAAAACCCGATCTACCCGCCGATCCAAAAAACCGCGAACCCGGTCATGGTTAAACCGGATCTCCCCGTTGATACCACGACTCCTCGCCGGCTGTGGGCACTTGGAATTTCCGGTGCGGGACTAACAATTGTCATTGCAGTCCTGCTGATCCGCCGCCTCCGCGCGAAAGACGAGTAGGGTACGCGACGGGTCGGGAGCGCCGCGAGCGGTCGGAATGCGCAAAAGACGAGTAGGGCGGCCAGGCGGTCCGCTCTCCCGACGTCCCCCGGTCGCCTTCCCGCCCGCCTAGTGAGCGCTAGATTTCGTGCTTGACGGAGCACTCGGTTGAGCGCTCTTTTGTGCGCTTTGGCTCGGAGTGGGCTGCTCGATCAGCTTCCCATCGTCCCCGATCTTCACGCAGGCCTTCGTCGGCTGCGAGGAACGACCATTTTCAGCGACCGAAACAACCTCGATGCACACGTCACCGGGAACGGTCTTCACGGAAACCGCAT
>CAUTOM010000033.1:0-19414 GCA_963540435.1 uncultured Actinomyces sp.
GTAACGCGTGCGGGGTGGATGGTTTCTTCTTCGAGTCCGACGCGAACCAAGGCAGCCGCGAGTTCTTCGGTCGTCATCGCCGGGTCTGCATCGACATAGTCGCGCAGCCAGCTCATTGGAACCATTGGCATTTCAGTTGCCCCTTCCCATTCCGTTAACACCGAATTGCTCGGAGAAACGCACATCTCCTTCAACGATGTCGTGCATATCGGCAATGCCGTCACGAAGCATGAGCGTGCGTTCAACGCCAACACCAAATGCGATACCCGTGTAGACCTCGGGATCGATTCCCGTTGCTCGAAGCACATTCGGGTTGACCATTCCACAGCCACCCCATTCGATCCATCCGGCTCCGCCCTTCTTCTGGGGGAACCACAAATCCATCTCCGCGCTGGGTTCGGTAAAGGGGAAGAAGGAAGGACGCAAACGGGTCTTTGCATCGGGGCCGAACATGTGGCGGGCAAAGTGATCGAGTACGCCCTTCAAATGAGCCATTGTCAGCCCACGATCGATTGCAAGGCCCTCTACCTGGTGGAAGACCGGGGTGTGGGTCGCATCAAGCGCATCGGAGCGGAAAACCTTACCGGGGCACGCCATGTACAGCGGCACGCCTCGAGAAAGGATTGAACGCGACTGCACCGGAGAGGTGTGGGTGCGCATCACGAGGTGACCGTCTTCCTCGCTCTCTCCCCCGACGCTGCGTCCATCGATGTAGAGAGTGTCCTGCATCTGACGTGCGGGGTGATCAATATCGAAATTCAAGGAGTCGAAGTTGAACCATTCGTGTTCAATTTCCGGTCCTTCGGCGATCTGCCATCCCATTCCGATGAAGAAATCTGAGATCTCTTCCATGATTGTTTCGAGGGGGTGACGGCTGCCTGCGCGAGCGCGAGCGGTCGGGATTGTGATGTCCACGGCCTCACTGACCAAAACTTGCGCATCGTGGCGTTCCTGAAGGAGCTCCTGGCGTTCCTGCAGAGCTGCATTAATCTGCGAACGCGCAGATCCCAGCAGACGACCGGCAAGACCGCGATCTTTCGGATCGAGTGTGCCGATACCGCGGTTTGCCTGGACGAGAGCAGCCGAGTCTCCCATAAACTCCAGGCGCACGACCTTCAATTCATCGAGGTCTTCAGTGTGAGCGATCGCTTGGGTTGCCTGAGTGACAAGCTCTTCGATTGCGTGCTCATCTAAGGGATTGAGGCCACCAGCGGTGCCGGTCATGTCCTACTCTCCTATGATTGGGTCAGCATTTTGCCTCGTGACAGGACGAGGATTTCTTCCATTGTAGGTCAACAGCTTCTTCCGGCTGGAATGAAGCCGCAGTGCGGACTACTCTCAAAGTGCGACGAAAGGACAACAATGACGGGTTACCTCGCTGACGATTCAACTGCTTCAGCTTCCCTGCCTTCACTCTCGCCACAGCCTGAACGTGGACCGCTGGATAAGAAGCGCATCCGTATTCAGCATCTCCAAGCGGCTAAAGAACAGGGCGTGAAGATTTCGATGTTGACCGCCTATGACGCTCTCACCGCTTCGATCTTCGATCGCGCGGGGATCGATATGATTTTGGTTGGGGACTCGCTGGGCAATGTTGTACTGGGGTATTCCTCTACTCTTCCCGTAACTCTCGACGATATGGAACGTGCGACTGCGGCTGTTGCCCGCGCAGCGTCCCGCGCTTTGATCGTCGCTGACCTTCCTTTCGGCGCCTACGAGGCCTCACCTGAGCAGGCTTTTACCAGTGCAGTACGACTCATGAAAGCCGGCGCGCACGCTGTCAAACTCGAAGGCGGCGCGGCGCGAGCTGAAACTGTCGCTCTGCTTGCAGGCGGAGGAATCCCCGTCGTCGCTCACCTCGGATATACCCCCCAATCGGAAAATTCCTTGGGAGGCCCGCGCATGCAAGGACGTGGTGAGGGTGCGAAAAAGCTGATGGAAGATGCTCGCGCATTAGAAGCGGCCGGCGCATTCGCAGTGGTTTTCGAAATGGTTCCCGAGCCCGTTGCAACGCAGCTTACACAGGAACTATCCATCATTACGATCGGAATCGGAGCAGGCCCTCACACGGACGGACAGGTTCTTGTTTGGTCCGATATAGCTGGCATGACCTCATGGTCCCCATCTTTTGCCCGTCGCTTTGCCGAACTCGGCCGCGAACTTGAATCGGCAGCAAGCAGCTACATTTCCGCCGTTCGCGGTGGCGAATTTCCCGGTTCAGATAACTACCGTAGTGAATGAGGTTGAATCAACAATGTCGCAATCACTTGGCGCAAAGCGTGCCCCACTCGGAACTTTAAAGCCCGGTAAGATCTCACCGCGTCGTGCGGTTCCCGCACACATCGACCGTCCTGAGTACATGTATCACTCAGGTCCCGAAGTCGTTACTGCCGGCGATATTAAAAGCCCCAAAACGATTGAAAAAATCCGTGTGGCCGGCCGTATCGCTGCTCAGGCGCTGCAGGTAGTCGGTGAAGCAGTTCGTCCCGGGGTAACGACGGACGAATTGGACCGCATTGGCCACGAGTTCATCATTTCGCACAATGCCTACCCTTCATGTCTGGGTTACATGGGATTCCCCAAGTCGCTGTGCACCTCGATTAATGAAGTGATCTGCCACGGTATCCCTGATGATCGTCCCCTCGAAGACGGGGACATTGTCAATGTCGATATCACGGCGTACTACGACGGTGTTCACGGCGATACCTGCGCGATGTTCGAGGTCGGAAATGTGGATGAAGAGTCCCATCTCCTCATTGAACGTACCCGTAACGCGATGATGCGCGGCATCAAAGCTGTGCGCCCCGGTCGCGAGATTAACGTCATCGGACGAGTGATTGAATCCTATGCGCATCGCTTTGATTACGGTGTCGTTCGTGATTTTACCGGGCACGGAGTCGGTGAAGCATTCCACTCAGGATTGATTGTTCCTCACTACGATGCGGCTCCTGCGCATAACGAAGTCATGGAGGAAGGCATGGTTTTCACCATCGAACCCATGCTCAATCTGGGCGGTATTGACTGGGAGCAGTGGGATGACGATTGGACTGTCGTCACGAAGGACCGCGGCCGATCGGCACAATTTGAGCACACGATCGTCGTGACTGAAGACGGCGCAGAAATCCTCACTCTTCCCTGATACAGCACCAAATTTTTATCCGCTCTGGATGGCGGTTATTCTTAGTGAAGCGGCCACTCAAAGGAGAAGAACATGAAACTCGCATGCGGAATTGATATCGGCGGTTCAGGCGTCAAAGGCGCACTCGTAGACCTGACAACGGGAACATACTCCGGCGAGAGTGTTCTCATTGAAACGCCTTCCCCTGCAACGCCAGATGCTGTTGCACAGGTGTGCGGCCGGGTGCTTGAAACGCTTGGCGTCACCCCAGAAATTCCGGTTGGGATTACTTTCCCCGCTCCCATCGTGCACGGGCGCGTTCCCTTCATGGCTAACCTCGATCCTTCTTGGGCGGGAATCGATGTTGTCGAGCTCATGGACCGTCATCTGGGTCGCACGATCGTCGCCCTTAACGATGCGGATGCTGCGGGACTTGGCGAGGCCATTTACGGCGCTGCACGAGGCGTTCCCGGTGTCGTCATTGTGACGACGCTAGGAACTGGAATCGGCTCGGCGATCATCAATGACGGGATCCTTCTCCCCAACTCCGAGCTTGGCCACCTTGAGATTGATGGCCACGATGCCGAGACTCAGGCTTCGGCGGGCCAGAAAACAGCACAGAATCTGGATTGGGTCACGTGGGCTGGTCGTCTTCAACGCTATTACTCACACGTTGAAATGCTCTTCTCCCCCGATCTCTTTGTCATCGGTGGCGGCGTGAGCGCCAACCATGAGAAGTTCCTCCCGCTCTTGAACCTGCGTACTCCCGTTGTGCCGGCAATCTTGCGCAACACTGCCGGCATTGTCGGAGCAGCTTTCGAGGCCGCACGCGAGTCTCGCGCATAACACAGAACAGGGATTCTCCCTTTCGACCATAATTTTGAGGGCCGCTCGGATTACCAAGCGGCCCTCAGGTGCATTCGAGTCAGCCTGTACGCCGGGTTTTGTCCTACTCTCGTAGTGGCGACCATCTATCTAGGACCACCGTTGCCGATGGCCTCAAGCAACCTACCCGCAGACATCAAACGGGCAATTCTTTACGTCTGCTGCTCGGTCTTGCTCCGGATGGGGTTTACCTAGCCGATGCGGTCACCCGCAACGCTGGTGAGCTCTTACCTCACCTTTTCACCCTTACTGCTTACGCAGCGGTTTCTTTTCTGTGGCACTTTCCCGCGGGTCACCCCGGGTGGCTGTTAGCCACCATCCTGCCCTGTGGAGCCCGGACGTTCCTCGAGACTTAAAGTCGCGCGGCCGCCCGGCCAACTCGTATGCACAGGGAAGTTTAGCGCGTTTATCACTAGTGTGGAGTCGTGGATATCTGGTTACCGCCCTCAGAAGGCAAGAATGCACCCAGCGACGGCCCCAATCTGAACCTTGATTCGCTGTCGTTTCCAATTGTGAATTCGACTCGCGCGGAGATAATAAACGCTTGTGCTCAGATCACCGAGACCCGCACAGCGCAGCGCGTCTTCAATATCGGAGCGAAGCACGAAGCAGAACTTGTTGCCAACCGTTCCCTCATGAGCCAACCTTGCGCCCCAGCATCGGCAGTATTTACTGGAGTGCTTTACGAAGCCCTTCGCGAGCACAACCCGACTATCTGGGAAGGATCAGGTGCTCGCAGCATCCTCATATTCTCGGGAATCTTTGGAGTACTTCGCGCTGAGGACATGATTCCCCTCCACCGTCTTGCAATGGGTGCGACCTTACCTCCGCTCGGAAAAGTCTCCTCCTTGTGGCGCCGAGTCCTCAACGAAGAACTGAAAGATCACTATGCTGGGCACACAATCCTTGATTGCCGCTCAAGCGACTACAAGAATGCCTGTTCGGCTCAGTGGGCACATCTGTGGGATGTCCGCGTTGAGCGCGAAAAAGATGGGAAACGAAGCGTTATCTCGCACAATGCGAAGAAGTGGCGTGGAATCCTCGCTGCCGCGCTAACACCTGCCTCCTCCACCATCACTCAGGAAATAGAACTTAAAGAAGCTCTCCACGACATCACTCCCCAGCTTTACACTCACGATGCACGTGGAGTGACAAGTCGGGTAAAGGCGGTCGAGGTATCGCAGCCACGCTCAACACAAATCCATGGAAGCACGCGTACTCTGACTCTGGTCACCTCTGAGGAATAAACGAAAAGCCCCGTATCGTGGGGCTTTTCTTTGTTTAGCTTCGGGTCCGAACGACAATTTGTCCGGTATCTTCTGCGTAGTACAGTTCGTCACTGGGGGTGAGACGGATGCGCTCGAGTTCCATCGGCGAAAGCTCAACGAATCCCATAGGGTTACCGTCCCGCACCTCGATCACAGCAAGGGCACCGTTCTTCTCACGCGCGGCCTCGTACTCTTCAAGAAGAGCCGCATCAATCTGAGCAGCACGCTCACGTCGCTGCGCAATCACAGCGCGAAGTTCATCGTCAAGCTCAGCGGTTTCTCCAAGGAAACGAGCCTTAGTCGACTCAATATCGGCTTCAATTGCGTCAGCTTCAACATTCATCTGAGTTTGAGCGTTTCTTGCCGCATCGGTTCGTTCCTCTGCGGAAAGTTGGTCTTCCTCGAGGCGTTTGATGCGCTCATCCATCTGCGCAATCTCGTGCTGCATGGAATTAATATCGCGCAGGGGAACCTGGTTCTTTTCGATTCTTTCACTTTGACGATCGCGACGTTGGCGTACGCGTTCAATCTCTTCTTCGATACGGGCGCTCTCACGCTCACAGTCCGAAATTACAGCGCTTTGCGACACTGCTGCACGGCGCAGATCAGCAAGACGAGCAGCCAGTTCGCGCACGGTTTCATGTGCAGGATGGGATTGACGGCGATGGCGGAGCGAAGATTCCTTCTGGTCGAGCTTCTGTAACTCGAGCAGGACCAGTTGCTGGGGGTGAGGCGCTTTCACAGGTAACTTCCCTCCGTATTCAAATGAACGTTCCACGGCTCTGTCACAATGGTAGAGACTTTCACCTCACAGGTGATAGTTGATCGGCGTGCTTCTTCCCTCAATTTCCGAGCGAGTACCGGCATCCACAGGGTTTCAGTCGCCCAGTGGCTCGCACAAATGAGACCGCAATGCCCTTCTTCAAGGAATTCGCTGGCGGGATGATGGCGCAGATCAGCAGTAATAAAGACATCCACCCCGCTGGCCAGGACTTCGTCAAGCAGGCTGTCTCCCGCTCCCGGACTCACCGCAACTCGGTGGATTGTTGCTTCAAGATTACCGCCGACGAGGAGTCCTGTTGGACCTGCTGGTAAGGCTCGCGCAACAAGACGCGCAAACTGCCTGAGACTCATCGGGGAAATAGTGCCAATGCGACCAAGCCCGATTAGTTGTCCCTCATCATTCACCCCTTCGGGCGCTAAAACTTCGGTGTCCTTCAGACCGATGGCGTCTGCACAGGCCTGTGCCACTCCGTCGACTGCGACATCCCCGTTGGTGTGTGCGTTAAAGAGAGCGATGCGTGAACGATTAAGAGTGGCGATCATTCGCCCTTTCGCGCTTTCTTCTGACAGGAATGACGCCCCCCTGAGGAGGAGCGGGTGATGGGTGATGACCATGTCAGCGCCCCACTGACATGCCTCATCAATCACTGCTTGCGTGGGGTCAAGCGCCACGAGCACTTTGTGAACCGGTGCTTGAGGAGCACCTGTAATGAGTCCGACTTTGTCCCATCCATGTGCTGTCGATGGCGGATACCACTGATTCATCAGCATTCGTATGGTGTCAACGGTCCATTGCGTCATGGCTTCAGTCTAACCGGATGCATGATAGGTCACAGTAGTGGGACGAATGTCCCACTCTAAGCTCAGGAAATGCACCTAGCGCGCCTCTAAAATCGAAGGGTGCGGATTTTGAATCTCATCCCCAGTGGACTGACTGATTACTCCGCCGTGAACGACTATCAGCATGCGCTTCATGACCAGGTCGCCCGCGGCGAGGCGGAAGACACCCTGATCGTCGGCGAGTTTGCCCCGGCATGGACAGCAGGACGTCATACAAAGCCCCAAGATATTCCCGATTCAACGTTGCCCGTCATCCACGTTGATCGTGCGGGTTCTGCGACATGGCATGGCCCCGGCCAAGTCGTTATTTACCCGATCGTGCGCCTTCGTCAACCCGTCGATCTGTATGCATGGATTCGCAGCGTCGAAAATGGAGTACTTGAGACCCTGCGACAAGAATGGGGACTTCCCGTGGAGCGCATTGAAGGCCGAGCAGGCGTATGGCTTCGAGGCGACCAGGGCCGTGACCGAAAGATTTGTGCAATCGGCTTGAAGGTCGCACGAGGCGCGACCATGCACGGGATTGCTCTCAATGTCGATATTGACCCCCAGTATGCGTTCTCTGGCATCATTCCCTGCGGCCTGACCGACGCGGACGTCGCTTCCCTTTCATGGGAAGGAATCTCCAGCGATGTGGCCCAGGCTGCTCAGCTCTTGGTGCCCCACATGATCGCATCGATTACCCCGCAACTTCACTCAGCTCCAGAGCCGCTCCACTGGGAAAGTGCACCCATCGGCGCATTCGCACCGGCGGCCTCGGCAATGGAAAATTCGGAAGGAAGCAACCAATGAGTACTCTCCCCGATCCCGAGGGACGCAAGCTTTTGCGCGTAGAGGTTCGCAACGCTCAAACTCCCATCGAAAATAAGCCCGAGTGGATTCGCACAACCGCACGCGCCGGTGAAAACTACCAAGACATGCGTTCTCTTGCTCGCGGCGCAGGACTACACACCGTCTGCGCAGAGGCTGGATGCCCAAACATCTATGAGTGCTGGGAAGACCGTGAAGCGACCTTCCTCTTGGGCGGTGCAATCTGCACCCGCCGCTGCGATTTTTGCGATATCGCAACCGGACGTCCCACCGAATACGACCAAGATGAACCCAGGCGCATCGCTGAATCGGTCGCTCAAATGGGACTTCGCTACGCGACGATCACCGGTGTCACCCGCGATGACCTACCTGATGGGGCGGCGTGGCTCTACGCAGAAACCACGCGTCAAATCCGCGCCAAGAGTCCGGGAACGGGAATCGAGCTTCTCGTTGACGATTTCCGAGGCAGCACTGAATCCATTGATATGGTCATTGAAGCCGCTCCCCAGGTCTTTGCTCACAACCTCGAAACGGTCCCGCGAATCTTTAAGAAGATTCGTCCAGCCTTCCGTTACGAGCGTTCACTCGCAATGATTAAACGCGCACACGACGGCGGAATGGTCACGAAATCAAACCTGATTTTGGGCATGGGCGAAACCCGCGAGGAAATTCTTGAAGCCATGAGTGCCCTGTACGAGTCTGGCTGCGATCTTCTCACGCTCACGCAGTATCTGCGTCCCTCTCCCCTGCACCATCCGATTGACCGTTGGGTGCACCCTGAAGAGTTCATCGAACTTTCTGCCGAGGCCGAGGCCATGGGCTTCGCCGGGGTCATGGCTGGCCCCCTCGTTCGTTCGTCCTATCGCGCGGGGCTGCTGTGGGCTAAGGGAATGCGCGCCCGCGGTTTTGAAATTCCGGAAGAACTCGCGCACATCGAGAATTCAGGTTCGACCTTGCAGGAAGCGGGATCGGTTCTTGAGCGTCTGAAGAAACGCCAAGAGCTTCACCGCCAGATGGCCGGCGCTCGATGAGCAGGGAGCATCAAGCAGAAGTACTACCCGATCTTTCACCTGCCCATGCACTGCTGTCTGCAGCGCATCAGCATCCAGACCGTCTCAGCCTGATCGATGCTGAGAGCGCACGCAGTTTTACTCTTGCACAGAGCGCCGGTTGCGTTCGCGCACTTGCTTGGTATTTCACGACTCTCGGACTGAATGCGGGTGATCGCATTGTTGTATGTGCACCCAACAGCGTGTGGCATTTTCTGATCCACGCCGCCGCATCATGGATTCATGCGGTGTCTGTTCCTGTTTCCCCCCTCCTCCCTGAGGCGGTGCGCGAGCGCCTGTATAACGAAGTCGCACCTGCGCTCATTATTGGTCAGCGGACCCTCAAGCCTCACGCAAGCACTGTGCTGACGTGTTTGTCTTTTGAGGAGCTCGACACGCTCTCACGTGAAGCCGGTCGCGAGTGCCCCGCAGATTTCATGCCGCTCCCATGCCACGATGAAACCGCCGCTTTAGTTTTCACCTCCGGCACCTCAGGAAAGATGCGAGCAGCTCAGCTCACTCATGCGAACCTGTGGTGGGCTTCTCAATGCTTCAGGGATGGGTTCGAGTACTGCCCCGGTTCAGCAGTTTGTGGAGTAGTCGCACCTCTGTCTCATATCGGTGGTTTCAACGGCACATCGATGGATATCTTCGCTCATGGAGGAACCCTCGTCGTCTTCTCTTCTTTCGACCCGCTTGAGGTGGCTCGTGGCATCGAGAAATGGCGTATTACGATCATGTTCGCGGTTCCCGCCATGTGCCATATGCTCGTGCAGGCCGCACGCGACTCCAGAGTCGATCTTTCCTCGTGGACGCACCCTTTGGTCGGCGGAGATGCAATGGGAGCGTCCCTTTTTGACGAAATGACACGCATGGGCCTCAAACCGATTCACGTGTGGGGAATGACTGAGCTGGGAGGCGCCGGGACCTTCTTGAGCCCCGAGCGCTGGCCTGCTCACCCTGGTTCGATCGGTTTCCCCTTCCCCTACATCCAGTGCCGTCTGCGTGACGCGCAGGGTCACCTCATTACCGAGGCCGGGCAGGCCGGGACCATTGAAGTACGCGGTCCGGGAGTTATCTCGCGCTATTGGGGCGAAGAAGAACGCACGAGTGAGTGGTTTTCTTCCTCAGATATCGCCGTCTTCGATGACGATGATTGCATGCATATGATCGGCCGTTCCTCACGGGTCATTAATACGGGTGGAGAACTTGTCTCCCCCGCTCACGTTGAAGAAGCTCTTCGCTCCCTCGAATGTGTGGCTGATGCCTGCGTTGTCGGCCTCGATGATGAACGCTGGGGACAAATCGTTGCGGCGGCGCTCGTTCCAGCGACTCATGAAGATCTCTCCCTTGAAAACGTGCGGAATCTGGTCAAAGATTCTTTGGCCCCTTGGCAGCATCCTCGCCGGATCCGCTGGGTTGAGAGTCTCCCGAAGACAACGACAGGGAAAGTGGATTTTTCTCAGGTCCAATCCCTATTTGCGTAGAGAAGCGGGGGTGTGGGCCACAAGCCCGCACCCCCGCGGCAAACACATCGCAAGAAAGACTTTCTTAGCCCTTAACGCCTCCGGCTTCGACACCCTTGAAGAAGAACTTCTGAGCGCATGCGAAGAGGATGATCAGAGGGATCAACGCGATCATGGTTCCTGCTGCAACAACACGCTGGTTGGATCCGAAGGAGGACTGCAGATACTGCATACCAACGGTCAAGGTGTACTTTGCAGGATCATTCAAGACAACCAATGGCCACAGGAAGTCGTCCCATGCGCCGATGAAGGACATCAGAGCAACCACCGAAGCCATTCCCTTAACATTCGGCCACACGATATGACGAAGACGCTGATAGGTAGTTGCACCATCAATCGCGGCAGCATCAAGAATCGAGTTCGGGATCGCCCGTGCGGCCGTGTACATGAGGAGAACATTCATCGCTGAGATCGCACCGGGCAAGAAAACACCGGCCAGAGAATTCGCAAGACCGAGAGACTTGATTGTCAGGTACTGCGAGGTCAGTGTGACTTCACCGGGGAGAAGAAGGGTCGAGAGAATGATTGCCATGCAAATTCCCTTGCCTTTGAACTTCATCTGGGCGAAAGCATAGCCTGCGAAAGTCGCGAAGATGACGTTCGTGATCACAGTTGCGATCCCCACGACTAGTGAGTGCCACGCGTAGTTGATCACGGGAATCGTCCGCAAAACCTCAGCATAGTTGTCAAGCGTCGGCTGTTGTGGAATCAGGTTCGGCGGGAAGGAATAGATATCCTCACCCTGCCCTTTCAACGAGGTTGACAGCTCCCAGATGAAAGGACCGATTGTGATGATCAGACAGAAGATCAGTAAGACATAACGGCCAACGAAGCTGGGTAGTGTGGGTTTGTCAAAACCGGCCTCCCCCCGTCTGCGCCATGGGAGTTCACGCTTTGGCTTCACCTGTACCGTATTGGAGATAGTTGCTGTGCTCATCTCACTTCTCTCCTTCCGTTGCACCAGAGCTCACGCGGGCTGCGTGCTTGCCCAAGTGTTCCGCGACTCCAGCAGTCAGCTTCTTCTGCTCGGCCGCTTGCTTACGAGACTCCTTGCTCTTCTTACGAAGACGCAGAGCTTCACGAATTTCAGATCCCTGGTTGATCCATGCAACGAGGAGCAGCGGACCAATGGTCAAGAAGAAGAGGACGACAGAAATTGCCGAGGCGTAGCCCAAGTTACCGCGTAGGCCCTTGCCAACGGATTGAATCATCATGACGATTGATTGAGCTTGGCCACCGGGGCCACCCGATCCATTCGTCAAAACGTAGATTTCCGAGAAGATACGCATTGCAGAGACGGTGATGAGGGCAGAAATCAACAGCATTGCTGGTTTAACTGCGGGGACGGTCACCGTCCAGAAACGACGCCACACACCAGCGCCATCCAGCGCTGCGGCCTCGTGAAGTTCTTTATTGACACCGGCAAGAGCTGCCAGATAGACAACCATGTAATAGCCGAGGCCCTTCCACACTGTCAGCGACGTCGAGGACAGCAGGATAAGCCAACGATCAACAAGGAAATTAATCGGTTTGTCACTCAATCCAACGAATTGAAGCGACTGGTTGACAAGACCCTGCGAATCAAAGAGCCACGACCAGATGATGCCGACGACCACGACCGAAGCAATTACAGGGAAATAGAAGCTAGTACGGAAGAGCGAGATCCCCGGGATCTTCTTTTCAACCAACATCGCCAACAACAGAGGAAGGAAGGTTAGCAGGGGAACACAGACGACAACATAGATCAGTGAAGTAACAAGTGCATAGACGAAGCGCTCGTCGTGAAAGAGAGTCACGAAGTTTTGCAGGCCGATGAATTTTGCCTGCTTGAGTGGCCGCGCATCCGTAAATGCAAGAACGACGGTGTTCAAGAATGGCCAGATGGAGAAAACCAACACCCATAGTACTGCTGGTCCGAGCAGTAAGTAAGGAGTCAGTTTGGAGTGGGATTTCATGTGGTGTTCCTCCTCATCCCAAAGGAAGTCGGTACACAAAGCCCTCGCAGATAGAAGGCTGGGTTGGTGGTGTTGGGAGAGGAGAGCCTCCCAACACCACCGCGTGATCAGAAGATCACTTGGAGAGGTTGTCGTTGCAGAACTTGACAGCCTTGTCGAGGGCGTCCTTCGAGGAAATTTCACCCTTCACTGCAAGAGCAAGCTGCTGCTTGACGTAGGTGCCCATTTCATCGGTGAACTGGAGCGGTGACTGCTCGACGGTGTTGGGCAGTTCCTTGGCGGCCAGCTCGGTTGCCTTCTTTTGCAGGTCCAGAGAGACTACAGAAGTGAAGGCTTCGGGGTTCTGGTTACCTTCCTTGGTACCGGGGAAGAATCCCTGAGCGATCTTGACGAACTCAACCTGGTTGTGTGTATTGGTCACGAACTGAGCAAACTTGACGGCTGCTGCTTGGTTCTTGGAGTTCTTAGCCACGGAGATGCCCTGGATGAAGACAGGTGCGTGTCCGATGCGGGTGGTCACCTCGGTCTGATCGACCAGGGAGGGAGCGTCAGCCTTCAGCGCTGAGGCGAAGCCAGCTGAACCCGTGGTCCAGGTGGTCTTGCCTTGCTTGTACAAAGCTGCGTTGCCCTGGTAATCAGCGTTCAGCGCCTCGGCCGGCATTGCACCATCTGCGTATGCCTTGCGGAACTGATCGACAATCTTGACTGCTTCGTCAGAGTTGAAGACGAACTTGCCATCCTTGTAGATGTCAATTCCGGCTGCGGAGAAGATGCCGATATCGGGAACGGAGGAGATCATCTTAACCTCACCGTTGGTCGCCTTTGAGACATCAGAAGCCATCGAGAAGAGCTCATCAAGAGTGGTCGGAAGCTTGGAGGTGTCAATTCCAACTTCCTTCATCTTGCCAACGTTGTACCAGTTCAGATCGGTTCCCAGGTACCACGGGTAGCCGTAGTGGCCTTCGATTTCAGGGAACTTGTAAGCACTAGCAGCGCTATCGACGTAGTCCGAGACCTTGGCACCATCGACCTTGTCGAGGTCGACGAGCAGGTCGGTTTCCGCCAGCTTATACGCAAATCCCGGAGGCAGGTTCAAGACGTCGGGAAGCTCACCGGAGTTAGCCTGCTGCAGGATCTTATCCTCGTAGCCGTCACCGGGCTGATCGATCCACTTCACCTTGATATCGGGGTTTGCTGCTTCGAAGTCCTTAATCAGCGACTCGAAGTAGGGGGTGAAACGATCGTTCTTGAGCGACCAGGTTTGGAATGAAATCTCGGTGGTGCCACCGCTCGCAGCGGAAGAACTCGAGGATGAGCTTGCTCCTGAACCGCCGGTGCAGGCGGCCAAGCCGAACGCTGCACTCAATGCGACGGCAGTCAGGAAAGTACGCGACTTACGCATGGTCTTCTCCTTCGAAGGTTTTTTCGATGAACGCTGTGGAATTAGGAATCCCACGTTGAGAGGAAAATTTTCTTTTCCTCGTCCTTGCTCTCGCCCGAAGAGCGATAACGAGAACGATTCAATTCGATTCGACGAACATCGCCCGCTAATGCGAGTTCCATCCAGCGATCGAAATATTCGTGCCGAGCGTCGGTGTCGACGCGCGTCCACTCCTGTGCAGTCAGGGGGAGGGACGAACGTTGCTCACCGTGAGCTCGCACATCCGCCCAACGCTGAGCAGCACGATGGAAGGCCTCTCCGATTGGTTTCGGATTGCCATCCTGTCCCAGCAGGCCCAAGGAATACTCGAGAGCCGGGAAGTCTGATAATTCAGGGGAGACATCGTGAGAGCACCACCACGTGACTGCTTCGAGGCCAGGGGATACTCCCCCGCCTCGTTCTCCCATGAGAATTTCGAGGGTGTCCGTGAGGAACTGCGGGGCCTCTTCTGGATCCACGTAGTTCTCAGGTGCACCAATTTCTTGAAGCCAGACACCTCTGCATGGGTCCTCACTCCACGCGGCGGCAAGCTCACACAAATATCTGGCGAACCAGACAAGCTGTGGAGCTTGTCTTCCAAGCCGTGGTCCGATGCGGCCGAAAATCCATGAGTGCACAGTGGTGAGGTCACCTACGGTGGTTGCGCATTCAGGTGTAAACGGCTGATCATCTTCGAACCACAGGTCATCATCATGACTGTGAGTGTGAATCCCGTGCGGCCATTCCTGTTTGGCCGTTTCAACAATTCCCCTGAGCCACTGCGCCGCATCTTCTTCGCTGACTTCGTGCGCGAAAGGATGACGCGATGCAGCAAATTGGAAGAACTCGTTGCCCACGGACAGCCCAGCTGCCGCAGGAATCCCACGCAATGCCCGTGCCATCTCAGTGACCAGGCTCCGCTGCGCTGAGATGACATCGGGGTCGGTGAAGAGGTTGCGGCGATGCCACGACGTAACCCACGAGGGAAGGAAATCGAAGGACGACAAGTGTCCTTGAAGAACATCGACCGTCACTTCGAGTCCGCACTCCCCTGCGATTTCAACCGTTCTCACAACATCCTCAATTGCCCGATGGCGAATGAGGGTGCGATTAGGCTGCAGAAGCGGCCACAGCGGGAAGATCCGGACGTGGTCGGCACCGATCCCGCGGATGGCATGGAAGTCATCACGTACGGCCTCGGCATCAAAATCCAACCACGAATGGAACCATCCCCGCCGCGGGGTGTAATTCACACCAAACTTCATTGTTTCTATCCCCTCACTTGGTGAAGGAAACTCGAAGCGTCGTGATCTGGAAAGCGGACAAATCGAAGGACCACTGTCCGTCGGCACCGCAAAGGACCGGTTCGTCCTCGCTGGGGCGGTAGCGCAGATCGCAGGCGGTCACTGAGGTGGCCTCGGGCGCAGTCAAGGTCACCTGTGAAGGACCACCCTGGGCCTCGTACACACGAAGGACCAGGTCTCCAGAGCGATCAGGAGCCATCGCAACGGACTCAACCACCGCGCCGGTGATGGAGAAGGGGGCTTCGAAGGGAAGACCGCTAAGCTCACGCTCACGCAGGTTCAGCTGTTGGCCAGCCGCAACTGCATCGAGAACTGAGGCGTCAGGAACAATTCGGAAGTTCCACTCGTGGTGCCCTTGATCCTGCTGGGGATCTGGGAAGCGCGCCGACTTCACTAGGGTTGCACGGACCTGCGACCAGGTACCACGACGATCGCTCTGGTGGCGTGTAACGTCCCATCCGTAGGTTGAATCATTCGCGATTGCCCACGAACGCGATGCGTTTTCCAAGCGCACCCAGCGGTGTGCCGATACCTCGAAACGATAGGCATCCCAGGACGTGTTCTCATGGGTTGCACGCGTAATGTAACCCATCTGAGTTTCGTACTGAGCGTGGTCCGTGTGGATCTCTACCGGGATAGCAAGCTTGAGCAACTTCTCGTGCTCATGCCAGTCAGCCTCAACGTGAACATCGATTCCCGCGACCCCAGATCGGAAGATCCACACGAGTTCCATTGCGGAAGAATCAACACGAGCAAGAGTGTGGATTTCAATTCGATCCTGCTCCACAACAACGTTGCTCACTGAGCGATCAGAAACAACGCGCAGAGAATTCCGGTAGAAGGGATCCAGATCCCACGCATCCCACATATTCGGGAAGTCCTGATGAATGTGGAATTCGCCAGCTTTTTGGCCCGCGGGGATCCACTCGCGACCGCTAGAGTTTTCGCGTAGCGACGTCAGCTCACCGCTGCTTGAGATGCGAGCCTTGTAGAAGGCGTTTGTAACCTCGTAGCCGTCCTCTACCTGGAGGAGGTGTACTCCCGCGGTGTCCTTTTCTTCGACTGCAACGCCCGCAGACAGCGGGGTTACCCCGTGGAGCGGGAAGGACGAGGCGTTGGCGAGCAAAGCGCGCGCCTGGCCAGTTTCCTGGGTACCCGTGAGCGCTGCGAGGGCCTGCTGAATGAGGGCCTCACATCCGTCCTGGATCTTCTGGTGAAGTTCGCGAACTTCGCGGTAGACCCAAGCGATCGAAGTGCCGGGAAGAATGTCGTGGAACTGGCACAGCAAGAGTGTGCGCCAGTAGGAACGCAGTTCTTCGTAGGGGTAGTCCATGAGCCCCTTAACAGCTGCATAGGAGCACCACAATTCGGTTTCACGCAAGATGGACTCACCACGACGGTTGCCCTGCTTAACATCGATCTGAGACGTGAAGGTTCCTCGGTGGAGCTCCAAGTACAGTTCACCCACCCACACGGGGATTTGATCAGCATCTTCGCGCGCACGGTCAAAGAACTGTTTCGGAGTTTCCATGACAACTTCGGGAGCCCCGCGAAGAGAACTAAAACGATCGATGCGCTCAAGCATTTCACGGGTAGGCCCGCCCCCGCCATCACCGTAGCCGAAAGGCATAAGCGAGACGCTTGCGTGACCCTTGTCCTTGAAATTCTCGACAGCGTGGGTCAAGTTCTGACCGGTCACTTCTGCACCATAAGTGTCCATAGGCGGGAAGTGTGTGAAGATACGCGAACCGTCGATACCTTCCCACAGCAAAGTGTGGTGCGGGAACGTGTTGACCTGGTTCCAGGAGATCTTCTGAGTCAGGAAGCGCTCAATTCCAGCTTCACGCGCGATCTGCGGGAGGGCTGCGGAGTAGCCGAAGGAATCAGGCAGCCAGATTTCTTGGCAAGATGCGCCGAGTTCATTTTCGAAGAAGTCCAAGCCTTCTACGAGCTGGCGGCACATGGCCTCGCCGCCGGGAAGAACGGCATCGGGTTCGACCCACATTCCACCGACAGGAACGATTCGTCCCTGTGCAACAAGGTCACGAACTCGCTCGAAGAGTTCCGGATCGTCTTCCTTGAGCCAGGCAGCATGTTGGGCAGCAGGAAGAGCAAAGATCAGGGATGAACCGTCCTCGATGAGACGAACAACGTTGGCAAGAGTGCGATTCACCTTGCGACGGGTTTCACGCAGTGGCCACAACCATGCAGAGTCGATGTGTGCATGCCCAACAGCGCTGATTCGGTGCGCACCGGGCAGCGCCGGCGCCTCCATGAATGGCTTGAGGACTTCGCGCGCTGCACCTGCAGTTGAAACAACGTCGTCCAAGTCAAGGCAGTCCAGAGCTCGGTTCAATCCAAAGAGAACGTTCCACTCGTAATCACCAAAGTGAGGCGCAGCCTCGATCATCTCGTGGAGTACTTGGATGTCAAGGGCAAGTCCGTAGACTTCCTTATTCACAATAACGAGGTCTGCCTGACGGAAATGGTAGAGCTCCTCAAGAGAAGCAGTGAGCTTGTCACCGTTCAAGGTCGGTTGGAAGGGAGGAACCCCGAGAATCAAGGGATTTGCAGCAGCTTCCACAACAAAGTCGATCGCTGATCCAGGAGTCTGTGCGACCGGAAGCCAGCGGCTACGCGGGTTCAAGGCCTTAATGGTCTTTCCATTCACATCGCGCACAAGTGCTTCGGCGTGGAAACCGACAGAGTGTTCTTCGAAGCCGAGGTCGACGCGCACTTCAAAGCGCTGTTCTTCGGTCAGGCTAAGGTCGGTCGGAACTTGTCCGTGAAGCTTAAACCAGGTGGTCTGCCATGCTCCGCCCCATGTCTGTCCGAGCTCGAAGGGGACAAAGTTTGCTTGAAGAGCTTCCTGAAAGCGCACTGGCTCAGAAATCACTCCGTCTTCTAGGGGTTGACGCCATTGACTGACGTCAAGAGACGAAACTGTTGTGTACTCGAAAGGAAGGATGCGTTCCTTGAGCGTACGAGTGACACGCTGCATCAAGATTTCTTTATTGTCGTGCATCACGACTCCGTTTCTGCCTTACCGCTGCTTTGCGGCTCTGACCACAGATTAACAACTAATCCGGTTTAGCTCCTGCTAAACTTATAACAATCCGATCACAACTTAAGGGAGTTTCGCAATGGCGCGTTTAACAATCCGCGATATCGCCCGCGAAGCAGGGGTTTCCCGAGCAGCAGTCTCCTTCGCACTCAACGATCGCCCCGGCGTATCACCAAGCACGCGAGCAAGAATTCTTGAAATCGCAGCCCGAATGGGATGGCGACCAAACGCAACTGCGCGCGCATTGTCATCCTCGCGATCAAATGCCATCGGCCTCGTCCTTCAAAGACCACGCCTCAATAATTCATCCGAAAGATTCTTCTTCGACTTCATCACCGGAGTCCAAGACGGATTAGATAACACTGGCATCGACCTGCTCCTCCACCTCTCACACTCGATGGAGGAAGAACTCCGGGCCTATCAGGAATGGTGGGCACAGGGCCGCGTGGATGGCGTCATCGTTGTTGATCCTCGAGATGGTGACCCACGCCCCCAAAAGCTCAACGAGTACTCTCTGCCCACCGTTGTCATTGGCCAGAAATTTGACCGATGCGGCGCAGTAATTGGTGACGACGAACAAATGATTCGACTCCTTGCCGAACACCTTTTTGAGCAGGGATGCCGGCACATTGCCTTCGTGTGCGGGTCTACCTCTTTTTCTCACATCCAGCAACGCATCACCACACTGCGCCACCTCGCTCAAGAACGAGGAGCACGGGTTACTATCTTGCCCGAAAACGAGTTTTCCGAGGCCTCGGCATTGGAAGCAACGCGAGCGCTCCTTGAAGCCCCCGTTATGCCCGAAGGGATCATTTTCGCGAATGAAATCCTCGCGCTGGGAGGTTTTCAAGCCATCGCTCAGAGCGGGCTCAAGATCGGCGAGGACATTAAAATCTGTTCATGCGAAGACTCCCCCATGCTCCGCATGTTTTCTCCAGCAGTTACCGCAATTTCACGAAACCCCGCAACGATGGGATATGCGGGCGCCCAGCTTCTTTTGGAACAGCTGCAGGGCGAAGAAGCGCGCACCCTCTCCGATCAAGACCCGCAGCTGGTCGCGCGCGCATCAACCCTGTCATCTCGGCGTTAGTTGCAAGGACACGAAAGAGTATAACGAGCGCCACGCATCCGCCTCTGGCACGCCATTTCGCATTTTAGTAAGCTTGTCCTTACCTAATTAAGGAAGGTCAATGTCTCGTCATCACATCGTCATTATCGGTTCCGGTTTCGCTGGGCTGACGGCTGCTCGTCGACTGAAGAAGGCCGACGCCGACATCACCATCTTGGCCCGCACGTCGCACCACCTGTTCCAGCCCCTGCTCTACCAGGTGGCCACCGGCATCCTCTCCGAGGGCGACATCGCCCCCACGACGCGCGAGATCCTGCGGAAGC
>CAUTOM010000034.1:0-19343 GCA_963540435.1 uncultured Actinomyces sp.
GTGGCGTGGTCCTCGTGATCGGCACGTGCGCCGCGATCGCATTCTGGTTCGCGCGATTCTTCGCGGGCTTTGGCCTCGCCCTCTACGTTTATCGCACAACTCGAATCGGTCAGATGAAAGCGGCGCTGCGATCGGTTCACCTGCCGCGCGTGTTCGTCGACGCCCTCGTTGTCGCGTTCCGCGTGATCCCGACGGTTGGGGCGGAGGCGGTCGCCATTCGCGAGGCCATGGAGATGCGCGGCGTCGACCTCAGGGCGCGCGGGGTACTGCGACACCCGCTCGTGATCGCGGAGCGCTTCCTGGTCCCGCTGTTGTCGTCGATCGCGCGCGTTGCCGATGACCTCGCTGCCGCAAGTGTCGTCCGAGGCTTGGGCGGGGATACGCGGCCGACTTCCCTGGCGCTTCTACGTGCAAGCGCTTGGGACGTTCTTGCCCTTGGGTGCGTCGCCGGCGTCATCGCCATTGAGTTCTGCGCTTATTTGGGAGTACTCCCGTGATTGATGTTGAATCCCTGTCCTTCTCCTACGTCAGCGAACTCACGGGAGATCGCGTCAATGCGCTGCGCGGGGTCGATCTGTCTGCTCGTCCGGGCAGCCTCACCCTCGTGTGCGGGTCCTCCGGCTGCGGAAAGTCAACGCTCATGCGGGCGCTGACCGGCCTCGTTCCACAGATGACTCCGGGGCAGCTGGAAGGGGTAGTGCGCATCAGTGGGCGTGACCTTAGCGAGGTTCCTCTGACCGAGGTTGGCCACCTATGCTCATCGGTCTTCCAGAATCCTCGCACCCAATTTTTCTGCGACACCGTCGCGGAGGAACTCGCATTCTGCGGTGAAAACTACGGACGAGACCGTGCGGACTTGATCGAGAGCAGTGAGCGCGCCGCAAAGCTCATGGGGATCTACAACCTCATGGATCGCAAGCTCTCGACTCTGTCGGGTGGACAGCTTCAGAAGGTAGCTCTTGCGTGCGCGTTGGCATCCGGCGCTCCGGTCCTCCTGGCTGACGAACCAACATCAAACCTGGACCCCGCAGCAATCGCTGATGTGCGCGGGGCCCTTGCGACCCTAAAAGAACAGGGGATGACGATCGTTGTCGTCGAGCACCGTCTCCACTTCCTGAGGGGACTTGCCGACCAGGTTCTTCTCATGGAGGCTGGAGCGGTGACGAGGCGCTGGAGCGGCGAGGAGTTCTATTCCATGACGGATGAGGAACGCTGCTCTCTTGGCTTGCGTACCCTCGTTGATCCCGGACCGCCCGAGGCCTGGGTGGCCTCGCGAGGGAAAGCGGGAGTCGCCGCCCCTGGTAAGGAAGCGCGCCTGTCCTGCCGGAACCTGGGCTTCTCCTATGGAAAAACCCCCGTTTTCAGCGGTTTTAATGCTGATTTCTACGCAGGAGAAATTACCTGCATCGCGGGCGAGAATGGCGTTGGAAAGACGACCCTTGTGCGTGTGCTGTGTGGGTTGGCCGCTCCTGCTTCGGGGACGATCACCTTGGACGGACAGGAGGTGGGTTGTCGTCAGCGCAGGGGCGCGTGCGCACTCGTCATGCAAGATACCGGGCGTCAGCTCTTTTCCGACACACTCGAGGGCGAGTTGACCATTGGCGCTTCGGATGCCAGCGGGGAGGTCGGGGAGAAGCTCCTGGCTGATTTCGACCTTGCGCACCTGGGGGATAGGCACCCACTGAGCCTCTCGGGAGGACAGAAACAGCGCCTCGTCATCGCGGCGGCACGAGCGACCGGACGTCCCGTTGTCATCCTCGACGAACCAACTTCGGGAGTCGATGCCAGACACCTTGGCTCAATTACCGCAACCTTGCGACGAATTGCCGACGAAGGTGCGACCGTCATCGTTGTCACCCACGATGGTGAGTTTGCCTCGGCGTGCGCCGACCGGCTTATCACACTTACGCCGATGCGCGAAGCTGGTTCCAACGAAGGAGATCAATAATGACTGTTATTGCTCAGGAACAGATAACAGACGAGAGCGAACAGCTGCCATCCAGTGTTGAAGTAAAAATCGAGGATTCCCGCGCTGCGCACAGGGCGGGACAGAAGGCATTCAAAGAACTGACCGCTCCTATTCGTGGATCTATGACCCTCGCACAGATACTCGGAGTGCTTTACGGTGCGCTCGCGGTCGCTCCCTATGTCATTCTCGTCCAGCTCGGCGAGGTGCTTCTGGCGGCGGCACGCTTGGGTGCTTCGCCTGACCGCGGTGAGGTCATCCACCTTCTCATGTGGCTTCTTGGAGCATTTGGTACGCGCTATGGCATTTACTTCCTTGCACTTACTGTCACCCATTTCGCGGATGTGCGCTTCGGTCACATCGTGCGCATGCGCATGGTAAAGGTACTTGCTGGGGCGCCTCTCGCGTGGTTTACCTCGACGAATTCGGGGGCTGTGCGCAAGGCAATCCAGGATGATACCCACGATGTCCACACTGTCATTGCTCACGCTCCAGTCGAATCTGCTGCCGCTGTCAGCGCACCTCTGTCCCTGCTGATCTACTCATTTATCGTTGATTGGCGTTTGGGGCTACTCTCAATTGCCACCTTGCCGATTTATGCCCTCATTAATGCCTGGATGATGCGGGATATGGGCGAGAAAACCGCCGAGATGGACCGGTACCTCACGCGTGTCTCGGCGACCATGGTCGAGTTTGTTTCGGGTATTAGCGTCGTCAAGGCGTTTGGGACTGTTGGGCGCTCACATGAACGGTTCGCTCGTGCGGCCGAGGATTTCGCGAATTTTTATCTCGCGTGGTGCGGTCCCTTGCTCAAGGGGTCCGCGCTAGGGCAGGCGGCGGTCTCTCCGTCCATGATCCTCCTGATTTCAACGGCTGGGGGCTCGGCTCTGGCGGCTGCTGGCATCGTGAGCCCTGTGCAAGTTATTACCTGCGCGTTGATCGCCCTTGTCATTCCTGCCGCAATTGAGGTACTTGGATCAACCGTTTGGTCCTATCAGATCGCTGGCGCAGCCGCACTGCGCATTGTCGATCTGCTTTCTGTACCCCCGCTTCCGACCGATGGGAGTGAGGAACCGCAGGGAGCTGATATTGAAATCGATAACGTTTCTTTCTCTTATGGCTCGACGCTCGCTCTTGATGAGGTCACTCTGACGGTCCCGCAGGGAACAGTAACGGCTCTTGTTGGGGCATCAGGTTCTGGAAAATCCACCCTGGCGACACTGGTTGCACGTTTCGCTGACCCGGATGAAGGAAGCGTACGTATCGGAGGTGTTGATGTGCGAGACATTGCTCCTGACGTCCTCTATAAGCACGTATCCTTTGTTCTTCAAGATCCGCAGCTTCTTGATATATCCCTGCGCGAGAACATAGCACTAGGTAAGCCAGGAGCTAGTGATGAGGAGATCTGGGCAGCCGCTGCCGCTGCCCGCATTGACGACTATCTGCACTCCCTGCCTCGAGGCCTCAACACAGTTATTGGGGAGGATGCCCATCCTTCGGGTGGCCAAGCCCAACGCATTGCCATTGCGCGCGCACTTCTTGTCGACGCACCCATCCTTGTGCTCGACGAGGCCACGGCCTTTACGGACCCCGAAGCTGAGGCTGAGATCCAAGCCGCACTCACCCGCCTCGTTCGAGGGAAAACAGTTCTGGTGATCGCCCACCGGGCCGCTTCGATTATTGGCGTTGATCAGGTTGCCATCCTTGAGGCAGGCCGTCTCATCGCGCGAGGCACACCCGACGAACTCGCGGATCATCCGTATATGCGCGAGCTCTCTGCAACAGTGAAAGGACACTGAGATGTTCAGCCTGATCTCTCGCCTGCGTGAGCCGCTCTCTGAGGAGGGGCGCGTCGGCTTCGCTCAAGTGATGTACTTATCCTGCATCGTCGGTGTCGTTCGGGGTTTCTCGCTGATTTCATTCATTCCAGCTGCGATTGCTCTGACTTCAGGGGAAGCGGCATGGGGAATGAGTCTGCACGGCTGGCTGATTATGCTTGCGGTCTGCGCTGTAGCCTCGTTTGTCTTGGAATATGTGTTGGCCATGCGCTCCTACGTCGTGGCCTTCGATTTCCTGACGAATATGCACCGTGCGATCGGAAATAAGATCGCTTCTCTTCCTCTTGGTGCTTTCCGTGCAGACACAGCCGGGAAGACCTCGCGTCTAGTCTCTCGAGAGCTCATGATGCTTGGCGAGATCTTCGCCCATATGTACTCGCCTTTGATCGCCGCGATTGTGACCTCACTGACGATGCTGGCAGGGATTACATTCTTTTCCCCGACGCTTGGTGTCGCCTGCCTAGCTGCGATTCCCATTGTTGGCGGGGGAGTGTGGGTTGCGCGTCGTTCCCTACTTTCAGGCTCTGCGTTGAAAGAACCTCCTGCCCAAGAGCTGTCGCACCGGATCGTTGAATATGCGACCAAGCAGGGAGCGTTGCGTGCCTGTGGTCGATCGACCTCTTATGAGCCGCTTCAACAGGCTGAAAAGTCGTATGGAGTTGCCGCTAGGCGTTCTTTGGTCAGGGAGACGATGGGACAAATTGCCAATGGTATGGCTGCGCAGGTTGTTGTTGTTTCTCTGATTAGCGCAATCGGTGTGCTTGCCGTCTGGGGAAGTGTCAGTCCAATCGAGGCAGTTGTCGCAATTGGTTTGCTTCTGCGCTTTACACAGATCCTTGTCGATATCGGCGCGCTTGCCTCTGCTTTCGAAACGCGTCGCCCGGTCCTTGATCTCGCCCATGAAATTCTTTCCGCGCCCGAACTTCCTGTCCTATCGGATGATTCGAGCCTGAGCGTCCAGTCCGCGTCGAGTTCGTCCGTAGCGCTCGATCGTGTCTCCTTCTCATACGAGGCCGATCACCCAGTTTTGCGCGACGTTTCCTTCCGAGTTGAGCCGGGAACGATGACCGCTATTGTCGGTCCTTCAGGCTGCGGGAAGACAACGATTGCCCGTCTGATTGCACGTTTCTATGACGTGGATAGTGGCACGGTGAGCGTGGGAGGCCGTGATGTTCGCCAGTGTGATCCGGCGGAATTGATGGCACAACTTTCTTTGGTTTTCCAAGATGTCTATCTTTTCGACGATACCCTTGAAGCGAATGTTCGGATCGGCCGCCCTGGAGCGAGTAACGCCGAGGTGGAGGAAGCCGCACGTCTGAGCGGCGTCGATGAAATTGTCGCGCGCCTGCCACTCGGGTGGAAAACTCGTGTTGGTGAGGCAGGACGGGCTCTTTCCGGTGGTGAACGCCAACGCGTATCGATTGCCCGTGCGCTCCTTAAGGGGGCGCCTATCGTCCTCTTCGATGAGGCTACCAGTGCCCTTGACCCCGAGAATGAACACCGTGTCACCGCAGCGATGGATGCATTGCGACGTAATGCATCGCTCGTCGTTATTGCTCACAAGCTTGATACGATCACGGCTGCTGACCAGATTGTCGTCCTCGACGAGAATGGGTGTGTTGTGCAAATTGGTACCCATTCGCAGCTATTCGCGGAAACCGAAGGGCAATACCGAGGGTTCTGGGAGGCTCGCTCGCGGGCGGCGGGATGGCGCCTCGTCTGAGGTGGGCGGCTGGCGCTTGTCCTACTCATCCTTGAGGTGTGCTGATACACACTTCCAAAGCTGGAACCCCTACTGCGATGCGTGTTAAGCTACTCGTTGCCGAAGACCGTCGGTCATCCACCTCGGTGGATTCCAAGTGCGAAAGCATCCGACGCAGGTGAGTGACTTCTTTAGAAGTGGGTTTCATTTGGGCCCGGCCGCTTTCCTGCGTGCCGGGCTTTTTCGTGCGTCCGGCGGTGAATTTTTGAAAGGAGGACCATGGCGAAGTCCGACAAGGTGGCAGCAGTTGCCGAGCTCGTGGAGCGTTTCCGCGCAGCCGACGCTGTCCTGCTGACCGAGTACCGCGGCCTGACCGTCGGCCAGCTCAAGCAGCTGCGTCGCGGCCTGGGCGAGAACGCGACCTACGCCGTGGCAAAGAACACGCTGGCGCGCCTGGCGGCCAAGGAGGTCGGCCTCGACTTCCTGGCTGAGGACCTCAAGGGTCCCACGGCCATCGCTTTCGTCTCCGGCGAGCCCGTTGAGGCCGCCAAGACCCTGCGTGATTTTGCTAAGGACAACCCCGCCCTCGTGCTGAAGTCCGGCGCGATGGACGGCGCTCCCCTGAGCGCCGAGGGTGTCAAGAAGCTTGCCGATCTCGAGTCCCGCGAGGTCCTGCTGGCCAAGGCCGCAGGCGTCCTCAAGGCCAAGATTGGTCAGGCGGCGTTCGCATTCAACGCTCTGCCCGTCAAGGCAGTGCGCACCATCGATGCTCTGCGCGAAAAGCAGAGCGAGGCGGCCTGACGAGACAGGCCATGTTCCACGCCGCCACCGGCTGCGTGAAACAACCCAACAATCTGCACTCGTGCAGGCCAATTAGGAAGGATGCCACTCATGGCTAAGCTCTCCAATGACGAGCTCATCGCAGCTTTCAAGGAAATGACCCTCATCGAGCTCTCCGACTTCGTGAAGCTCTTCGAGGAGACCTTCGACGTTGAGGCCGCTGCCCCCGCAGCCGTCGCCGTTGCCGCCCCGGCCGCCGACGCCCCCGCCGCCGAAGAGAAGGACGAGTTCGAGGTCGTCCTCGAGTCCGCCGGTGACAAGAAGATCGCCGTCGTCAAGGTCGTCAAGAACCTGGCCGGCCTGGGCCTCAAGGAAGCCAAGGACCTGGTTGACTCCGCGCCCTCCACCATCTTCCCCGCCGCGAAGAAGGAAGACGCCGAGAAGGCCAAGGCTGAGATCGAAGAGGCCGGCGGCAAGGTCACCCTTAAGTGACTTTCCCCGTCTGATTCATTCAGACTTTCGCCCGTCATGGGCTGTGAAACCCCGTTCTGCTGCGGCAGGGCGGGGTTTCCGCTTTGCGCGCGACGGTCTGTCCAAGCATCAACCTCGGCCGGGTGCGACGGCCCGCCCGCTCACCACCCGCGCCGCGAGCTTTCGCTCGGCGCGTCGGCTCGAAGCCCGGCCAGGCCCTGCCGTCGCCCGCGGCCACGCAAGCGAGCGCAGCCTCGTGAAGTGGCAGTGTCGCAATCTCGTGCGCATTCGACTTGACCATGACGTGACGTGAGACTTCACAATGATTGACATGAGCGATGACAACAATCTCTACACCGTTGGTGAGGTCGCTGAGCGTTTTTCGTTGACTGTGCGATTGAGCACCTCAAACGTCAGCGAGAGAGCCTTATTGCTCATCGCCAGCAGACGGACAAAATGATCGAAGCAATCGATACGTTATTGGAGGATGCAATGAATGAAAATTCTCTCAGCGTGGAAGAGATCGGGGTAATCCTTGGGGATGCTGACTTTGCCGCGCATCAGGAAGAAGCTGAACAACTCTACGGTGAGCGTGACGACTGGCAGGAATATCAGCGCCGTACTGCGTCGTGGAGTATGAAGGACTGGCAGGGAAATTCTGACCGTTTTCAGCAGGTCGAGAAGGATATGATCGCAGCCATCCGTCAGGGCGTTCTTCCCGATAGTGACGAGGCGGCAGCTCTTGTCGCCTCGCATCGGGAATTGCTCAGCGAGTTCTTCCCGGTGACTCCTGCGAAGCACTATGTGATTTCGCGTTCCTACATTCACGACGAGCGTTTCCGTTCGCACTACGACTCGCAGCTCGATGGTTTTGCTCAATGGCTCGCGTCTGCAATTGAGTGCGCTGCTCGCGATAGTGGTGTGGATACGGACAATCCCGAATGGGTGTGATTGGTGTGTGAGGCAGGCCATGAGTGAATGCCCTTTTCGGATTTGCTCTTGGCCCACTTCATCGGTACTATTTCTTCTTGTCGCTTTCCCGCGTAGCTCAACGGCAGAGCATCCGACTGTTAATCGGACGGTTACTGGTTCGAATCCAGTCGCGGGAGCTTTTCCCCGGTACTTGGTACCGGGGTTTTTCTTTATCAGTGAACTCATGTCGCCCGTCTTGCACTCTGAGGCTGAGAGTGCCAGACTTGGGTTTAGCACTCGGGAGTGCCGAGTGATAAGCACTAAGGCCGGTGAGGCTCTGGAGGAACCTGAGTCGTCCGTCGCGGGCATCGGTCCAATCCGCATCGCGGAAGGATAGAAGAACATGACAAAGCTCATTCACTTCGATGAGGAGGCACGCCGCGGCATGGAGCGCGGTCTGAACCTCCTCGCCGACACCGTTAAGGTCACCCTGGGCCCCAAGGGCCGCAACGTCGTTCTCGACAAGAAGTGGGGCGCCCCCATCATCACCAAGGATGGCGTTTCCGTTGCTAAGGAAATCGACCTCGAAGATCCCTTCGAGCGTATCGGCGCCGAACTGGTGAAGGAAGTTGCGAAGAAGACTGATGACGTCGCAGGTGACGGCACCACCACCGCAACCGTCCTCGCTCAGGCTCTGGTTCGTGAAGGCTTGCGTAACGTTGCAGCCGGCTCGAACCCCATCGCCCTCAAGCGCGGCATTGACGCAGCTGTCGAGGCCATCGTCGCCCAGCTGCACAAGGATTCCAAGCCCGTTGAGACCACCGAGCAGATCGCAGCGACCGCATCGATCTCTGCAAACGATCCCGAGATCGGCAAGCTCATTGCTCAGGCATTCGAGAAGGTTGGCTCCGAAGGCGTCGTGACCGTTGAAGAGACCAACTCCTTCGACACCACCCTTGAGACCACCGAAGGCATGCGCTTTGAGCGTGGCTTCCTCTCCGCATACTTCGTCAATGATGCAGAGCGCCAAGAGGCCGTCCTCGAGGATCCCTACGTCCTCCTGGTCGACACCAAGGTCACCAACGCCAAGGAACTGCTGCCCGTCCTCGAGAAGGTCATGCAGACCGGCAAGCCCCTCTTCATCATCGCTGAAGACGTCGAGGGCGAAGCACTGGCAACCCTGGTTGTCAACAACATTCGTGGCACCTTCAAGTCCGTCGCCATCAAGGCCCCCGGCTTTGGTGACCGTCGTAAGGCAATCCTCAAGGATGTTGCAATCCTGACCGCAGGTGAGGTTGTCTCCGAGACCGTTGGCCTCTCCCTTGAGAACACCACCCTCGAAGACCTCGGCCGCGCACGCAAGGTCATCGTCTCCAAGGATGAGACCACCATCGTTGACGGCCTTGGTGCAAAGGAAGACATCCAAGCTCGCATTCGCCAGCTGCGCAAGGAAATCGAAACCACCGATTCCGACTACGACCGCGAGAAGCTCCAGGAGCGCCTGGCAAAGCTCTCCGGTGGCGTTGCCGTCATCAAGTCCGGCGCCGCAACCGAGGTCGAGCTCAAGGAACGTAAGCACCGCATCGAAGACGCTATCCGTAACGCCCGCGCAGCCTCCGAAGAGGGCCTGGTCGCAGGTGGCGGTGTTGCACTGATCCAGGCTGCTTCCTCCGCTCTGGGCTCGCTGAACTTCTCCGGCGACGAAGCAACCGGCGTCAACATCGTTCGCGAAGCAATCTCCGCACCTCTCAAGCAGATCGCAGAGAACGCTGGACTTGAGGGTGGCGTTGTCGCCGACCGCGTTGCTCAGATGGAGCCCGGCTTCGGCCTGAACGCTGCAACCGGCGAGTACGGCGACCTCATGACCCAGGGCATTTCCGATCCGGTCAAGGTCACCCGCTCCGCTCTGCAGAACGCAGCCTCGATCGCCGGAATGTTCCTGACCACCGAAGCTGTCGTTGCTGACAAGCCTGAGCCTCCGGCACCGGCTGCAGCACCTGCTGACGGCGGAATGGGCGGAATGTACTGATCCGCTAAGGATTCAGACACCATTTCTGGTTAAGTCCCGTTGGGGGGCGCGCCGCGTGGCGCGCCCCCCAAAGGCTTTTAATGTGCAAAAAGCCCCAAACTTTGCGCTTCGGCATCCGCATAGACTTGTGCGGCGTGCGAAAGCGAGGTCGATATTTGATCCAAGGATGTTTCGACCTGTGCTTGAGTGGTTTGCCATGATGAGACAGACTCCGAAAACTGCGCTGAGGCAGCTCCTTGCCACGAGTCTTTCAGGGCAAGGAGTTCATGCATCAAAGCAGAAACCTCCCCGCGAATACTGTCGCAGGTCACCTGAATACGAGAGGCACAGGATGCGACCTGGCCAGAGTCAACCGAATAGACGGTCATAATTCCTCCTAGCGTGAGAAAAATGGTTCTCACAGCCTAGGAAAACTCAGTGCTCTGCCGCCGATCACGTACTGCAAACTGTGGATAAAAGGATTAATCCGCACACTGTGGACAAATATAAGGATTCAGAGCCCTAAATCCAATTCGCTAGATACAGAATAAGAAAACACTCAGGACAACGGCGGAGGTGCAGGAATATCGAGGTCCTCAATAGCGGATTCCAAAGACGACGTATCATCCTCGTCCGCTACGCTCTTCTGAGCCCTCTCAGCGCCCGTTGATGGAGCCGTCGACACCAAGGGCCGTTCCACTGTGGGAACCCCGGCAAGAGGCGTTGCGCTTGCTTCAGGGGCATCATCTTGTGTGCTGCCGGCGGCCGCGGAGCTGACAGCCGCATCGCCCACAAGCGCGGTCTCCGTCGGAGTAACGGCCGCAGGGAGAGTATCCGCAGGAGTATTACTCAGTGCAGAAACACCACCAAGCTCACTGGTCAGCTGTACGTGGGGAATGTCCTGCGAGGAGGCCTCGTCAGTGGAAAGATCCTCAGAGGTCAGGGCAATCTTTGACTCCGGCAACTCAACAACTGCATAAGGCAGACTAGGCGTGGAAGACCCCTCATCAACGCGGTCAAAAGGCTGAGTGTGGTTCTTGATATTGAGGTGACGGCGCCTAATGATCATCGTCCCCGAGGCGGGAGTGTCAAGGGAAGTCTCCTGTGGGCTGTCCTCGGCGTCAAAATCATCGTCACTATCGGTGATCTCACCGGCGGCCTCGGCATCCTTCAGAAGGCGCGTCAGCTTCGTGCTTTCAGCCTCAAGATTGGCGCGCGCCGTTTCTTCCCAGCCGGTGGCCAGAGGGGAGTGGAAAATTTGCTCGCGCTTCAAGATCTTTCGAATTGCCGACCGGCGCGCACGGAAGAACTCAAGATCGCACAAGTCTGTACATTCTTCGCGCAAGGCCTCACGGAAACGCTTAAATTCCTGCGGGCTTGCGGCTAGCATTCCCAAATCCGCATCGATGAGGACTTGAGCGTCCATATCGGAAGGATCAGCGCGATGAGTGAACAGGGCCATCATGAGCTCTTGGATACGCGAGATCACATCCTCGCTCACTCCCAGCGTCTCCATGCGTGAACGCGCGTGATACAGCGACGCAAACTCTTGCTCGTCGCCAGTTTCGCCGCGGCGGAAGATGTCAAAACTACGATTGAGCACGGCCCCCTGGTACCACAAAGCAACTCGAAGTACATCGGGATCGTGCGCGGTTGAAGCGATCTCGTCAATACGCGACAGGGTCTTCAGCAGGTGACGGGTGTTGTGAAGAAAACGTCCTCGGGCATTCCACCGAGAAATTAAGTCACGCGCTTCGGCCTCAAGAACAGGAATCGGGGCGCTCGCCCCGATCTCTTGCATCGCGTCCACAAAGGAACTAAAAAGCCACTGAGGTGCATCGGCACCCATGAGCGTTCACTCCTAGTCTGACAATGTTACTTTGCCATGCTAGCCACTTTCGTGGCACTTGGCACGGCCGTGATCTTAACGCGAGAAAACTCGCAGAGGCAACACAGCGCCCGCCCGGTTATCTCCCAGCGCTTTTATGCATCGGGATGTGTGTTGATGCGGTCTTTGGAATGCACAATCGGCATAGTGATGCGGACGGTTAGTCCTCCGCCTGGCGTCTTGGCAAGTTCCGCGTGCCCGCCGTGGGCTGAGACGATCGACGAGACGATCGACAAGCCAAGGCCCGAACCACCGAGGGATCGCGCGCGGGAATTCTCGGTTCGGTAGAAGCGTTGGAAGACCTTTTCGAAGTCTTCCTTCGCGATACCCGGACCGTGATCTCTAAACTCGATGAGAACGTTGGAAGGGCGCTGCGCGACGGCAATCTCAACCGGGGAAGAACGAGGCGTGTAGCGCACGATATTGCCGATAATGTTGGTCAGCACCTGCTGAAGTCGATCGCGGTCGGCTTGAACCCACACGGATTGAGGGAGGTCTTGCGAGTCAAAGCTCTCAATCTCAACCTGACGGGTGGGGTCAAGAGCCATCAGATCGAAACGTGCATTGCGCAGCATGGCGATCACGTCGACGTCAACGATCTCTAGTGGACGTCCCTCATCGAGGCGCGCCAAAGTTAAGAGGTCTTCGACCAAGGAACTCATACGCGTTGACTCGGAGCGAATGCGCCCCATGACTTCACCCGTGCGTTCGCTGGGGACTCCACCCATCGAGTACAGCTCGCAGTAGCCGGAGATCGCGGCAAGGGGAGTGCGCAATTCGTGCGAGGCATCGGAGACGAAGCGTCTGATCTTCCGTTCCGATTCTTCGCGTGCGGCAAAAGATTGCTCAAGCTGGGAGAGCATGGAGTTCAAGGACTTGGAGAGGGAACCGACTTCGGTAGAGGGAGGCGCGAAAGGAACGCGTTGGGTGAGGTCTCCAGAGGCGATCTCACCCGCTGTCGTCTCAATATCGCGCAGCGGTGATAGTGCTCGCCTCACAAGATAGGTTGCCAATCCCGTTCCAATCGCAATGATCGCAATTGCCGTTGTGGCAACGTATCCCGCCATATTTTGGATCGTGAACTGGACATCGTTGAGTGGCAGAGCGACGGTGAGCGTTCCCGATGGGGTAGTTTCCCCTTTGCGCGTGATGGGAACAATGACGGCCCGCCACATCGAGCCCTTCTTTGTTGATTCGACGGTGATGGGATCGGTCCATCCGCTAGCTGTATTCGCGGTTTCCCCGGGCTCGAGGAGGTCGGGGACCAGTGGCTTACCCGCGTGGTCGCGCGTCGAGGCCGAAAGTAAGGTGACATCCTCTTCCGAGTCCCGGTGGATGTTCAAGTAATAGAGAGTCGGAAGACTGGGCTCTTTCGCAAGTTCCTCTGGTGTTTCGATGACTTTCGAGGACAGTGACAGAACTGTCGACGAGAGTTCATCGTCAACCTGTGCAACTAGGTGACGTTGCAAAAGGCCGATCATCACCGTTGCGGAAAGGGACAGACCAAACGTTAAAAGAAGCGCGGTAAGCGCAACAATTCTGGCCGTCAACGAACGTGACGACCAGAATTTGTATACGACCCCGCGAGAATACATCTCTTAGTTTTCGTCTCGCAGGATGTATCCAACGCCTCGTTTCGTGTGAATTAGCTCGCCGCTCGCGCCTTCAACGGCAAGCTTGCGACGCAGATAGGAGATGTAGGATTCGACGATCGCAACTTCGCCGTCCCAGTCGTATTCCCACACGTGATCGAGGATCTGCATCTTGGAAACGACGCGTCCCTGATTGATCATCAGGTAGCGCAACAGTTTGAACTCGGTGGGGGAGAGGTCGATCGGCACGCCAGCGCGGGTCACTTCGTGAGCGTCCTCATCGATGACGAGGTCTGCGACGCGGAGCTTGCCATCATCGCCGCTTTCGCCGATGGTGCGGCGCAGAATTGCGCGAATGCGCGCAACAACTTCTTCGAGGCCGAAGGGCTTGGTGACGTAGTCGTCGCCGCCGACCGTGAGGCCCTGGATCTTGTCACGCATATCGTCGCGAGCGGTCAGGAACAAAACAGGGATGGTGATTCCAGCGTCGCGTAGGCGGCGGGTCACGGTGAAACCATCCATGTCGGGAAGCATGACGTCCAAGACAATCAGGTCAGGGCGTTCTTCCTGCGCCTGGTGGTATGCCGAGGCGCCGTCTTCTGCCGTAATGACATCGAAACCTGCGAATCGCAGTGATGAGGCCAGAAGATCTCGGATATTGGGTTCATCGTCAACGACGAGAAGTCGTGCTTCTCCATTGTTCTCAAATTCCGTCATAGTGAACATTTTGAGTGAATTTTCTGAACAAATCCTGAATGTCCACTGTGTGGAATTTTAT
This sequence comes from uncultured Actinomyces sp., assembly GCA_963540435.1. Taxonomy (GTDB): domain Bacteria; phylum Actinomycetota; class Actinomycetes; order Actinomycetales; family Actinomycetaceae; genus Pauljensenia. The sequence continues at coordinate 13,936 of CAUTOM010000034.1, forward strand.
TTGTGAGATTGTCGGAGATGGCGGAGCCTGCCCGTATCATTTCTATATGAGTAATAGTTCCTCCCGTGCCCTCTTCGAACCGCAGGGCGTGATCTTTAACCCCGTCAAGCGCGCGCTGGCAACCGTTCGTCGGATTTCCCTGACGATTTTCTTCCTCATCGTCGCGGCCCCCCTTATTGTCATGACACAGATCTTGGAGGACTTCCCGCAGCCACTGCTTTATGCGGCACTTGCTTGTGTCGGCCTCCTCTGGCTCTATTTCCTGTGGTTGGTCGGACGCCAAGTTCGCAACCTCGCATGGGCGCAAGCAGAACACGATTTCCTCATCCGCCGAGGCGCCTTCTTCCGTTCAATGACGATTGTTCCCTATGGCCGCATCCAATATGTCGACATCTCGGAGGGTCCGATTGCGCGTATCTTCGGAATTTCCTCGATCGTGATTCACACGGCATCGACCCAGACATCAGCTCACCTCCACGGTATTCCTTCCGAACAAGCCGCCCAACTCCGAGACCACCTTGCGCAGCGCGGGAGCGCTGAGATGGCGGGGCTGTGATCATGAATTCTGCGCAGCGAACGTTTGCAGCAGATCAAGGAGTGGACCCCTCACTGTGGAGACGTGTCCACATCATCACCCCTCTTCTCGAGGTGTGGCAGATCATTGTTGCCCTCATTGCCTTCGCTACCCTGCGAAATCTCAACGAACTACAAGAGGCGATGAACGCAGGGCTTGGAAACGCCATTATGGACAGGCTTTTCCTTGTCGCGCTGGTGTCTGTTCTTGTCATCGCATTTCTTTTTCTCTACACCTTCCTTCAATGGCGAGTGACGGCCTACGCGCTCACTGATTCAGCTCTGTGGTTCCGCAAAGGAATCCTTAACCGGAATCAACGTCACGCCCGGCTTGATCGCATCCAAGCGGTAGATATTACCCAGCCGGTCCTCGCGCGCCTTGTCGGACTGGGGAAACTCGACGTCGAGGTCGCTGGTGGCACGGATTCGAATATCACCATCGGTTTCCTTAAGGTTTCCGAACTAGAAGCCTTGCGCGGTGAAATTCTTGCTCGCGCAGCCGGACTGAAGATGAGCGGGCAGAGCCCGGCCCAGTCCTCGGCAATGCCCACGCAACCGGGCACGATGCCTCAGCCCGCAAACTTCAGTTACACGGGTGAAGTCTTTGCCCCATCCACGATCCCGGTTGCACCCGAACGTGAACTGTATCAAGTGCCAATGGGACGCCTCCTAGGCTCGCAGCTTCTGTCAATGAGCGCGCTCTTCTCTGTCCTGGCATTGATTGTGATCATTGTTATCGGCGCCGCAAGTATTCCCTATATCGGTTTGGCGGGAATCACCGCTTCGCTCAGTGGCGTGGCAATGGTGGGTCTGTCCGTGGCGAGCTTCCATTGGAATCGCTTTGCTTCCGAGGCCAACTTCCGCCTTGCGATTTCCCCAGACGGACTTCGCCTGCGTCGCGGGCTCCTGAGCACACGTTCGCAGACTATTCCCCCCAGGCGAATCCACGCGATTGAGATCCAGCAGCCTCTCCTGTGGCGTTTCTTCGGGTGGTATCGCGTGCTGATCCTGCAGGCAGGCTATGGGGCAAAAGACACGGAGCAAAATAAACAACAGAGCTCTCATGTCCTTATTCCCGTGGGAACACGCCAAGACGTCAACTTTGCGCTGTGGGCAGTCATCGAGGACCTCGGGGTCGATGACATCTCGGCTTTCATTGATGCTGCGCTCTACGGAACAGGGGACGGCAAGGGTTTTGTCCGCATGTCCGCGCGTGCCTTCATTCTGGATCCATTCGTCTTCAAGCGTCGTGCCCGCGCAATTACTCGGACTACTTTCGTTGTCCGAGACGGGTGGCTTACTCGCAAGAGTTTCTGGGCACCTATCGCCCGCTTGCAATCCGTCAGTGCGCAGGCCGGTCCTTTGGAACGCGCACTGGGCGTTGCAAGCCTTCACATGCACTTGGTTCCCGGGCCCTTCTCCATGAAAGCGGAACATCAGGATGCCGCGCAGGTAAGTGCGGACCTCGAAACCCTGCTCCATCTCGGGCATATCACGCGAGCAAGCGAGCCTCCCGAAAAGTGGATGCTCCGCATGGAAAATGGTGTGCGCTCAGGCTTTGAGGCATCACCAGTGACACAGTAAGGCTCAACATGCGTGGCGGACGCCTAGAAATCGGCATTATCGGCATGGGGCACGTCGGCCCGGTCCTTGGATCGGCCCTACGCGCAGTGGGACATAAACTCGTGGGAGTCAGCGCTTCCTCTGAAGAGTCGAAAGAACGCGCCGATGCGCTACTCCCGGGAATCCCCGTCCTGCCCGTAGAAGAGATCGTTCACAGCTGCGAAATGGTTCTCCTGACCGTACCCGACGATCAACTCGCGGGGTTGGTGTCCGGCCTCGGGGAACTTGGCGCGTGGAAGGCCTCCCAGCTGGTCGTTCACACCTCGGGAGCGCACGGGATTGAGGTCCTTGACCCCGCAACCCGCGCGGGTGCAATTCCGCTGGCAATTCACCCCGCGATGACCTTCACGGGCACGTCGGTGGATATTCCTCGCCTGATCGGCACTCCCTTTGCTGTGACCGCTCCGGCCATCGCACTTCCCATTGCGCAGGCACTCGTCGTTGAGATGGGCGGGGAACCCTTCGAAGTTGCCGAAGAAGACCGCGGCGTTTACCACGCTGCCTTGAACCACGGGGCAAACTTCCTTGCAGCAGTTGTTGCGCAGGCAAAGCAAGTCTTGGCGACTGTCGGGATTGAAGACCCCGGGACCTTCCTGCGTCCTCTGTGCGAGGCGGCGCTTGACCGTGCTCTACGTGCGGGCGAGCGTGGGATTTCGGGGCCGATTCCCCGCGGCGATGCAGGAACCATCCACACTCACCTTCGAGTCCTTGAAGCCAAGGCTCTCGAGGAAGACCTCGAAGGAGAAGGACAGTGGGGGCAGCGCCTGCGCGAGGTCGGCAAGACCTACGCCTCGATGACGCTCCACACCGTGGATCTTTTGGAGTTTGAAGGACGCATCAGCGCCCACGTTGCCCAGGAAATCCGCCAGGCCGTGCGCTATGGGTGAAAAGTGACCTGTTAGACCCCAGTGAAAATGGCGCTTCGGGCACCTTTCGGTGAAAAATTATTGATATGAATCCGAAGCCTCAACTAACGCATACCCGTGAAGAACTAGCAGCAGCTCTGAGTACCCTTGAAGGCAGCGTAGCGCTTGTCATGACTATGGGCGCGCTGCACCGAGGCCATTTGGAACTTGTCCGGCAAGCCCACGAATTAGCTGATCACGTCGTTGTCACGATCTTCGTCAACCCCACGCAGTTCGCGCCGGGAGAAGACTACGATGCCTATCCGCGCACTCTGGATGCGGATATGGAGGCTCTGTCAACAGTCGGTGCTGATGTCGTATGGGCTCCCTCGAATGAGGATGCATATCCGGTTCCCGCAACGACTCGTATCGACGCTGGCCCTGTCGCGCATATCCTTGAAGGCGCGACTCGTCCGACGCACTTTGCGGGTGTCGCATTGGTTGTCACGAAGGCCCTTAACCTGATCCGCCCGGACATCGCGCTTTTTGGCCAAAAGGACGCTCAACAGCTCGCCGTGATCCGAACTTTTGTCCGAGATCTTGACATCCCCGTGCGTATCCATGGCGTAGAGATCGTGCGCGATAGTGATGGTGTTGCCCTCTCCTCGCGTAACCAGTACCTCAGCGATACTGAACGTGAGCATGCGCGTGCTCTTTCCCGAGCGATTGACGAGGCTCGAGCCGCCGCAGCACTTGGGGTGCCCGTCAGCGAAGTCTTACGTGCGGCCCAGCAGGTTCTAGACGCCGAAGAAGGCGTCGAGCCTGACTATGTCGCAATTGTGGATGATGATGATTTCACCTTGCTTGTGGGAAGCGGGAGTGCGGCAGACCAGGTTAATCCCGAGCTTCGCGATGCCTCCTTTGAACGGTGGGCAGCCCAAGGAACAATGCGAGCCCGAATTCTTCTTGCCGCACGAGTGGGAGCGACACGCTTGATCGACAATGCCGATGTTATGGTCAGCGTTGCTGGAGATGCTCGATGAATGAAATGACCCGAACCATGGTGATCGGGAAGATTCACCGTGCGCGAGTCACGGGTGCAGACCTGCATTACGTCGGATCCATCACCATTGACGAGGATCTTCTCGACGCCGCCAACATTGTTCCCGGGCAGAAGGTGGATATCGCAGACGTGAATAACGGCTCGCGACTGTCGACCTACACGATTGCCGGTGAGCGGGGGAGCGGTGTCATCCAGCTCAATGGTGCTGCTGCTCATCTAGTGAATCTTGACGACCTGGTCATCATCATGGCGTACGCACAGGTCCCCGAGTCGCAGGTGCGTTCGGTGGTCCCCAGCGTCGTTTTCGTCGATTCACAAAATCGCATTATTGAAAAAGGGGCAGCTCTAGGGCATGTCCCAGAATCCACATCCCAAGCCCAAAGCCTAGGTTTGAAGAGCTCAGGCGTGTGAAATTGCTCAGCGCGGGCGCTGGAAGTTCGATAAGTCTTTGGCTTTCGCTACGATGGGAACATGACTGATTCGCCTGTTGACGACACCCCAGAGCAAGTACAAGTTCGCGCGGCCAAGCGTGCACGCCTGATGGATGCAGGAATCCCCGCTTACCCGGTGCGCCTACCGATCACGACCACCATCAAAGCGGTGCGCGAAAAGTACGCGCACCTCGAGGCCGGCGAAGAAACCCAGGACTACGTGGGCCTGGCAGGCCGCGTCATCCTTGCGCGCAACGGCGGCAAGCTCTGCTTCGCGACCCTCATGGACGGTGAAGGAAACAAGATTCAGATCATGCTCTCCGCCGCTTCTGTCGGTGCCGAGTCCCTGGCCGCCTACAAGAATGACGTCGACCTGGGCGATTACCTCTTCGTCCATGGCCGCGTGATCTCCTCCAAGCGTGGGGAATTGTCGATTTTCGCCACTCCGGCCGAGGTTACCTCCGAGTCTCAGGCTGCCTACGACGCCGCCCCCACCGCGCTGCCCGCACCCGACGCCTCGTGGGCCATCGCCTCCAAGGCGCTGCGCCCTCTGCCCAAGACCTGGACCACCGAGGACGGCGAAGAAATTACCCTGTCCGAGGACCAGCGCATCCGCCGCCGCGAGCTCGACCTGATCACGCGCCCCGCCGCGCGCGACATGATCCGTATCCGCGCGGCCGTCAACCGCTCGCTCCGCGAGAACTTCTTCCGCCGTGACTACATCGAGCTTGAGACGCCGATGTTGCAGATGATCCACGGTGGCGCTGCGGCTCGTCCCTTTATCACTCACATGAACGCGCTCGACACCGATCTCTACTTGCGCATCGCGACGGAGATCTACCTCAAGCGCGCGGTCGTCGGCGGCGTGGATCG
>CAUTOM010000035.1:0-19090 GCA_963540435.1 uncultured Actinomyces sp.
AAGGAATGGTCCTCAACGCCGCAATTAAAGCGGTCGGCACCACCTTCCACCTCGGTCCATTCCTCCAAGGCGTTGCCGGCGCAGCGGGCGTAATCGGCGGCCTCATCGGCGCACTTGGAGCAGGACGTATCTCTGACAAGATCGGACGCAAAACAACCCTGATGTGGGTTGGCCCCTTCCTTCTCTTCGAAGCACTCCTTGGTCCGCTCTCACCAATTCTGGGAAGCTTCGGATATCCCTTCCTCCTCCTCACCCGCATTGTCGGCGGCATTGGCTTTGGCGCAGCAACCACCGTTGCGCCCGGATACGTCGCAGAAATTGCACCTGCTGACATCCGAGGCCGCCTGATCGGCTTCCGCCAGCTGGCCATCATCCTCGGTCTTTTCTTCGCTGGCCTCATCAACATGGGCGTCGTGCGCATGACCGGTGGCGCGGCAAAGCCTGCGTTCTGGGGACTGCAGACCTGGCAAGTTCTTTTCGCATGCCTCATCATCCCCGCACTCCTCTTCGTCATCTTTACGGCTCAAATCCCCGAGTCGCCTCGTTACCTGGTGTCGGTCGGAAAGACCGCAGAAGCTGAGGCTGTCCTTGCAAAGGTCAGTGGCGAAGACGATCCCGCAGCACGCGTCAAGGCAATCGACGCTTCAATGGAAGAAACCGGCGGACGTAAGCTCAGCATTGGAGAAATCTTCTCCTCGAAGTGGCGCGGACTGGTCTTGGTTGGCATGATGATCGCCGCATTCCAGCAGCTCACGGGCATCAACGGCGTCTTCTTCTACTCGAACTCGCTCTTCGCAGCAGTTGGATTCAACGAATCAATGGCACTGCAGCAGACTCTGCTTATCACGGGCTTCAAGATCGTCGGCGTCGTGTCCGGCATTCTTCTTGTCGACCATGTGGGACGTAAGAGGATGCTCATCTACGGAGGCACGCTGATCTTTGTCTCCCTAGGCGTCGTCGCAACGGTCTTCACGCTGGCACCCGTCGTGGATGGAAAGCCCGACGTTGCAGACAACCCGGTCTTGGCGTTCCTCGCCGTCGCAGCGCTGTGCACCTTCCTGCTGGGATTCACCTCTTCGTGGGGACCGATCTTCTCGATCGTCATGGGCGAAATGTTCCCCAATTCGATTCGCGGTGGCGCAATGTCCATGGCCTCGGGAGCAGACTTCTTCGTCAACTTCCTTGTCGTTTTGCTCTTCCCATTCCTGATCTCCTGGTCGCCGGCAGGCACCTACTGGATTTACTGCGCATTTGGTGTCCTGGCAGTCATCTTCACCGCAAAGTACCTGAAGGAAACCACTGGTACCGAGCTCGAAGACATGGACAAACTTGCTGCTTCGGAGAAGTGAAAGGACCATCATGTCTGACACACACGAACGCTCCAGCGACATCCCGGATAATGTCCGCAATGTCCTGGTGATTATGACGGACCAGCATCGCACGGATACGATCGGCTGCCTCGGCAACCCTCACGCCCAAACCCCCGTCATTGACGAGATGGGACGCAACGGTTTCGCCTTCACCAACTGCTTTACTCCCACTGCGATCTGCACACCTGCACGCGCGTCACTTCTGACGGGAAAGCGGCCCGGAAAGCACCTGGTGCTGGCCAATCCTGAATGGAACATCGCCTACCAGACGATGATCCCCCTTGGGACCTGGACCTACACTCAGGCACTCCGCGATGCGGGCTACAACGTAGGCATCGTCGGAAAGTACCATTGCGGAGCAAACCTGCCCGACAAGTTCGGTGCCGATGATGATACCTACTGGGGCGCCGAAAACCCTGTTGCCAACGAGAAGTACGTCGCATGGCTCAACGAACACGGACTTCCGCCAGTTCGCGCACATGACTTTTGGCGAGGAAAGCTCCCCGGCGGCCGCGATGGACACATCATTGCAGCACGCCTCGACCAACCAGAAGAGGCGACCTTCGAGCGTTTCTTGGCCGATCGCGCCATCGAGAAGCTTCGCGAATATGCAGCCGATTGGAAGGAAAACGGACAGCCTTTCAGCTTGGACGTCCACTTCTTTGGCCCGCATCTTCCCTACTTCCTCCCCGATGAATGGTTCGATTTGATCGATCCGAACGATGTCACCTTGCCCGAAAACTTCGGTGACTCGCTCATCGGTAAACCGCAGATCCAGCAGAACTACGCAACCTACTGGTCAACGTCCTCCTTCGATAACGATCAGTGGAAGAAGCTCATCGCGGTCTACTGGGGATACGTCGCCATGATTGACTTCGAAATCGGTCGAATCATGGATGTGGCGCGTGAACTGGGAATTCTCGATGACACCGCGGTCTTCTTCTGCGCAGACCACGGAGAATTCACCGGTTCTCACCGCCTCAACGACAAGGGACCGATGATGTACGACGATATCTACAACGTCCCCTTCATCGCACACATCCCCGGTGTTTCTGCGGTCGGCCAATCCGATGCCTTCGTGTCTTTGATCGATCTTCCCGCAACCGTCCTCGACATTGCTGGACTCGACCCAGCATTGGTTGAAGACGGACGCTCGATCGTTGACTTGACGCGAGGCGAAGACGTGCCCGGTTGGCGTGAAGACATCGTCTGCGAATTCCACGGACATCACTTCCCGCTGCAACAGCGAATGCTGCGCACAAAGGAATTCAAACTTGTCATCTCACCGGAGTCAATCAATGAGCTCTACGATTTGAGAGTTGATCCCGCAGAGATGAACAATGTATACACGGTGCCCGTCTACGACGACATTCGCCGTGAACTCGCAACGAACCTATACCTCCAACTCCGCGAGCGCGGAGACCACTCCTTCGCAAAGTGGATGGCGGCCATGACGGACTTCGATATTCCGCTGGTCAACACCGCTCGAAGCGATCTCGACGAGGTCATGGGGAAGTAACACGCCTTCGGTGTGGGCCTTCCGGGGCGTGCGGGAGGCCCACACCACACTGCATCAAAGGAGAGGACATGGACTACGATCTTCACGCCGCCGTGCCCTCTCTAGAAGACCAGATCACCAGTTATCTTGGCGAAAATCCCCCCGCGTCACGTGCAACACTTTGCGATGCCCTTGGAGTTTCGAGAACAACGCTGGGGCGCGCGATCACAAAGCTCATTGATGCTCACGCTGTTATTTCCCTCAAAGGAGACGAAAAGACTGGAGCGGGCCGGCCTTCAACTCTGTTCACATCGGCTCGTTTGTGCGCATACTCGGTTGGCATTGTCATTAGCCGAGCCTCTTTCGCTGGGGTTTTACTCAATCGAGGCGGCGATGTCCTCATTGCACAATCAGTACCAGCCTCACGTCCCATAGATTATCTTGAAGCACTCGATGCCATGGGAGCGCTCCTCCTCGAGCGCGCGCGCACCCGCGGCGTCATTACCGACTATGTACGCACCATCGGGGTTGGTCTCCCCGTTCCCATGGGTTCAAATGTTTCCCACTCGCCGCATTCCCCTTACCCCCGCCGCGAGAGCGTCATCGATATCATCTCGCGTCGTTGGAAGGGAAGCATTCTCATCGATACAACTGCGCGTCTTTGTGCCCTGAGCGAGGCATTATGGGGAGCGGGACAGGGGTACCCATCAATCCTCTACGTTCGCCTCTCCAACGGCATCGGTGCCAGTTTGGTAGTTTCATACCGTCTATCCGGCGGAGAACTCGGGTTCACAGGGGAACTGGGACATATGCGTGTTCCTGACGTTCACACCCCATGCGCATGCGGAAAAGAGGGATGCCTGGAAACCCTTGCATCTATCCCCGCACTCTGTGCTCAATGCGATGTCTCTTCTTTGAGCGAATTGGCAACGAAAGTCAGCAATCAAGATTCCAGAACTCTATCAATTCTCGAACATGCGATGGATGCCGTCGGGGCTTGTTGCGCAAATGCTGCTCTTCTCATCAACCCCCGTGCGATCATTGTGGCCGGGGAACTTCCCGAGGCGATCCCCCAGGTCTCCGATATGCTCGCCCACGGCCTCGAAAGAGAATTGATCCCCGCAATGAAATGGAACATCGACGTCGTCAGCGCCGAACTTGGACCGCTTGCCGCGGCGCAAGCAGCTGCCTATGCGGCGACAACCACGGCCTCGTCGATCAAGAAGGAAAGCGAAGGGACCCGATGACGCACTCCCCCGCCCGCGCTCTCCCCTTCTCGGTTGTCGCAAAGCCAACGGGCGCCGCCTGCAATTTGGACTGTCAGTACTGTTTCTTCCTGTCGAAAGAGCTCCTCTACGACCAAAAACGCCAGTCGATGAGTGAAGAAACCCTAGAGACCTACGTCAAGAATTTCCTGGCGGCAAGCCCCGATGGGGATGTCACGATGCTCTGGCAGGGCGGCGAACCAACCTTGCGAGGGCTCCCCTTCTTTGAACGCCTCATTGAACTATGTGAGAAGTATCGACGCCCCACGCAAGTGGTCCACCACGCTATCCAAACGAACGGCACCTTAATCACCGAGCAGTGGGCACGCTTCTTCAAAGACAATGATGTGCTGGTCGGGATCTCTATCGACGGTCCGAAGGAACTCCATGACGCCTATCGCCTGAACCGCGGCGGGCATGGAACTCACTCAATGGTGATCCGCGGGTGGGAACACCTGCGTAACGCCGATGTTGACACCAATATCTTGTGCACGGTCCACGCTGCTAACGAAGACCATGGCCTTGAGGTCTACCGCTATTTCCGAGATGAACTCGAGGCGCAGTACATGCAATTTATCCCCATCGTCGAGCGCGTTCCCCGCGAACATCTGCGCCAGGCCGAACTCGGGTGGAGAAGCGGAAGCTCTGCACTCCTCTACCGTCAAGACGGAGACTGCGTGACCTCACGATCGACCACCCCATCGTCATACGGCCGCTTCCTCTGCGAGATCTTTGATGAGTGGATTCTTCGTGACGTTGGACAAGTTTTTGTTCAAGACTTTGATTCTTCACTCTCTGCGCTTTTTGGTTCGGCAAGCGTATGCGTTCACGCACCTTCATGCGGAGCGAATATGGCCATGGAATTTAACGGTGATATCTACGCCTGTGACCACTGGGTTGAACCGGATTGGCTCGTGGGGAATATCGATTCACAGGATTTCATTGCTCTTGCATCCTCCCCCACAATGCGCGATTTTGGGACGAAAAAGCAGGACCTCGATGCCGAGTGTTGGAATTGCCCATTCCTGCGCTTGTGCTGGGGTGGCTGCCCCAAGGATCGTTTTATTTCCCAAGACAACGGCCCCGACCACAACTATCTGTGTCAGGGCTATAAGACCTTTTACGCGCACGCGCTGCCCGCACTTCGCGCAATGGCGTTCTTGATTTCGCGTGGACGAAGCGCTCAAGAAATTATGAATCCCCTGGTCGCTCAGTCATTAGGAGTCCAGATCCCGCCCAAGGAGGAACATCGTGCTCATTGAGGCCACGCTCATTGGCGTCTTGATCGGCATCGTTGTCGGAGCGCTCGGCGCGGGTGGCGGTATTTTGTCGGTCCCCGTTTTGGTATATCTCCTGGGTCAAAACCCCCATCAAGCTGCGACATTATCCCTCATCATCGTGGGAGCAACCGCTTGTGTTTCGCTCATTACTCGCGCTTCCAGTGGTCACGTTGATTGGAAGCACGGAAGCCTTTTTGCCTTCGCGGGGATCGTCGGAACGTGGGGCGGATCCGCGCTCAACCCTCTGGTATCAGCACGAACGCTCATGCTGGAGTTTTGCGTTCTTCTGGCGTTTGTTGCGATTTTTATGGTGCATAGACAGTTGCGTGCACACCTTGACCTTTCGCCCTCCCCTGCACCAATTGACGAGGCCACGCCTGAGGATTCCCCACGCCCGCTGGCGTCAACGCTGAAGAAGGCAGCCTTAGTGGTTCTTTTAGCGAGCGTGACCGGTTTTCTCACCGGTTTCTTTGGCGTAGGTGGAGGTTTCGCCATCGTTCCTGCACTCCACCTTGTCCTGCGTTACCCGATGAAGAAAGCATCCGCGACATCCCTGCTGATCATGCTCATTACAGCGCTGTTCGGCTTGGCTTCGCGTGCACTGGGGGGAACTTTGGATATCAGTGCCGAAGCCGGAGTGATGGTCGTCTGCTTCGCTGCGGCATCGATGTGCGGAGGTATTCTCGGAGCAAGGCTTACCCGTCAGGTAAGTTCTACTGCACTCGCATGGGCATTCATTGTTCTCCTAATCGGAGTTGCAAGCGTGAGCGCCTTCGCCACGCTACGCGCATAACAAGAAGCCAAGTCGGAAGGATCGCGACTTGTGCACCTGCCCTAGGCCTCGGAAGCAGTTCTGGCCACAAGAGTATTCGTTGCCTGCGCAACCGGGCGCACGATCATCGAATCAATGTTGACATGACGTGGCCTCTCCAAGGTCCACACAATCGCCTCGGCGATATCCTCGGCGACGAGGGGATCGGCAACCCCCTCATACACGCGGTCGGCGGCTTCCTGAGAGCCTAGGCGATTGAGAGAAAACTCTTCAGTGTGCACCATGCCTGGCGCAATCTCGATAACCCGCACGGGCTCACCCACCAGTTCCTGACGCAAGGTATTAGCAATGATGCGCTCGGCGTGCTTGGCGGCAACGTAACCGCCACCTCCCGGGTATGTATCGTGGGCGGCTGTTGACGTCAGGAAGACGAGGTCGCCTCCCCGCTCGCGCATCGAGGGGAGAAAGGCTCGCGTGCAATGCAAGGCCGTGAGGACATTGCGCTCAAACATTGCACTCCACCTAGCAGGATCTGCATCCGCGACCCGATCAACGCCGATGGCTCCACCCGCATTATTCACGAGAGCATCGATGGGACCGCCTTCCAAGAGATGCGCGGCCATTTCCTCCACTTGTGCGTGGTCGCTAAGGTCCGCCGCCCAATACTCACAGCCGATCTCGCCAGCGAGGGCCTCCAAGCGCTCGCGGCGACGGGCCACAGCAATGACGTCCCAGCCCCGCTGTGCCAAAAGACGGGCGGTAGCTTGCCCGATTCCGCTGGAGGCTCCGGTGACAACAACGCGACGAGAGATGTTCATAGCGCAACAGTAATATCCCCGGGCGCGCATCGTCATCTGCGTCCCGGGGATATTCTCTTTCATCTCAGCCTTCGGGCAGACCGTAGGCCTTGTGAATCAGCCAGATCGGGTGAACAACATTCGCACCGGTTGCCGTGCGAATCTGCCAGCGACAGGTCTCTGTGTCGCAGGCCGCAAGTTCAACATTGACCTGCTTGACGAAGTCGAAAACCGGAGCTCCCACCGCTTGGGCGATCGCATACTTTTCTTTCTTCATTCCGTAGGTTCCTGCAATGCCACAGCAGGGCTGCTGGGATTCCTTCACCGTCACACCGGGAATCAAACTCATGAGTTCTACTGCAGGCATACCCAAACCTTGCGATTTGAGCTGGCAGGGCGCGTGGTAGGGAATGGTCACGTCGATGCGTTCCATATTCATGTCGAGCTCGCCGCGATCGTAGAGGTCGATGAGGAACTCGCAAATGTCCCACGTGCGTGAGGCGACATCTTCAAGTTCAGGGGTATCCATTTCCAAGATGTCGTGAGCCTCATGGCGAAGCATTCCACCACACGAACCAGAGGAGGAGATAATCGGCGCGTCCCGATTCGCCTTGCGCAGGTCATGGGTCAGACGCGAGACATACTTACGCGATTCGTCATAAAGACCGTTTGACTGCAGAGCCAAGCCACAGCATCCATGCGGCGGGACAAGGACTTCGTAGCCCAAGTGCTCAAGTACCAGCACGGAGTGGATTGAGGTCTCGACCTCAAAGTACTGTCCTGCGCAACCATGGAAGAAGATCACTTGTCCCTTCGTACCAGAGTTGGGAAGCGGAGTGTGCTTCTTGAACCAGCTTTCGAAGGTGCGACCATAGGCGCGAGGCATAGGGGCATTGCGGTGAACGCCAATGATCTTTTCCATAGCAACGCGAATCGGCTTAACATCCAGAGCCCAGTTGGCGATGGGAGCGAAGGGTGTCATGACGCTGCCAATCAGGCCCGTGCGTCCAATGAGCTGATCGCGAAGCGGGATTCCCTGTTTCTTCTTCATGTCGGTTCGCGCGTGGTGGATCATTTCGGTGACCTTCACGCCCTGGGGACACACCAAAGAGCATGTGCCGCACGAGGAGCAGTAGTCGATCGAGTGATCAACGAATTGACCTTCTTGGCGGTAGCGTTCTGCTTGCGGACCAGAGTACTTCGGACCAGCGAAAAGATCGGTCACGCGCATGACGGGGCATTGCGTTTCACAGATCGTGCACTTCACGCAGGCGTCGAGGGAAGCGCGAAGACCGAAGTCATCACCTTCAAGCCCCAAAACATCGGCTTCTTCGATGCCGGGTACAATTTCCAGACTCATTGAAGAACCTCCACAATCGAATCGGCTGCACGCAGCGCACTTGCCAGCGCGATACCATCGCCCGACTTTTCCTTCCAACGCGTTGAACCAGCCAGATTCCCACCAGCCGCATAAACGTTGGAGTAGACGGGACCCACTCCCGGAGTGCACACGCGCATCTTGTCGTCGACTTCAAAGCCAACCTTGAAGAGAGGCTGTTCACTGCCCCAGAAGTCTCCATTAAGCAGACTCGTATCAACGCCTGTTAGCGGAAGCCCCATAACCGTGTCCCTCACGTGACCGTAAGAATCAATCTCGAGCGCTCCCGATTCGAATCCTCCCGCGGCAAGGATCACGGATTTGGTCGCGATTGTACGGGCATGCCCAGCGGTCGAGATGGTCACGGATTGCACCTGCTGGTCTTCGACCTCGTATGAAACCAGGGAAGATCCCAGCATCACGCGGCAGCTTGCTTTCGCAATCTCGGTGAGTTCTTGGTTCAGGCGCATACCCGGTACCGACGGCGGCTGAAGAACAATTTCAAAGACAGGGTGGCCGAGCATTTCTTGGATGTCGCGCCAAGCATGCGGATCATTCAGACCAAGAACGGCAGGAAGGCCAACGGTTTCGCCGGGTCGCACAACTTCTTTCAGAAGTGCAACAAGGCGTTCACGGGTCTCCTGATGGTCCAATGCGCGCGCAAAGTTCGTGCCGGTCGTATCGCGTTCTTGCCCGCGAATATCGAGATCAACATAGGCTGAACGCGCCACGATCGCTTGCCCATTGGCGTCTTTTTGAAGACGCATATTCTCGGCGGCAAGGGAGGGGTAAAAGTCCTTCAAACGCTTAAAGCCAACGATCACATAGTTTTGCCCGACAGGGATACCGGCTTGCATCGAAGGCTGGTACAAGGCGGTCGGACGCAGTGCGCCGAGCGCCGTTGGGATACGAACATTCATGTCGGCTGACCCTAGGAGGCGCTCGGGACCCAGAAGTTCGCGAATCCACTCAAGCGATTGCACAACGCTTGATGCCCCGAGGCGAGCGTAGGGGTGAGTGGGGTGAGCGACGGCGAGCTGCGTGATTGCGTCTAGGGGACGTTCAACGAGTTCCGGGGCGTAGCCCAAAGCATCGATTGTCCCTTGCCCCAGTTGAAGTCCACCAATTCCCTTGGTGACAAGAGTGACCTGAGCCCCGCGCTGCGCCAGTCGGATGCTGGCAGCAAGACCGGCAAGGCCCGCTCCGATAACGACTGCGTCACGCATGGGTGAGCCCTTCCTTTTCTTCTCCATCGTCCAGGGCTTCTTCCCCGTTTTCGACAGCGTCCCAGTACGCACATTCATGCGGAATAGCGTCGGGAGCGGTCGGCAGGTGCTCGACGTCTAGGGTTCCTTCGTGGATCCAGTTGTCCAGAGCAGCCTGACGGGCTTGTTTACCGAAGAGAATGGGCCACAGTCCGATCCAGCGGTTCTTGAGGAAGAGGCGAAGCAGTTCATTTGTCCGCGGCGCGTCGATATCACCGCGTTCATGTGCAATCCCCGCGCTGCGCTGGGAACAAAAACCTCCCTGGCAGGGGCCCATCCCAAGACGAACTTGACGACGGACGTCATCGAGTTGTCCGCCGGGAAGAACGTCCATTGTGCGTTCGAGCATTTCACGGGTGACAAGTTCGCATTCGCAGATGATCTCTTGACTGGAGGGCGACTCGCCATGGCGTTCAACATCGTCGAGGCGGTGGCCGATGTAGTAGTTCGAGTGCCCTTCTGCCTCGGGAACAACTTCGTCGGCGGTACGGCAGGGCCGTTCCTCCCCCATCTGCTGACACATGATGTCAACGATGCGTTCTGCCATCAGGCGGTAGGTCGTGAGCTTACCGCCGGCAATGGTCAAGATGCCATCAACGCCATCGCGGCTCAGGTGGTCAACGATGTGCATTCCTCGAGCCATGTGACGGGTATCTGATTCGGAGACGCGAGTGTCTTTGATGAGCGGGCGGGCTCCTGCCCAGGCGTGGAGAGCACGCGACTTGCGGAAGCCAGGAATCAGGGTTTCTCCCGCGTCGAGCATCTGCTGAACTTGGTTAGCAAGGATTGGCAGCTTGTCGGGGTCTTCCGCACGCAAGTCGGTCGTTCCGATAATGCACACGGGGTGGACGGGAACCAAGATGTCACCGTCAGCGGGCCAAATGCAGCGGTTGATCACGTTCTGTGAAAGACGATGATTCATGGCGATCATGATTCCCGCACCGGGAACGACTTCCACTCCGTGGCAGTCCGCAAGCGCCGCGATTTGTCCGGCCCAGGGGCCGCCACAGTTCAAGACAAAGGAGCAGTCAATCCGGATGTCCTCGCCTGATCGTTCATCGCGCGCGAAGACCGCTTCGATGCGGTCTTGGCTGCGTTGAATTCCGGTTGCACGAGTGTAGGTGAGGATCTCCGCTCCATAGGCAATGGCCGAGCGCGCCGCGCCCCAGACCATACGCCAGCCGTCGACGGTTCCATCTTGTACTGCAAATGCGCGCTTGAGTCCGGGATCAAGTCGAGGCTCGCGGCGAAGTGCCTCGGAGAGAGAAATCTCTTCTGCAGGAACGTGAGCGGCTCTCGCGCGAGCGATGAACTGATCGGCGTAGTCTTCATCGTCGACCGAGGTTGTCACGAAGAGGCCGCCGGTCTTTTCCACCGCATCAGCATTGATGCGGGAAACGATTGCATTTTCTTCTGCACATTCGGTCGCTGATTCAGGGTCGGATGCAATGTAACGTGCGCCTGAGTGGAGCAGTCCGTGGTAGCGCCCGGAAGTTCCTTGAGCCATATCGGCCCGGTCAAGAAGAATGGCACGGAATCCGCGCATTGCGACATCGCGGACAACGCCGGCACCGGTCGAGCCACCACCGATGACTACGACATCAGTCTCCATCGTCCTCATAGTGTTACGTTGTTCCTTAGAGAGTTTCTGATTGTTTCCTTATTAATCATGACCCTTTTAGAGCCTCTGCACATCCTCCCAAGGCATGTTGCACATATGTGCACATTACTCACTCGAGTCTGTAATCATTCACAGCGAACTTAGGTCTTCCTAAGAAATCGGGCGTGCGCCACGTAGTAGCCGCAACGTACAGTGTCTTTATGACTGAAGAGCAGACTTACCGTCCCCAGGACGATTTCTACCGCTACACCAATGCCGAATGGCTCGCGACCCACGAAATTCCGGCCGATCGTCCCATACATGGCACCTTCCATGAGCTCCTCGATCAATCCGAGCTGTGGGAAAAAGCAATCGCAGAGGAAGCAGCTTCCGGTAAAGTTCCCGGGCATAACGGGGAACTTATTGCCCACCTCTACGGAATATTTATGGATGAAAACGCTGCCAACCAAGCAGGATTCTCCCCCATTACAGATAAGCTCACACGCCTTCGAACAGTAGCGAGCCATGACGAACTCGCGACGCTTATGGGAACCTTCCGCTACGAGGGAATCGCTGGCCTCTTTGGAAGTTACGTCGGCACCGATGCGCACAATTCCAGTGAGCACATGCTCGACTTGTACCAGGGCGGTATCTCTCTTCCCGACGAGGCCTACTACCGCGAGGAACAGCATCACGAAGTCCTCGAGGCGTGGGAAGCCTACGCCGCAAAGCTTTTTACCCTAGTCGGGTTCAATGAAGAAGAGGCCGTTTCACGCGCGCGAGCCGTGCGCGAGTTCGAAACACACGTTGCTTCCTTCCACCGCGATGCAGTGTCAAACCGCGATCCGCTCTTAGCCGACCACCCCATGACTTGGGATGAGTTGCGCCAAAACTATCCTTCGTTCCCATGGGACCTGTGGGCCAGCGCCGCAAAGCTTCCCTTGGAAAAGGTTGAGACACTCAACGTGTCGCATCCGGAGTTTTTTGAGGGCGCAGCCCAGCTGTGGAAAAACACCGATCTCGAAGTCCTCAAGATGTGGATGGAACACTCCCTCATCGACGAGTACGCTTCCTTGCTCTCCGAAGACTTCGTCAACGCCTCCTTCGAGTTCCACGGACGAACTCTTTCAGGAACCCAGGAGCTGCGCCCTCGGTGGAAGCGCGGCCTGTCCTTGGTCTCTTCCCTCCTTGGCGAGGCCATGGGTGAGATTTGGGTTTCCCGCCATTTCCCGCCCGCCAATAAAGAGATCATGGATGGCCTCGTCCGCAGCCTTCTCGACGCTTATGAGCATGCACTCACCCACTGCGAGTGGATGGGCGAAGAAACCCGCGCTCAAGCACTGAAGAAGCTCAGTACCTTTACTCCCAAGATCGGCTATCCCGATCAATGGATTGACTATTCCTCCTTGCACTTTGATTCAGACTCCCTGGTCGATACCGTCGAGGCAGCAACGCGCTTCCACGTTCAGCGTCGCTGGGATAAACTCGGCGGCCCCGTCGATCGAAGTGAATGGCACATGACTCCTCAGACTGTCAATGCCTACTACGACCCGACGATGAACGAAATCGTCTTCCCCGCTGCAATCTTGCAAGCACCATTCTTCGATCCGGATGCAGATGATGCCTCAAACTTCGGCGCTATCGGCGCAGTGATCGGGCACGAGATCGGGCACGGTTTTGACGATCAAGGTTCACGCTTCGATAAGGACGGCAACTTGGAGAATTGGTGGAGCGACGAGGATCGGGAACGTTTCGAAGAACGTACCAAGCGCCTCGTCGATCAATACGACGCACTTACCCCACGGGATCTCCAAGGGGAAGAACCCCCTCTCCATGTCAATGGAGCGCTCACCCTCGGCGAGAATATTGGCGATTTGGCGGGGCTTTCCATCGCGTGGCAGGCCTATATTGCTCGACTTGCACAGAAGGGACTCACCCCGCAATCGGCCCCTGAAATCGACGGGCAAAGCGCGGCTCAGCGTTTCTTCACTGCGTGGGCTCGCGGATGGAGGACGGCGATCCGCCGCGAGTACGCCAAACAGCTCCTGAGTATCGATCCTCACTCTCCCGCAGAATTCCGCTGCAATCAGATCGTTGCGAATATGGACCCCTTCACCGAGGCCTACGATGTGGCGCCTGGGGACGCTCTGTGGATTGCCCCCGAAGACCGCGTCCGTATCTGGTAGCCACGACAACCAAGGTTTCAATTCGATACAACAATTGCCCTTGTGGCGCGGCAAGGTTCGCGCCACAAGGGCAAACATGTAAAAATTAAGACGTTTACGCGCATCCGCGCGTCCTGATCGTCAACACAATCGGAAGGTGAGCAATGCCTGGCCTGAACCTGACGCGCGAGGAAGCCATCCAGCGCGCAGACGTGATCTGCGTAGATCACTATGACGTCGAACTCGACCTCACGCGCGGGGACAAGGATTTCTTTTCGCGCACAACCGTGACATTCAGCGCGACCGAAGGAGAAACAACCTTCGCGGACTTGGTGTCGAACAATGTTCACTCGATCATCCTCAACGGTCAGCAACTGGATCCTGTCATCCACCGCGATCACCGCATTGCCCTTCCACAACTCGCTGCACACAATACCCTGACGGTCGAGGCTGACTGCCAGTACATGCACACCGGTGAGGGCCTCCACCGCTTCGTCGACCCGGCCGATTCGCAGGCCTACTGCTACTCCCAGTTCGAAGTTCCGGATGCTCGTCGAGTGTTCACGACATTCGAACAGCCCGATCTAAAGGCAAGCTTCACCTTCACGGTGACGGTACCCGCCGGATGGAAGGTCTTCTCAAACTCGGCGACTCCAGAACCCGAGATGAACGAGTCCTCGTGGACCTACCGTTTCGAAGAGACCGAACGCATCTCGACCTACATCACCGCGATTATCGCCGGCCCCTACCAAGGCGTGACTGACTCGCTGGTTTCCAGCGATGGTCGCACGATTCCTCTGGGTGTTTGGTGCCGCGCATCATTGCTCGAATTTCTGGATTCCGATCGAATCTTGGATATCACGCGTGCGGGATTCACTTTCTTCGAAAATGCTTACGGTATTCCTTACCCCTTCAAGACCTACGACCAGATCTTCGTTCCCGAGTACAACGCTGGCGCAATGGAAAACGCAGGCTGCGTAACTTTCCGCGATCAGTACATCTTCCGTACTCGTCCCACGACCGCTGACCTCGAAGCTCGTGCAAATACCATTCTCCACGAGCTCGCTCACATGTGGTTCGGTGACCTGGTCACCATGAAGTGGTGGAATGACCTGTGGCTCAACGAGTCCTTCGCTGAGTTCATGAGCCACCTGGCTCTTGCAGAGGCCACCGAATACACCGAAGGCTGGACGGGATTCATGCTCCGTAAGGACTGGGGCATGAACCAAGATCAGCTTCCGACTACTCACCCGATCACCGCCGAGATCCGTGATCTCGCCGATGTCGAAGTGAACTTCGATGGAATTACCTACGCGAAGGGCGCCTCTGTCCTGCGTCAGCTGGTCACTTACGTCGGTCGTGAGCACTTCTTTGCTGGCCTGCATGAGTACCTGACGAAGAATTCCTACTCGAACGCAACTCTGGCAGACCTCTTGGGCGAGCTCGAAAAGGCATCAGGTCGAGATCTCAAGCAGTGGTCGCGCGTTTGGCTTGAAGAAGCCGGTATCACCCTGCTTCGCCCCGAAATTGAGGTTGACGATAACGGGACGATCACCAAGCTTGCTGTGCTTCAGGAGCCTTTCTCTAAAGGTTCGTCACTGCGTCCCCACCGCCTCATCGTTTCAGGCTACAGCCAGGCAGAGGATGGTTCTATCGAGCGCGTCTTCAGCCAGGAGCTTGACGTCGATGGTTCCTCGACCGTTGTCTCCGAGGCAACTGGCATCGCACGCCCCGACCTCATTCTGATTAACGATCAGGACTTGGCATACGCAAAGGTGCGCTTGGATGCGCAGTCCTTGGACTTTGCAATCCGCAACATTGCTCGCTTTGAAGATTCCTTGACTCGAGGCGTCATCTTGGCGTCAGCTTGGGATATGACCCGCGATGGTGAAATGCCCGCGCGCGACTACCTGATGCTCCTGCTCAGCGCACTACCTGCAGAGCGCAACGCGACCATGCTGCGACTGTACCTGCGCCACCTCGACCAGGCACTTGAAACCTACGTTGCACCCGCGCGTCGTCGTGCACTGCAAGAGCGTGTTGCCTCGGCGCTACTGATCATGGCTCGCACCGCCGCCGCTCACTCCGACGAACAACAACTCTTCGTCCGCGAGCTCGCGCACTGCGCAATTCTCCCCGAGCACTTCGAGGCCATTCAGGGACTCTACGATGGAACCCAGACCCTGATGGGCTTGGATCTGGACGTTGACCTGCGCTGGGCTCTCCTCATTGCTCTGGTACGCGGAGGCGTTGCTGGCGAGGCCGAGATCGCAGCCCTTGAGACCGAGGACGACACGATGACGGGTCACCAGAAGGCCGCCGCTGCGCGAGCCGCCGTGCCCGATCAGGGTGTCAAGCAGCAGACATGGGATGCTGTTCTTCGAGATCTGTCGATTCCCAATGACACCCGTTGGGCGATGGTTTCAGGCTTCTGGGCACAGGCGCGAACGAACCCCGACATGTATGTCCCGGTGGTTGCCGACTACTTCGATTCTCTTGAGCAGATCTGGAGGGATCACACCTTCCACATCGCTGAAGATATTGTGACCTTGATGTTCCCCAAGGCCCTCGCCGGCTACGTGGAAGGCCTTGATCTGGTTAAGCAGGGAACGCGTTGGATTCAGTCGCACTATGATGCGTCCGCAGCTTTGATTCGACTCCTGCGCGAGCAGATTTCAACGACCGAGCGCATGCTCGGCGCTCAGGCGGCTGACGCCTGATCACAGGATTCATCAGTTGGGGGCTGCTTCTTTGGCAGCCCCCAACTTCTTTTATTGCTCGGCGATTTGCGCCGCCCAGTCGTAGTGCTCACTGAACTTACTTACCGAGGATGGCAAGTTCGTCATCGATTATTCCCGTTCCAGATCCGACGTAGGTTGTCACTCCCATGAGAAGGCCCGTAACTGCCATCGCCAGCAAGGGGATAGTCTCACTTCCAAGAGATTGGAGGAGGATACCGAAACCGATAGGGCCAAGCGCAGCAATCACGTAGCCAATGGGCTGCACTAAGGCCGAGAGTTCTGCGGTAACAGCTGCGTCGCGGGAACGGGCAGGAATGAGAGCGATGATTAAGGGAAAGATGAATCCCCCAATCGCCAAGAAAGACACCCAAAGACATGCGAAAGACCCGGGCACCAACAACAAACCGATCCAGCCGGAGAATGTCAGCAGACCGAAAATAATGGAAAGCCAGGGGATATGCGTCCCCATGTGATCAATCATGAAGGGAATGACCAGTCCTCCAAGGACTGCCCACAAATTCACAAGAGCTGTCATGATGGACGCAAATCCAGCAGAGTAGCCGGCATTCATCAAAATTTGCGGAAGAAATGCAAATTGAACATAAGCGTTTAATGCTTGAAGTCCGAATCCAAGGACCAAAGCAATTGCCGTTTTCGAATGATAGATCGGGCGCCGCTCGTCCACTTGAGAAGACGCAGTTTCCGCGCTTCGGGCACCTCCATCGGGAGAATCTCGACGAACAAGAACACTGATCTTGATCCAAATTGCCCCTGCGATGACAGCGAAAATTGCCCAACTCGCCAGCGAAGAACGCCAAAGCTGGCCGTCATGACCAGAAAGCGGGACGGCGAACGCAGAACCTGCCGCTCCTCCGATAAGCAGGACCGTCCCGTATGTGGTGACCAGCAGCGTTCGCCGTCCGGCCTCGTGGAATTTAATCCACGCGGGGACAAGGACGTTCGCAAGGGCTGGGCCAATAAGCGCAACAACACTCAGAAGACAAAAGAGCATAAAGTTGCCCGCCCACGGACGCACAAGCAAGCCGAGGCCACTGAGTGCAGTACCCACGGTCAGCACAGCGCTCATCCCCCAACGCTTTGAGAGGGGAACAGCGAGAAGACCAACACCAGCGAAGACAAGGCAGGGAAGAGCGGAGAGAACTCCGAGCGCCCCCTCGCGAGCCGAATAGGCCTGAGAGATCGTGGACAGAAGTGGCCCGGTCGAGGTCGCTCCAGAGCGCATAGTTAAACTGATGGCCAGAATGCCGACGAATGCCAGGGAAGTCGAAACCGCGGCACGCGAATATGATTTTTGCTGCGCTGTCATTATTTTCCTGTGTTCTTCACTTCATTTTCGGCTCTAGTCAGCAGATTTTCCCAAATCGTGACCATACATTGAACAGAATTTTCATAAGACGCATAGACTGTCAATCACTACTATGAACGACACATATGACCGCAGGGTGCGGCCGATGCGTCAGCACACGGAAAGGATTCACGTGTCTACGCCCCAAGCGAGCTCACGCTCGTCACTTAAGGAATTGACCTTCCGCGGAATTGTCATCGGTGGAATTATTACTTTGGTTTTCACCGCCGCGAACGTCTACCTGGGATTGAAAGTTGGATTGACTTTCGCAACCTCCATCCCGGCAGCCGTCATTTCCATGGCAATTCTACGATTTTTCTCGGATCACACTATCCAAGAAAACAACATTGTCCAAACAATTGCTTCCGCTGCCGGAACACTCTCCGCAGTAATCTTCATCCTCCCCGGTCTGGTGATTGTCGGCTGGTGGAGCGGATTCCCCTACTGGACAACAATGGCCGTCTGCGCGGTCGGCGGCATCTTGGGTGTTATGTACTCAATCCCCTTGCGCCGCGCATTGGTTACGGGTTCGGACCTTCCCTACCCCGAAGGTGTTGCCGGAGCAGAAATCCTCAAGGTTGGCGACTCCCACGAGAAGTCAGCTGACAACAGCCTTGGTTTGCGCGCAATTATTTGGGGAGCAATCTGCTCTGCCGCAATGTCTTTGCTGTCCTACATGAAGGTTGCGAGCTCATCGCTATCAGCAACCTTCCGTGTGGGTGCAGGTGCGACCTCGATTGGTACCTCGCTCTCGCTGGCACTGATCGGCGTCGGTCACTTGGTGGGCTTGACTGTCGGTATCGCCATGCTCATCGGCATGTTCATCAGTTTCTTCATCTTGATTCCCTACTTCAGTGTCGGGCAGCTTGACGGTTCACCGCTGTCTGATGTTGTCGACACGGTCTTTTCTAGCCAGGTGCGTTACATCGGCGCCGGCGTCATGGCCGTCGCGGCAATCTGGACTCTTGTCAAGATCATCTCCCCCATCATCAAGGGAATTCGTGATGCGATGCGCTCTTCTCGCACCCGTCATGAGGGTGGCGAACTCGACCAGACCGAACGCGATATTCCGATTACCATCGTCGCGCTGGTGATTGTTTTATCGATGATTCCCGTGGGCGGACTGCTGTGGATCTTCACTCACGGCACCGAAATCGCTCACAATACGGCGATGCTCATCGCTGTTTCCGTGATCTTCACCCTTCTCGCAGGTCTTCTGGTCGCAGCGGTCTGTGGTTACATGGCCGGCCTCATCGGCTCGTCGAATAGTCCCGTTTCAGGCGTGGGTATTTTGGTCGTGGTCTTGACCGCTCTGGCAATCGTCGCCGTTCACGGACACGGTTCTTCCAGTGCGGAAACCACTGCTCTGATCGCATATACGCTTTTTACCGCCGCGATTGTCTTCTGTATCGCAACAATTTCGAACGACAATTTGCAAGACCTCAAGACTGGTCAGCTCGTGGGTGCAACTCCCTGGAAGCAGCAGGTCGCACTGGTCATCGGCGTTGTGTTTGGCGCTCTCATCATTCCGCCGGTTTTGAACCTTATGCAGAATGCCTTCGGTTTCCAGGGAGCTCCCAACGCCGGCGCTGA
>CAUTOM010000036.1:0-18484 GCA_963540435.1 uncultured Actinomyces sp.
GAAGGAAGCGTGTGATTTCAGGGATCACTTCAATTCTTTTAAGGCACAGGGATACGAAGTCATCGGCGTCAGTGCCGATTCGATGAAGGCCCTTGAAAACTTTGCTCAGAAGCAGTCTTTGAACTTTCCTTTGGCCTCTGATCCGGACAAGACGATGCTTGCCGAGTGGGGAGCCTGGGGAGAAAAGAAGAACTACGGGAAGGTTTTCGTGGGCATTATCCGCTCAACCATCGTTCTTGACACCAGTGGCGTTGTCACGCATGCCCTCTACAACGTCAAGGCAACCGGCCATGTTGCACGCTTGCGCAGAGACCTCGGACTTGATGACTAAAAGTAAAATCGGGCCAAACCGCGTCGTCGTGGTTTGGCCCAATCTCTATTTATTATGACTGCAGAGCGCGGTGCGCCGTTGAACCCCACTCCGCAGCCGGCTCTTGTAGATGAGCTGCGAAGGCGAGCAAGTCGCGGTCACAGTGATGCTGCTTGGATCTCCGGGTCAAACAGCGGGACCGGGGAAGGGTGGCGTTCTTCGGCGGTTGCAAAGGATTCGGCAGCGCCAACGAGGGTGTGCAGGTCGTGACCCTCGAGCATCCACTGCGCCGGGGTCGTTTGATCAAGGATCTCAAGGGGACGCTGGAACCATGAAGCCGCAGTGAGCTGGTGAACCCGACCGCGCAAGCGACCGAGGACATCCGACATATCGTCAATGACGGAGTGATTGGCCATAAGCTGCCACGTGGGGTAGTACCAGATTGTTGAAGGAGATTGGACTGCAAGAATGCGATTGGTTCGCACAGCCTTGTTGATTCCTTGACGCGAAATTCCAAGCCAGGCAACGATGTCGGATGTGGTGCACACAGGGCCGACGAGTTCGTGAAGGCCTGGGCGGGGATCGGTCATTGAACGGACCAGATGGGTGGCCTGCTCGACGATATCTGGGGTAATGACAGTACGGCGACGAGCGCTTAACTGTTGTTCAATCGATGCGAGCAGATCCTTCTCTGAAGAAGTGAGACGACGCATGAGAGGCTCCGAGGGGGGGTGAGTAGGGCACAGATACACATGGAGGTACCTGGCCATTGGCGCCGCCTCGGCAATGGGTGCGCCATGAGGGACTTGAACCCCCAACCCGCTGATTAAGAGTCAGCTGCTCTGCCAGTTGAGCTAATGGCGCTTCAGTTATGTGTTTACAGTAGCACACAAGTGAACGTACTGTGTGCGCCATGAGGGACTTGAACCCCCAACCCGCTGATTAAGAGTCAGCTGCTCTGCCAGTTGAGCTAATGGCGCTTTGTCCTAAGGACAAGAAAGTAGATTACATACTCATGACGCCATGCGCAAATCATGATGAGGTCGAACTATGAGTACAAGGCTGTAGGCTAGGGGAGTGCAAGCAGTTGACATGGCGTCGGTCGATAGTCGAGTTTCCCGCGAAAATACGGTAACCCAGGACTACCTCAAAGCAATTTGGGGAGCTGAAGAAAACGGTGACGAAGGAATCACAATTCGTTCCCTCGCTTCGCGTGTCGGAGTCGCGGTCTCGACTGCCTCAGAAAAGGTCAAAAGGCTTGCTGCGGAGGGACTTGCCTTCCATGAACCCTATGGGAAAGTCACTTTGACCGAAGAAGGACGCCGGCGAGCTCTTGAAGTCGTTCGTCGTCATCGTCTGCTTGAGACTTATCTTCATGATGCTTTGGGTTTCGATTGGGACGAAGTCCATGAAGAAGCTGAAATCCTTGAGCATGCGGTCTCCGACCGTCTTCTGAATCGGATTGATGAACATCTGGGATACCCAAAGCGAGACCCTCACGGTGATCCGATTCCCACGGCTGATGGGCACGTGCGCATTCTTGCGCTTACGCCCCTGCATGACATTCCGCTTCATCGTCGGATGCGAATCGCGCGATTTAGCGATAGCGATGCACTTGCCCTTCGCTCCCTCGAATCTAAGGGATTGGGACTTGACGCCGTCGTGATGGTCAGCGAACGAATAGATGCTCAAACGATGAAAATCATCGTTCAAGCAGAAGAGAAAGAACGACTTCTTGAACTTAACGCCCAAGAAGTCGCCCTTGTCTTTGTCGCAAGCGTGGAGGAATAGAAAGCGAGTTAGTCAAGCGTGGCCATCTGGGGCGGAACTTCGGCTCCGTAACCCAAAGCAACCACGGCCTCGCGAAGCTTCTCAATCGCAGCGTCGAGTTCTTCTGAACTCGCAGGGGCTGCGTTGCTTAAAAGGACGTCGCTCTCGGTGCGCAGGGGGATGACATGCAGGTGGGTGTGAGGAACTTCGAAACCGGCGATGACAAGACCGGATCGCTCGACACCAAAGGCGCGCTCTTGTGCGCGGCCAATGATCTGTGCAACTTCCATCAAGTGGGTGCACGCCTGTGGCTCCAATTGCGTCCATGAAGGAATGGGATCGCGCGGAACAACAAGGACATGCCCTGGACTGGTCGGCTCGATGGTTGCGAAAGCAACGCAGGAATCGTCAGCCCAGACGAAACGCCCAGAGAACTCACCTGAAATGATTTTTTCAAAAACGGTACTCATGTCTCTATTGTCGAACGCCGCAAGGGTTTTGCCTAGTGGAAATAAACAGGCAAATTCGCGCCAATGCACTAACCTATATAGGGCATAGAACGAGCCTGAAGATAGTGAGTTTTCAGGGTAAATGGAGGCAAGGATGAGCGAGATCTCGACAGGCGAGCCCAATTTCCGTTATACGGCACAGTTGGCCGGTGAGATCGAAAACAAGTGGCAGGACCTATGGGACGAGCGAGGGACCTTCTTTGCAGATAATCCTGAGGGAGATCTTGCTGGAGAACTTGCCTCGCGTGATCCCTTCTTCCTCCTTGACATGTTCCCCTACCCCTCAGGTAAGGGTCTTCATGTTGGGCACCCACTGGGCTATATCGCGACTGATACGCTTGCTCGTTTCCACCGCATGCGTGGCGAAAATGTTCTCTACACAATGGGATATGACGCATTCGGTCTTCCTGCTGAGCAATTCGCTGTTCAAACCGGTCAACACCCGCGTGTGACGACCGAAGAAAATATCGCAAACATGCGACGCCAGCTGCGTCGTCTGGGCCTTTCTCATGACCGTCGCCGTTCGTTTGCAACCACTGATGTCGACTACGTTCACTGGACTCAGTGGATCTTCCTGCAGATCTTTAATTCGTGGTTCGATCCTCAGGCACCCCGTCGCGATGGCCGAGGCCTAGGTGCTGCGCGCCCGATTTCTGAGCTTGTCGCGCAGTTTGAGTCAGGAGAGCGTGAGCTCCCAGAAGAATTCTCCGCTCGATCATGGAATGAGCTGAGCCCGCGCGAGCGTGCGCGCGTTATTGACTCCTACCGACTGGCCTATATTTCCGAGGCTCCTGTTAACTGGTGCCCCGGTCTGGGTACTGTCTTGGCGAATGAAGAAGTAACCGCCGAAGGACGTTCAGAGCGCGGTAATTACCCGGTCTTTAAGCGCTCATTGCGGCAGTGGATGATGCGTATCACTGCTTACGGTGATCGCTTGATCGAAGACTTGGATACCATTAATTGGCCCGAAAAGGTGCGCGCCATGCAGCGCAATTGGATCGGCCGCTCGCACGGTGCAGAGGTCGATTTCCGTGCCGTGGGTGAGGGCGTGTCAGATAGCGAGTTCACCGTTTACACGACGCGTCCCGATACGCTCTTTGGCGCGACCTTCGTGGTCTGGTCTCCCGAGCACCCCCTACTTGGTGGAACCACTCCCGGTTCATCTTCTGACCAGGCTGCGCTCAAACTTCCCGCATCTTGGCCACAAGGAACGCGCCCTGAGTGGAGTGCGGGCTATGCAACTCCTGCCGAGGCAGTGGCGGCTTACCGTGCACAGGCTGCCTCAAAGACCCCGGAGCAGCGCGCAGAGGATGCGGGAGAGAAGACTGGTGTCTTCACTGGGCTGTGGGCAATTAACCCTGTGAACCAGAAGCGTATCCCCGTCTTTATCGCTGACTACGTTTTGATGGATTATGGAACCGGCGCCATCATGGCGGTTCCTGCGCACGATGATCGTGACTGGGAGTTTGCGCGTCGTTTCCAACTGGACATCATTCGCACCATCGGTGATGCTGAGGATCCTACGGCTCACGATCTGACTCAGAGCGCCTATACCGGTGACGGTGTTGCTGTTGACTCAGCCAATGAGGAAATCAGCCTCAATGGCCTCGATAAGGACGCTGCAAAGGCAGCGATGACACAGTGGCTGGAATCTAAGGGACTGGGGCGCGCCGCAACAACCTATCGCCTGCGAGACTGGCTCTTTAGTCGTCAGCGTTACTGGGGTGAGCCTTTCCCGATCGTGTGGGATGAGGATGGCGTTGCACACTCGCTCCCCGAAGATATGCTCCCCATCGAGCTTCCTGAAATCAGTGATTATTCACCGCGTACCTTCGACCCTGACGATGCGGATAGCGAACCCGAGGCTCCTCTGGGACGCGCTCAGGAGTGGGTGAATGTCACCCTCGATTTGGGTGATGGTCCCAAGAAGTACCGTCGTGAGACAAACACCATGCCTCAGTGGGCAGGTTCGTGCTGGTACGAAATGCGCTATACCGATCCGACTAATTCCACGACCTTCGCCGGTGCAGAAAATCTGAGCTATTGGATGGGGGCTCGTGAGGGCAAGATCAGTGGTGGAACTGATCTGTACATTGGCGGTGTCGAGCATGCTGTGCTTCACCTGCTCTATGCACGCTTCTGGCAGAAGGTTCTCTTCGATCTGGGATTCGTTCCCGATAGCGAGCCCTTCCACACGCTGTTTAACCAGGGCTACGTGCAGGCTTACGCGTACACCGATGCGCGCGGGCAGTACGTTCCGGCTGACGAGGTCGAGGGCGATGAGACAAACGGCTTCACCTGGAAGGGACAGCCTGTCAATCGCGAATACGGCAAGATGGGCAAGTCGCTGAAGAATATCGTCACGCCTGACGAGATGTACGACGCCTATGGTGCGGATGTCTTCCGTGTCTATGAAATGAGCATGGGACCCTTGGATGTTTCGCGTCCGTGGGATACGCGTGCAGTCGTCGGCTCCCAACGCTTCCTTCAGCGCTTGTGGCGAAATGTTCTTGATGAAGAGACGGGTGAGGTCACCGTTAGCGATGAGCCGATGGATAAGAAGACGGCACGTCTGCTGGCACGTACGATCAGCGAGGTCACCGTTGAATACGAGAACCTGCGTATCAACACGGCTATCGCCAAGCTGATTGTTCTGAACAACCACCTGACCTCTTTTGATCGCGTCCCTCGCGTTGCTGTCGAGGCCCTCATTCTCATGCTCTCTCCTGTTGCTCCGCACATTTGTGAGGAACTGTGGCAGAAGTTGGGGCATGAAGAATCGCTTGCTCGAGTGCCTTTCCCGGTCGTGGAAGATGAGTCTTTGCTTGAAGACGACACCGTGACGGCGATCGTTCAGGCTAATGGCAAGCTTCGTGCGAAGCTCGAGGTTCCTGTGTCGATTAGCGAAGATGATTTGCGTGTCCTTGCCCTTGAGCAAGCTCCGATCGTGAAGCTTCTTGACGGACGCGAACCCTTAAAGGTCATTGTGCGTGCTCCGCAGCTGGTCAACATCGTTCTTCCGAAGTAACCATGCCTGAAGGAGATGCGATCCATCGGATCGCCAACACTTTTTCTGTCCTCTTCCAGGGCAGTGAAGTCGAAACTTCGTCACCGCAGGGGCGTTTTGCCTCATCCGCACAGTTGATTAACCACCACAAGGTTGTCGCTGTGCGAGCGGTGGGCAAGCACATGTTCGTTGCATTCGTTGCTCCTGGCCTCGCCACTTCCGTGATTGAGCAGGCCCGAGAAGCTGAAGCTCAATACGCCGCTCATTTGAACAGTGCCGAGGCCGTGGCCGCTCTTCCTTTTACCGGTAGCTCGCCGGTATGGGGAGAGAGTGCCTTTCCCTGTGAAGAGTCTATTCAGTGGCTTCACATCCACTTGGGCCTATATGGTTCTTGGCGTTTTGACGCTGATGAGCGAACGCAGGATGTTCCGGCCTCGATTGGCGCTCCACGGACGAATTGGGTTGCAACGAAGGGGCACCGCCATGCTGCCCTCAAGTGGGCAAGCTACTCGGTAGATAGCCTGTATGTCGAGGACAACCTTGCTGCCGGAGAGGCCCGGGACCCAGCAGGGCAGTGGCAGGCTCCTGAACCTGTGGGGCAGGTTCGTCTGCGTATCCTCTCTGAAATGGCGGTTGCAGATGTGACGGGACCTAATCGCTGCGAGCTCATTTCCGACGAGCAGCGTCTAGTCGCCGAGTCAAAACTCGGTTGCGATCCTTTGCAACCTGGAGCGTCTCAGGATCCTGCAATGCGCAAACGTTTCATTGAGCTCGTTCGCGCGCGTAAACGCCCTGTTGGTGAGTTAATCATGGATCAGTCCATTGCAGCAGGCGTTGGGAATATCTATCGCGCAGAGGCTCTTTTCCTTGCTGGGATTTCTCCGATGCGTGCAGGCAACCGGCTTTCTGTGGCTCGCGTTGGCCAGCTGTGGGACGTCATCTGCGAACTGATGACTCGTGGATTGGAAATTGGACGGATCGACACAATTCGCCCCGAAGACCAGCCCGATCCGATTCCCGAAGGGGACGAAGAACTTGAACGGTGGTACATCTACCATCGCAGCGGTCGTCCCTGTATTAAATGCGGAACCACGATTAGCGAGAAGCTCATGCAAAACCGCAGGCTGTTCTGGTGCTCAAATTGCCAGAACTAGGCCACATTCGTCAGTGAATCGGGCCTATGCCTGTGCGTAGTTTTCGCTTTCTTGGAAGATATCGTACACGTGTGGCAGATGGGCATTTGCCTCATCGATGCGCACGATCAGAGACGAGGCTCCCCAGTCTTGGCATCGGCGTGCACATTCTGCGACCAAAGCCGTTGCGATACCGCGCCGGCGGAAGTTCGGGTGGACCATCAAGTCGATGACCTGCGGAAGACCGCTGGGTTCTTCTACAGGTGGATCAACAACAACGATGATCGCTGCGACGAGGTCTCCATCGACCCACGCGCCCAAGAAAGATCCTTCCAAAGGCGTGCCGAAAACCCCTTCGAAACACAGGCGCATTTCATCCGTTGCCTCAGCCTGTGCTTCGAGAGTTGGGCGTTCGCCGTAGGCTGCGAGTGAGAGCTGTGCAAGCTCGGGGATATCGAATCGTGTGAGCACACCGATTTCACACTCTGCCGCACCGTGAAGGCGCGTCAATGCGTCAATCTGTGCTTGTAGAGAATGCTTATCCATAAGGACAGAATATGTGATCTGTTGCACGCGTGAAGTTCTATGGGAAGTTGTGCGCCTGCGCAACCCCAAAGTTGGGAATATGTTCGAGGTCTTGACAAAACCTGCAGTGTTAGATGTACCAGGTTGGGTCATCTTCCCAGCAGTTCGGATCGATGATGAGATCGCTGTCTTCTTCCACCATGCGAGTCTCGGGTTTTTGGCGTAATTGTGCCGGAACACCAATTGCAACAGCATCTTCGGGAACATCTTTAGTGACAACCGCGTTTGCGCCGACCTTCGCTCCATCACCGATGGTGATCGGTCCGAGAACCTTCGCTCCCGCGCCAATCATCACGTGATTTCCGACGGTAGGATGACGTTTGCCCTGAGTCATCGCAACGCCGCCGAGGGTGACACCATGGAAAATGACAACGTCTTCTCCTACCTCAGCGGTTTGGCCGATCACGACTCCTGTCGCATGATCAATGAATACGCGGCGGCCGATCTTCGCCTCGGGATGGATATCAACCCCCGTCGCCATGCGCGCAAGGGAAGAAAGAACGCGCGCAGGAGTGCGCAGATGGCGGTGCGCCCACATTGCATGAGTTACGCGGTGCGTCCACAGTGCGTGAACTCCGGGATACGCAAGTGCGACCTCAAGGGTAGAACGTGCTGCCGGGTCGCGGCGTTTTGCCGTGCGGAGATCTTCTGCAAAAAGTTCGATTACCTTGCGGGGAGACGAGGCCATGGTCAGTCTTTCCTAAATCACGATCTGCACGTGTCGTGCGGTTTATAGCCTAGCGAGCAGTCAGGAGAATTGGGCTGACAAAGTCAGTAACTATGCCATCAGCGCAGAAAATTGAGTGGGTGGGAGAATACACCCCCACCCACTCATGCGTGTTCTCAATCGCGGAGATTTTCAAAGAGAGCTGTAGAAAGGTAACGCTCACCGGTATCGGGCAGAATCACCACGATACGCTTTCCCTCATTTTCAGGACGCTTGGCAACCTGAATTGCTGCGGCGAGAGCTGCGCCGGAGGAAATACCGACGAGGAGTCCTTCTTCTGCTGCTGCGCGGCGAGAAGTCTCAAGTGCCAGGGGAGTCTCGATATCGATGACTTCATCGACCACACTGGGATCGTAGGTCTTCGCAACGAAGTTGGGTCCAAGCCCCTGGATTCCATGGGGAGCAGCCTGGCCGCCGGTCAGGAGTGGAGACTCAGCGGGCTGAACCGCAATAACCTTGACTCCTGGCTTAAGCTCCTTGAGCACTGAACCCACGCCTGAAACGGTTCCACCTGTGCCGACGCCGGCAACTAAAATGTCGACGTTCTCGTCAGTATCGCGAAGGATCTCTTCAGCGGTCGTGCGACGGTGGACAGCAGGATTGGCAGGGTTGGTAAATTGCGATGCGATGATTGAGCCGGGACGAGAGTCGCGGATCCTTTCGGCTTCCTCAACCGCTGCCGTCACGCCGCCCTTGGGGTCGGTCAGTACCAATTCTGCCCCGAAAGCGCGAATAAGGATGCGACGCTCAACGCTCATTGAGGATGGCATGACGATGACAACTTTGTATCCGCGAGCGGCGCCCACCATTGCTAAGGCTACGCCGGTATTACCGGAAGTCGCCTCGATAATGGTGCCTCCGGGCTTGAGCTCTCCCGAAGCCTCGGCTGCATCAACGATCGAGCGCGCGATACGGTCCTTAACGGAAGAGGCGGGATTGAAGGCCTCGACCTTGGCGACAATCTCTGCGCCGCCTTCGTTCAAGCGATTAATACGTACCAGGGGGGTACTGCCGATGAGATCGGTAACGTCAGTTGCGATATTCGTCATGATTTCTCCTCAGATGATCGTGAGCCGTACTCACACCGCAACTCTAAAACTGAGCGAGTTATTCCTCGATTTCTATGTAACGTTGTCCCAATTCATGGAAGGAATACTTTCCTGAACTGAGGTTGGCCAGGAGCGCAGTGGCGGATTCAAGCTGCTCAGGAGCCATTGCTAGGCGGATCAAAACACTCTGGCCCCATTCGGTAGACAGTACCTGTGCTCCCATGCGACGCAGTTCGGCCTCGATTCGTCCTGCGTCGACGGGATTAAGCGCTGTTTCAACAACCGTGAGTGCCTCCAAGCGTGCGAAGGAAGCCAATGCGAGGGCCTCGCTGGTCGCGCTTGAGTAGGCCCGCACGAGGCCACCTGCGCCCAAGAGAATTCCGCCGAAATAACGTGTGACAACAACCGTCACATTCCACAGTTCATTTCTCTTGAGAACATCAAGCATTGGAGTCCCAGCGGTTCCTGAGGGCTCTCCGTCGTCAGAAGAGTGCTGGGATGGCGATTGCCCTTCTTCTGCAATCATCCATGCCGAGCAATTGTGACGTGCCTGGGGATGTTGTTCTTTGACCGAATTAATGAAGGTTCGCGCTTCCTCGGGCGAATCTGTTCGCGCGATCGCAGCAATGAAACGCGATCGTTTGATCTCGATCTCGTGACTCAGAGATGTTCCTGAGCGAAGGACTCGAAGTGATGACATGGTGGTGTCATTGTCGCATGGTGGGGGAGCTTGGCTCGAATGAGACGAGCTTCGCACGAATAATTCCTTTGGAATATGCGTATTTTTGGCCCCTCGTGCTACAGTGGTCAGGTTGTCGAAAGTCGTATTCGTATGGCTGTGCACCCAAAGGGTGTTTTCGACGCGGTAAAAACGTCAGAACTAGAAGAGGAGCGGTAGGGTCATGGCAGTTCCCAAGCGCAAGATGTCCCGAGCAAACACCCGCACTCGCCGGTCCGCATGGAAGGCCGATCTCACTGAGCTGAACACCATCAAGGTGGGCGGCCGTGAGGTGCGTGTTCCCCGTCGTCTGGCGAAGGCGTACAAGAACGGCCTGCTGGACGTCGAGGACTGATTCCTCCGTTCGCAAGTTTTTTGTGGGGCCTGGTACCGATCGGTACCAGGCCCCACAACTATTTCTCAGTTTTACTCCTCGAGCTCAATGGGGCCGCTCAGGCGGAGTAATTCAAGGTCAATGTGATCGATGGCGATACGCCATGTTTCTTGTTCGATCTCACCGCGATCGCGCAAGCGTGTCATTTCGTCGCGCTTAAACTGGGTGAGCGCAAGACGCAGTTGTGTCTCTTCCGAGCTTTCGGTCAAGAGCTCATCGAGAGAGGATGCCTCTTTACCGTGTGCGACGTAGGTAAGAATTTCTTCGCGCAGGTTATCTATCAGTTGTCTGTCTTCGATTCCCGCTGCGTTTGCAATGGCTTCGACGTTATCAGCCGCGGTTTTCAAAACGGTGAGCATTGCGCTGACTTCATTAGTTTCGGGCTGGAAGTAAGTGCTTTCCGGTGCAGGGTTTTTAGCTGCCCAACGTATCGCGATTGGGAGAAGTGGACCTTGGATGACAAGCGAGAGGATAACTGCACCTGCGACAACCAGCAGGATGAGATCACGATCTTCGAAAGTAGAATCACCAAATACAGAGGGAATGGACAGAGCCATTGCCAAAGAAATGGCACCGCGGAAACCCGCGACTGTCGTCACTAATCGGCTCCTGAAATTCGTCCGGCGTTCCTTCTGTTCAGGGCGACGATCGAGTAATCGAATAGAGAAGATGAGCGCATGATGGCCGATCAGACGCGCAAGGACCATCGCAATGTAAATGATTGGTATCAAAATCAAGCCGTGCATGAGTGTCGCATGGTCCAACCCGCGAATAATGACGGGAAGTTCAAGGCCCACCATGATGAATAGGACTGAGTTCAGAATGAAAGTCAGCAGTGTCCACACAGGAATCGCGATAACGCGTGATGCCAGCGATATTGCTGATTCTCCGAAACGAGAGACAAGCATTCCGCACACGACTACTGCAATCACTCCCGAAGCCTGAATCTCTTCAGCAAGGTAGTAAGCCAAAAGTGGAGTGAGGATGCGAGCGATATTTGCCAAGATCGCATCACTTTGGAATAGCCCGCGTCGGACAAGCACACGTAGAACGAAGGCTCCCATCGTTATACCGACAAGAACCCCTCCGCCGAAGGAAAGAAGCACTTGCTGAGTGACTCCAAACGTTGTCACCTGAGCTGTCCCACCGGTCACTTGAAGTGCGACCGCAAAGATGACCAGAGCACTGCCGTCATTGATCAATGATTCGGCCTGAAGGATTGTTTTTTGAGTCGAGGACATTCCGCGTCCCAAGGCGGATACAGCTGTTGCATCCGTGGGCCCAAGGCAAGCACCGATGAGTAAGGCGGTGCCAATACTGAGCCCCATCCATGTGCCGACCAGAGCAATGAGGAGTGCAGTGACCGCGACCAATACCGTACCGGACAAAATGATGCCTCGAAGCGCATGTCGGACTTGACTCAGGGAAACCGAAAGTGATTCCCAGTAGAGCAGGAGAGGAAGAAAGATCGAGAGAACGACCTCGTGGGGAAGCTCAATTTCTCCGGCATGTGGAACAAAAGAAATCGCAACACCCGCAACTATAAGGACAATGGGAGAGAGTAACTTCAAACGCCGTGATAACGCGTAGGAAATGGTGATTGCTGTTCCAAGAAGAATGAGTGATTCAAGTGTCATGACAGAGGTAGGGTTCCGAGGTAATGCGAATTGCGGCTACTCATCCTCAGTATATGTGCCATCAGCGTTTCAAGGTTGACGTATGTGGCACGAACTCATCCTTGACGCTCACACGATTTACCGACTTTTCATCGGTATCGTGATCATCTCTGCTTACCTCACTCTGACAAAGAAACAGAGCCTTACCTAATTCACTTCTATAGACTTCATCGGAAACTTTATTCTGGGAGGAGCTTCGCTCACGTGGAATT
Source organism: uncultured Actinomyces sp. (assembly GCA_963540435.1). Taxonomy (GTDB): domain Bacteria; phylum Actinomycetota; class Actinomycetes; order Actinomycetales; family Actinomycetaceae; genus Pauljensenia. Next base: position 12,091 of record CAUTOM010000036.1, read on the forward strand.
TTTTCGATTGAAGATGTCGAATTTGCACAGTATGAGTCAAACGGCTCTTTGACTGTGATCAAGAAGGGCGATGGGAGCCTGAGCTATGTCTTGGTTTCGAAGGGACAGATCGTTCAGGATCAACTTGAAGCCTCTGGCCAGAGCGAAGAATGGCTCACGAAGGAACTGGAGCAACAGGGTATTAAGCTCGAAGATATTTTCTTCGCGGAGCTCGAGGGGCGCGAGAAGATGTATATCGTGATGAATGACTTAACGACTCATACCTTTACCTTCTCGCTTCAAAGTTCTGAGAAGGACGGAGAGTAAACCACTTCGTAGCTGTGCCCTTCGGTATTGTTTATGACGAAAATTTAAGCGGTGGAGCGGCCCCTTTGGGCTGCCCCACCGCTTAATGACGTGTTAGGTCGAAGTGCTCAGTGAGCGATGATAACCCGCAAGAAGCGAGGACCGTGAACGCCGTTGACTCGAACCAACTCGATATCCGAGGTCGCTGAACCACCAGCGATCCAAGTCGTCGGGCGAGTCGGATTTTGACCCAAGATATCGACCGCCTGAGGAACAGTCGGGACGATCGCGGAGCGCTCCAGAATCACCACATGGGTGTCGGGAACCAGGGAAATCGCGCGGCGGCCCTGATCGGGTTCACCGTCAAGAACAATCGTTCCTGAAATCGAGATACCAACACGCGAACGAGTGACCACCGCGTCGATTTCATCGAGTTCCAGCGTCGGAATAGCCTTCTCGCGCGAGTCCTCGCGGACCGTGCGCTTGTCGCGTCCGGCTGCCTTCTTGAACTGATCATCGAGGCCGGTGGGAACAACCACGGAAGAAGCCTTCGCCTCGGAAAGGAACTTTGCGATAGCGTCGGCAATGGCCTCGTCATCGCGAGCCTCAACCACCTGTGCCGAGTAGTCTTCGAGTTTTTCGATCATATCGGCGATGACTTCATCTGAGCCGGGAGCAAACTGCCCTTCTCGGATGTAGTTACGAGGGATCTCGCGGACGGGGCGTCCTTCCTGCGAGCGCTCGATGGCCTCGCGCGCACGCGCAAGGATTGCGGTCTTTGCATCCATAACCATCTCAGGCCTCCTCATCGTTCGTGTGAGTAGTCATTCCGTGCTCACTGGCCAAAGGAATGCCACGTGCCGGTGCATCTGTACGCGGGGCAGAGGCATCTGATTCGGGGTGAGTGCGCCGCCACCACTGGCGGAAAGTTTCCTTCGGGGCAACCGGAAGATCACGGGCTCCCGTCCACAGCGAGGCTGGGAAGGGGAGAGCGCCGATCTTGCCCTTCTTCTTACCAATAAGGCGAGTTGCCTTTACACTGGCCGTTGCAAGCTCCCAAGCCTTAGCGTTGGACATGACGGGAGTCGAAACGCCCATTGCCAAATCCCACACGTCGGGTACGATGCTGTGCTTGACATCCACGGTGCGTGCACGCATGTGGATCAAAATGTTCGGAATCTTGATCTTGACCGGGCAAACCTCGCCGCATGCGCCACACAGAGAGGAAGCGAAGGGAAGGGTGTGAACCGGATCCTTCTCATCTAGGCCCTGGGTGAGCTGCGGGGTGAGGATCGCACCGATGGGGCCGGGGTAAACCGAACCATAGGCGTGGCCGGAAGTGTGCTGGTAGACCGGGCAGATGTTCATGCAGGAACCGCAACGGATACACGCAAGAGCCTCGCGACCAATCGGGTCTGCCAAAGTCTTTGTACGGCCATTATCCATCAAAATGACGTGGAATTCCTGGGGGCCATCGCCGGGGGTGACGCCGGTCCACATCGAGGTGTAGGGGTTCATGCGCTCGCCGGTTGCCGAGCGGGGGAGCAACTGAGCGAAGACCTCAACGTCCTGGTAGCGCGGAACCAACTTCTCAATACCCATAAGGGTAATGAGAGTATCGGGAAGAGTGAGGCACATGCGGCCGTTACCTTCGGATTCGAAGATCGAGACGGTACCGGTTTCTGCGATGCCCATGTTTGTTCCCGAAACGGCAACCTTTGCGTGAAGGAACTTCTTGCGAAGGTGCGCGCGGGCAGCGGCCGTGAGTTCTTGCGGATCGTCGGAAAGATCGCGAGGAGCGTCTTCCATGCGGTCGAGGAAGATGCCACGGACCTCAGAACGGTTGCGGTGAATTGCAGGGACAACGATGTGGCTGGGCATGTCGTCAGCGAGCTGAACAATCATTTCCGCAAGGTCGGTTTCACGCGCGGAGATGCCTTCGTCCTTGAGGAACTCGTTGAGGTTCGTTTCCTGGGTCGCCATCGACTTGATCTTGACGACTTCATCGACTCCCTTGGACTTGATGATGTCGGCGATGATGCGATTTGCCTCGTGCTTGTCGCGAGCCCAGTGAACGATGCCGCCGCGTGCGGTGACGTTGCGTTCGAACTCTTCGAGAAGCTCAGGAAGTCGGGATTCAACCTCAAACTTGATGGCTTCAGCTGCGTCGCGCAGATCTTCCCAGTCGGGCATTTCGGCAACGCGTTGGCCACGCTTGGTGCGGATCGTCCGGGTTGCATGGCCAAGGTTGCGGCGCATCTGCGTATTGGCAAGGGTGCGATGTGCGCCTTCGGGGAAAGTCGGTCCCCAACGGAGCGTGTCCTCGGGGATAGTGACGGTCGTCCGCCATCCTCCGGTGTGAACCGTGGCGTCGGAATCGTTGCTGACGACTCCTGGCATACCAATAAAGGTTTCAGACATATCAGATCACCTGAGCGCTTTCCGGTGCGAATGAAATGTTGCCAAGGAAGGGCTGGTCCTTGGTTGATGCAAGGATTTCAGCAAGGTGCATCGGGCGGATGCCCGAATTCAGACGAGACAAGCCGCCGCCAACATGCATGAGGCAGGAGTAGTCACCCATGACCAGAACCTCTGCGCGGGTAGACATCACGTTTGCTACCTTGTCGGCAAGCATTGCTGTCGAGGTCTCTGAGTTCTTCATCGAGAAGGTTCCGCCGAAACCGCAGCAAACTTCGGCGTCGGGCAGATCAATGAGCGTCAGTCCTTCGACGGCGCGCAAGAGCCGGTAGGGGCGGTCACCCACGTGAGCAATGCGCATTGAGTGGCAGGTCGGGTGGTAAGTGACGGTGTGAGGGAAGTACGCGCCGACATCTTCCAGCCCCAAGACATCAGTGATGAGCTCGGTGAGATCGTAGGTGTGCTTGGCGATTTCCTGGGAGCGCTTTGCAAGTTGTGCGTCGCCAACGTGTTCGGCAACGAGTTTTTGCTCGTGGCGGGCAGCACCCGTGCAGGAGCCAGAGGGAACCACAATTGCGTCCCACTCTCCGTCGAGAACTGGCTCAAATGCCTTGACGTGGTTGCGTGTGATCTTTGCGGCGTCTTCGAAGTAACCAGTGTTTGCGTGCATCTGACCGCAGCAGACCTGGCCTTCTGGGAAGACGACTTCATGGCCGAGGCGTTCAAGCAGTGACACTGTCGCCTGGGCTGCCTGGGGGAACATGACGTCTGCCAGGCAAGTTGAGAAGAGAGCGATACGCACTGGGAGATCCTTTCTCGTAGGTGCTATTTCTCAAAGTATGGCTGGGTCTGAGGTCCCAATGGTGAATAACGTGTGAGCCCTTTGCTTAGTGGTGGCCAGAATTGTTGATTTCGTGCGGAAAAGTCGCAGAATTAGAACGCTGAAATGACGGCTTCTCTTGAGCTATTTGTCGCGCCGAAAATGCGACTTAAGACAGAGTATCCTTTCCTTTTTCAGTTTTACGACGCTGCGGTACGTGAAAAACAAAGACCCGGCCTTGTGGGTTCACGAGGCCGGGTAGTAGTTCCCGTATCTGCGAAAGGAAGTCTGTTGGGCTTCTCTTTACTCCGAGAGAGTGCTCAGCTGGGGAAAGGTGTTTTCTTAGCCCCTGATTCCTTCGCCAGTGACGATGATGAGGTTACAGTCCGAGGAAGCCGCAAAGCTTGTGATTTCGAATGACCCCCAGTTCGATTGAGTGTTGTTCTTATCAGTTCGGAGCACAGTATTCGCATGATCGGAGGGAACAGTGAAAAAGTGGCAGTTTTGGGGAACGTACTCGTAGAGGCCTGGATAGATACCGGGAAGAAGTGCGTTATTTCCGCCGCTTCCATTGGCAAGCATCTGGATTGTCTCAGGAGGAACACTTGCGACGCCTGTTACCCATAAGTGATGGTCGGGTGAGGGTAAGAGCCACCCCTCTGGAAAGTTGGCTGCCACGACGTGTCCTTGCGTTGCACGAAGCCCGGGCATCCGTTCGTTGAAGGAATCGGTGCGCTCTTGGACCTTGATCTCGCCGTCAGTTTCGTAGGTGAACTCGGCAAAACGTGGGTCCTGGGGTAAACGCGTGCGTGTTCCGTTTGAATCGAAGGGAATGCATCCCGTCAGAAGCGTGATGATGACACTGAGAACTACCAAGGATCGCAATGACTTCGGCATAGCGCCTCTCTCTTCAAGTAGACCTTGGGCTCGCAGCCAGAAGACTGCGAGCCCAACGATCTTAAGCAACGGGCATATAGGAACCCAAATATCCTTGCGAGGCGAGGAAGATCAAGACGCACAAGATGAGCAGCAATCCGATGGAATAGGGGGCCGCCTTCTTGAGAATTTCTGCTTCGCTTCCGGGCTCGTTGATTGAGGTCGCTGCGATGGTGAGATTTTGTGGCGACACAATCTTGCCGATACCTCCACCAATCGTGTTGCCTGCAAGCAAAGTCGATGGATCGAGTCCCGCGATCTGTGCGGCAGTGGACTGAAGATTGGCGAAAAGCGCACCGGCACTGGTTGCCGATCCTGCGACAGCTGTTCCCAACCAACCGAGGATGGGGGAGAGGAAGGCGAAGAACACGCCGGTTGTTGCAAGAGCTGTACCGATCGCCCCTGTTTGTCCGGAGAGGTTCATGACGTAGGCCAAGCCCATGACCAAGCAGATCGTCAGGATAGAAATCTTCAAGGTAGAAATTGTCTTGAAGAGAGTTGCAATTCCCTTTCCGAAAGTCATCGGGTAACGGCCGCCCGAACTGGTACGACCATAAACGAAAGCAACGATTAGGGCAGTGACGAAGATCCAGGTTCCGGGGTTAGAGAAGAACTGGAAGGTGTAGATCGTCGAAGAAACTGCCTTGCCTGAAGAATCTACCAACTCTCCGTGCAATCCGGGGACGGGGATCTTGATGTCTGTGGACTTGAAGATAGCGTCAATATCGACGCCGATCTTCCACAGCTTGGTGATGGCAATGACGACAACAACCAAAACGTAGGGGAGAAGTGCCAAAGTAATACGCGAGGCATCGGGACGATCCTCTTGAGTGCCCTCGGAACGGTAATCATCGGGCGTCTTCGGGGTCCATACCAAGAGGAAGATGTAAGACGCGGCCAAGCCCAGAAGCGAAGCTAAGACGGCCGTGAGTTCGTAGGAGAACTCTGAGGTGAAGAAATGGCCGGCAGCGGTCGCAACGCCGGAAACCAGGGCGATGGGCCACAACTGGGCGACGCCTCGGCCCCCGTCAAGAATCCACAAGAGGATGAGAGGAATAAAGCAAGCGAAAATCCAGGAAAGATGACCCATATTCGCTGCAACCACCAGGGGATTTTGGCCGCCCAAACGGCCAGCAGTCGTTGTTGGGATTGCCATTGCGCCAAAACCAACATTGATCGCGTTGCCAACGATGGTCACAACAGCAGCCTTTACCGGGGGAAGGCCAAGTGAGACAAGCATCGCGGCAACGATTGCCACGGGCGCACCGAAACCTGCAAGGCCCTCGAGTAGACCACAGAAAGAGAAAGCAATGATCAGTGCTTGGACTCGAATGTCGCCCTTGCCGATTGTGTTGAAGACAGCTCGCATATCCTTACTGCGGCCTGAAACCTCGGTGAGGTTATAAAGCCACACTGCAGCGATGATGATGTAGATGATGGGGATCAAAGCGAATACGATGCCTTGGTCTGCTGCCAAAAGGCTCATGCTCAGTGGCATCTTGTAGCCGAAGACGGCGATAAGTAGAGCAGCAACCAGTGAAATCAATGCACACCAGTGCGTCTTGACTTTAAAAGCGCCTAGAAGGACGAAGAACAGCAGGAGCGGAAGAATTCCGGCAAGTGCCGTTAGAAAAACATTTGAGCCGATAGCCGTCGTTGACGGCGTAAAGCTTGTGCTCACCAAAGAGAACATGGCTACTCCTGCGACAGTGCGAGTGGGTGATCCTAGCCAGATTCTAGGCCTAAATTCCTATCTCGGTGAGACTTTTTGGAAAAATTCTGGTGAAAGTATGGGATAAAGGCAAACTGTAGGCTGTTTTTCAGAAGAAAAGCATGCTACAGCGAAAGAGAAGAATGCCGCGTATATTCTGTGCGGAAAAGCGCCCCCGACAGGACTCGAACCTGCAACCTCGGGATTAGAAGGCCCTTGCTCTA